>CALCIA010000142.1 GCA_937907435.1 uncultured Actinomycetes bacterium
GGCCTCCGGCGGTGGGAAGGTCTCGATCTCGAGCATCCGCTCGAGGTCCTGCTCGGTGCTTCCGGTCGCGTCGCTCATCGCTCCTCCTCCACGATCGTCGTCAGGTGCTCCCGCTTGGCGACGTCGAAGAGGCCGCGGTCGCACATCTTCAAGATCGGCAGCTCCCCGACCACCGCGGTGAACGCGAAGTTGTGGAAGGGCCACTCGATCGCGCAGCCGAGGTCGTCGGCCACCTGGGCGTAGAGCCGCTCCAGCTGGGGGACGACCTCATCGGCATCGCCGTCGGACAAGAGGCCGACGAGCGGCAGCGGGACCGCCCCCAGCACCTCGCCGTCGGCGACGGCCACGAAGGCGCCGCCGAGCTCGTTCACCGTGTTGGCCGCCAGCGCCAGGTCGGCGTCGTTCGTGCCCAGCGCCATCACGTTGTTGTAGAAGGGGTTGTAGCTGGTGGCGATCGCCCCGCGCTTCAGCTTGAAGCCCTGCATGAAGGCGACGGCGGGCTCCGCCCAGCGGCCGTAGCGGTCCCACATCGCGACCTTGAGGACATCGCGCTCGACGTCCGCCGCCACCGTCCCGTCGGCCGCCACCGGCATCGTGAAGCGGCGTTCGTCGGAGAGGAGCGACTCGGCGCCGATCGCCCGCACGGTCACCTCCGCGGCGCCCGCGGGCGCCCGCACCGCCAGGTCCTCGACCTCGACCGGCCGCCGCAGCCCCACCGTCCCCTTGAGGAACGCCGGGTACACCGGCCGGCGGAACTCATGGCGATGCTCGCCGTCGTCGACCACCACGGTCCCCTTGGCGACGACGGTCTGGACGTCGAAGCGCTCCAGGTCACCGACCATCAGGATGTCCGCCTGGCGCCCGGGCGCGAGGCTGCCGACCAGGTGGTCGACCCGGTAGTAGCGGGCGGTGTTGTAGGAGCCCATCGCGACCGCGTCGAGCGGGTCGATGCCGCCCTCCACCGCGATCCGGATGTACTCGTCGATGTGGCCGACGGTCGCGTAGGTGACCGCGTCCGGGACGTCGCTGCAGAACATGAACATCGCCGGGTCGGCGCCGAGCTCGGTCAGCGCCCGCTGCACGTCGCGCTGGTTGCGGGCGATCGGCGTTTCGCGGGTGGAGACCATCATCCCCCGTTCGACTCGCTGGACCGCTTCCTCGGCGGTCAACTGCTCGTGGTCCCCGGTGATGCCGAAGGCGGCGTAGCCGTCGAGCTCCTCCTCGGTCAGCCCGGCCGCGTGGCCCATCACCACCTTGCCCTGGGACAGCGCCTTCTCGATCAGCCGCACGATCACCGGATCGCGCTCGGCGACCGGGATGTAGGGCGGCTCCTCAAGCCCGACGCAGCCCTCCCAGTCGAGCATCTCGAAGAGGTCGTCGCCGGTCACCGTCCCCGGCGTCGCCTCGAGCCCGAGCTCGAGGTTCTGCAGGTAGGCGAGCACCGGCACCAGGAAGAGCAGCGTGATCGGCGTGCGCCGCAGTTCCTCGTAGAAGAAGCGGACCGCCTCCTTGCCGCGGATCTGCCCCTGCCCGTAGAAGGACTCGGCGACCGCGGTCGTCCCGCGCCGCAGGCAGAGCTTCCCGTACTCGGTCATGTTCAGGTTGGCGTGGTAGCTGTGCGCGTGGCTCTCGATCAGCCCCGGCGTCAGGAACCGCCCGCGGGCGTCCAGCACCCGGGTCCCGGCGCCGATCAGCGATCCGACGTCGCCAACCCGGATGATGCGACCGGACTTGACGGCGATCCCGCCGTCACGGACTTCCTTCTTATGGACGTCGACTACGCGACCGTCGACGACGACGAGGTCGGCCTCGACCGCCCCCGCGAGGGCGTCGAGCAGCTCGGTTCCCAATGTTCCTCTCCTCTCCCGTGACCGGCCTCCCCGCCGCTCACATCATCACCCTGCCGCCGTTGATGTCGATCGTCACCCCGGTCAGCCACCGCGCCGCCTCGGAGAACAGGAAGACGGTCGCGTGCGCGGTGTCCTCCGGCATACCCATCAGGCGCAGCGGCGACAACGCCTTGGTGCGCTCGATTTCCTCCTCGGTCATGATCCGCTCGATCCGCTCCGACATCGTCGTCCCGGGCGCGACCGAGTTGACCCGGACCCCCTGCTCGCCGACCTCCAGCGCCAGGTGGCGGGTGAACATCACCACGCCCGCCTTCGACGCCGCGTAGGCGGCCTGGGTCGGCTTGTCGAGGAAGCGCGCCGAGATCGAGGACATCGTCACGATCGACCCGACGCGGCGCTCCAGCATGCCGTCGAGGAAGGCCTTGACGGTGATGAAGGTCGAGGTCAGGTTGTCCTCGATCACCGTCCGCCATTCCTCCAGGCTCATGTCGGCGACCGGGGTGAAGGCGCCGAAGCCGCCCGCGAACGGGGCGAGCAGCTCGACCGGTCCAAGGCGCTCCTCGGCCTCGGCGCGCACCCGCGCCAGCGCGGCGGGGTCGGTGCAGTCGGCGCTGACCCCGATCGCGCCCTCCCCCAGCCGCTCGACCAGCGCGTCGATCGGGCCCTGGCTACGGCCAACGACGGCCACCTTGGCGCCGTTTTCGACCAGCAGCTCGCAGGTCGAGGCACCGATGCCTTTCGAGCCGCCGGTGACCACGGCGACCTTGCCGCGCAGGTCCGGATAGCTTGCCGCGGGCTCGCTCATGCGGGCTCGTTGACCGGGCAGCGGGGACCCTCGCCGCGGAAGTAGCGGGCCACCTCGTCGGCGGCGCGCGACTGCAGCTCGGCCTCCGCCTCGACCGAATAGAAGGCCATGTGCGGGGTGACGAGCGCGCGCGGGTGCCTGCGCAGGGGATGGCCCTCGGGCAGCGGCTCCGGCTCGGTCACGTCGAGGGCCACGCCGCCCAGCTTGCCCGATTCGAGCCCGGCGAGGGCGGCCTCGGCGTCGACCAGCGGCCCGCGCGAGGTGTTGACGACGATCGGCGCCCGCTCCATCGCCTCGATCAGCTCGGTGCCGATGATGTGATGGGTCGCGTCGGTCAGCGGCGCGTGCACGGAGACGAAGTCCGCCTCGCGCACGGCCTCGTTCGGGGCGGCGACCTGCCTCAGCCCGGGAACCTCCTCGGTGAGGAAGGGGTCGTAGCCGACCACCTCGAGACCGAAGGGCAGCGCCCGTTCGACCACCCGACGACCGATCCGGCCGACGCCGAGCAGTGCCAGCCGGCGCCCGCGGAGCCGGTGGACGGTCCCGTGCGGGATCTCCCAGCCGCCCTCGCGGACGACGTTCGCGCCGGTGACGACCTCGCGGGCCAGCGCCAGCATCGTCGCCAGCGCGTGGTCGGCGACCTCGTCGAGGCAGTAGTCGGGGACGTTCGTCACCTGCATGCCCAGCTCGGTCGCCTTGGCGACGTCGATGTTGTCGATGCCGATCCCGTAGCGGGAGACGATCTTGCAGCCGTTGCCGGCTGCCGCCTCAAGCACCGGGGCGGTGAGCTGGGCGAAGCAGACCATGAGCGCGTCGGCGCCCGCGGCCCCCTCGACCAGCGCGTCCTCCTCGGCCGAGGCCGAGAGCACGACCTCGGCGCCCAGGGGCTCGAGCGTCTCGCGCTCGATCTCCAGGCCGCCGAAGACGTGGTCGGTAACGAATACCTTCTTCGGCATCTGACTAGGCGGCGAGGATCTCGTCGTAGAACGGGTGCCTGGTGAAGATCACCGGCCCGTCCTTGGTCACCAGGAGGTTCTCCTCCAGCCGCACGGTCTGCTCCAGGCCGGGATGGCCGGCGAACGTCTCGGCGGCGAAGTACATGTTCTCCTCCAGCTCCACCGGATACTCCAGCGAGTAGGCACGGGAGATCCACATGCCCTCGTAGAGGGAGAGGCCGATCGAGTGCGCGAACTGCTGCAGGGTGACGGTGCCGAACTCGTCGTCGGCGTAGGTCGGCAGCTTCTCGGCGACCTGGGCGGTGGTGTTCCCCGCCTTCATCATCTCGATCGCCGCGTACATGGTCTCGTAGCACTCCTTGTAGAGATCCTTTTCCTTCTCCGTCCACTTGCCGCCACCGCACTTGAAGGTGCGGACGAAGTCGACGAAGTAGCCACCCGGGCCGACCGCGTTCTGGTCGACGATCACCAGGTCGCCTTCGCGGATCACCTTGTCGGTGTGCCAGCGCCGGTAGGGGCTGGTGTTGCCGCCCGAGGCGACGATGATGTCGTAGACGAAGTCGAAGCCCTGCTCGTAGAGGTACTCGTTGACCTTCGCCGTGATGTAGGACTCCCGGACGCCCGGCTTCAGCCATTCGTTTTCGATTTTCCAGAACGAGGTGTCGCCGATCGCCGAGGAGATCTTCAGGCACTCGAGCTCGTCCGGGGTCTTGACGACGCGGGCCTTCGACATCACCGGCCAGGCGCTGGTGGTCTTCAGGCCGGCCTTCTCGAAGGCGACCGCGGCGCTCGGGTCGTAGATGTCGATGCCGATCTTCTCGTTCTCGACGCCGTTCTCGACCAGCACGTCCTTGACCGACTGGACCATCTTGTCGGCCATCATCTCCTCGGCCGTCTCCGACCACTTCCAGGTGATCGCCGGGCGGATGTTGCCCTGCAGCCAAGGCGCGTCGATCTTCGCGCACTCGAGGTCGGAGCCCGCCGTCTCGAACAGCACCGGGTCGCCGCCGCGGGGCAGGACGCAATAACGGATGAAGATGTTGTTCTTCCAGTTGCCCTGGAAGACGCCGGTGACGTAGCGCACGTTCTCGCCGACGAAGCAGACGACGGCCCCGAGGTCGTTCTCCTCCATCTTCAGCCGCGCGCGGGCCAGGCGGTCCTGTCGCATCCGTTCGAAATCGACCCGGGCCTGCCAGTCGGTGCCGGTCGTGCTGTAGATGCGGCGCGGTTCGTGCTCATGCGGCGTTTGCAGGAAAGAAAGGTCCAGATTCTTCCCCGTAGGCGTGAGCTGATGGTCGTTCGGACTCAAAGTGCCTGCTCCTCCGGTTGACTGCAGTTTGCAGTAGCAGTGTAAGCACAATTTGAAATTTGAAGCAAGACTTGCACTTGGCCTTCACGTCTGTTACCTCTTTTAAATAGTGCTGGAGAGATGACCCCACCCGACCGGGCTTGCGGTCTTCTTGCTGAAGTCTGGGTAAAAGAACATTGGAGGAGAGATGAGGAGCAGCAGTCCGCGTCAGCAGACGTGGCTTCGTTTACTCGCGCTGGGTCTCGGCGTGCTCGTGCTGGGCGTCCTGGTCGCCGCCTGTGGCGGTGGCGGTTCGTCGAGCTCGTCGGCCGAAAGCAGCCCCAGCGCCGCGGAAGAAGGCGGCACCGGCAGTGAAGAAGGCGGCACCGAAGAAACGGCGTCGAACGAAGAAGGGGCCTCGAACGGGGGCGAAGCAGGCGAATCGGTCGAAGGCAAGACCGTCTCGCTGGTCACCTGCGAGCCGAACGTCTACTGCCACGCATACAACGAAAACCTGAAGCGGCTGCTCGGGGAACGCGGGGTCAAGGTCACCCAGCTCTCCGACAACTTCGAACCCGAACTGCAGAACCAGCACATGGACCAGGCGATCGCCGCGAAACCGGACCTGATCGCCGTCTTCGCCTCCAACGCCGACGCGATCGTGCCGGCGCTGGCGCGGGCCAAAGCGGCCGGCATCGCGACCGCCAACCTCGACGCCCGTCTGGGTGAAGAAGGCGAGGAATACGTCGACTTCGAGATCGTGGCCGACAATCGCACGCTCGGCAAATTCGCCGCCGAAAACCTGATCGAAGGCATGGAAAAGGCGGGCTACGACAAAGGCCGCGTCATCGTCGTCACCGGCACGATGGGCACGCTGATCGTCGAAGACCGGATGGAAGCCTTCGAAGAAGTGATGGCCGAACATCCCGAATTCGAAGTCACCGACCCCCAGGACGGCAACTGGGACCCGGTCGAATCGAGCAAAATCGCCCTCCAGCTGTTCACCAAGTACCGCAGCCAGGGTGGTGTCCAGGGTGCCTACGGGATGGCCGACTACATGGCCGGGGGCATCATCCAGGCCGCCAACCAGCTCGGCGTGAAGGTGGGCGACAAGCCCGGCGACACGATCGTCACCGCGTCGAACTGCACCCCCACCGGCATCCCGCTGATGGAAAAGGGCCTGCTCTGGGGCAACGCCACCCAGTCACCGATCGTCGAATCGGAACAGGCGGCGGAAAAGATCCTGGAATTCCTCGAAGGCAAGGAAGTTCCTCACAACACGACGGTGAAAGAGGAACGCTTCACGCTCGAAAATTACAAGAAATTCATTCCGCAATGCGCCAAGTGGCCGAGCTGAGCCAGGGCATCCAAGCGGACTGAAACGCCGCGGGGCCCCTACCCCCCAAAGGGGCCCCGCGGCACCCCTCTTTCGCCGCTCACGGCACCCCGACCTCGCTCCGACCCGATGAAGGAGAACCCGTTGACCGAGAACGCGACCCCACCGCCCGCGGCCGGCCCCCGGCCGTTGCTCTCGGTGCGCCACGTCTCGAAGACGTACGGCGCCGTGCGCGCCCTCGACGACGCCTCGGTCGAGCTCGGCTCGGGCGAGATCCTCGGCCTCTGCGGCCACAACGGGGCCGGCAAGTCGACGCTGGTGAAGATCCTCACCGGCCAGGTCCGTCCCGACGCCGGCGAGATCTTCATGCAGGGTGAGTCGGTCGAGTTCCGCAACCCGCTCGAGGCCCAGGCCAAAGGGCTGGCGATCGTCGACCAGGAGCTTGCCCTCGCCCCCGACCTCTCGGTCGAAGAGAACCTCTTCCTCGGCAACTTCGACCTCTCGCTGCTGCGCCGCCCCCGCGCCGCGCGGCGGCGCGCCCGTGACCTGCTCGCCCGCATCGGCCTCAGCGTCGATCCGCGCCGCCCGCTCGCCGACCTCTCGATCGGCGAGCGCCAGCTGATCGAGATCGCCCGCCTGGTCGGCCGTGATGCCCGCGTGCTGATCCTCGACGAGCCGACCGCGACGCTGAGCGAGAACGAGATCGCACGCGTCTTCGCCGTCGTCCGCGAGCTGGTCCGCGAAGGCCGCGCGACGATCTTCGTCTCCCACCGGCTCGACGAGGTCCTCGACCTGTGCGACCGGGTGACGGTGCTCCGTGATGGGCGGATCGTCGCCTCGCGCAGCACCGCCGACATCGCCCACCGCCAGGAGCTGATCAAGATGATGATCGGCAAGGAGCTACCGCCACCGCAGCGCTCCGAGGCGGCCAGTGTCGCCGCCGGGGCCGGCGCGGCGATCACCGACCTGACGGTCCCTCCCGCCGTGGCGAGCTTCTCCCAGGACGTCAAGGGCGGGCAGATCGTCGGCCTCACCGGCCAGGTCGGCTCCGGCACCAGCCAGGTCCTGCGCGCGCTCGCCGGCCTCGAGCCGGACGCCCGCGGCGAGTTCACCCTCGACGGCAAGACGGTCCGGCTGGGCTCGCCCGCGACGGCGCTCCGGGCGGGCGTCGCCTTCGCCTCCAACGACCGCAAAGGCGAAGGCCTCTTCCTCGAACAGACGGTCGAAGACAACCTCGTCGCCACCCGCCTCACCTCGCTTTCGCGGGCTGGCTTCATCCGTGGCCGCGCTCTGCGCGAGACGGCGCGCCGCCTGATCGACTTCGTCAAAGTCGACCGCGAGCGGATCGGCGACACGGTCGAGCACTTCTCCGGCGGCAACCAGCAGAAGATCTTCCTCGGGCGTTGTCTCGACCGCCGGGACGTGAAGCTGCTGCTGCTCGACGAGCCGACCCGCGGCGTCGACGTCGCCGGCCGGGCCGAGATCCACCAGCTGATCCGCCAGGCCGCCCTGGCCGGGGTCGCCGTCCTCTTCGCCTCCACCGAGCTCGACGAGATCCTCGACCTCTCCGACCAGGTGGTGACGATGTTCGGCGGCGAGATCGTCGCCTCGCTCGCCCGCGCGGAAACCAACGCGGAGCTGATCTCCGCCGACATGACGATGAGCCACGAGCGCAAGGAGGCGACCCGATGAGCACCGACCTCGCCACCGCCCCGACCGGGCCCGGGCCGGTGCGCGGCAACCCCCGCGTCACGCGCGAGACCGCGATCCGCGCCGCCTTCTACGGCGCGATCGCCCTCTTCGCGGCGCTGGTCGTCTACGGCGCCGTCTCCACCCACGGCTTCCTGACGATGACCAACGTGCGGGCGATCCTGTCCTCGGTCGCCTTCGTCGGCATGGTCGCGGTCGGCACCGCGCTGATCATGATCAGCGGCAACCTGTTCTCGCTCGCGGTCGGCTCGACCGCGGCGGCCGCGGCGATGATCTTCCTGGCGCTCCTGCCGCACGGCATCGTCCTCGCCTTCGCCGTCGCCCTGCTGATGGGCGTCGTCGTCGGCGCCGTCCAAGGGTTCCTCGTCGGCGGCATCGGCGCCAACACGATCATCGTCACGATCGGCGCCGCCAGCCTGATCCAGGGCGTCGCGCTCTGGGCCTCGGCCGGGGCGACGATCCTGCCGCCCAAAGGCGACACCAGCTTCGCCTGGCTGAACGGCCACATCTTCACCTTCGCGGTGCCGATCTACATTCTCTTCGGCACCGTCTTCGTCCTCGACCAGTTCCTGCGCCGCAGCCGCTTCGGCCGGCAGCTGAAGCTGGTCGGCGAGAACGTCGAGGCCGCCCGCGCGGCGGGCATCCGCACCGGCTGGGTGGTGGTCGGCGCCTTCTGCATCGCCAGCTTCCTCTTCGCTTTCGCCGGGGTCGAGCTGGGCGCCTTCAACGAAAGCGGGTCGCTCTTGATCGAAGGGACGCAGACCTACGACGCGATCGCCGCGGCGGTCGTCGGCGGCATCGCGATCAGCGGCGGGCGCGGCTCGGTATGGCAGGGGCTCGGTGGCGCCATCCTGATCGCGATGATCTCGGACATCTTGCTCCTCCGCGGTTACAGCGAGGGCATCCAGATACTCGTGAAAGGAGTCGTCGTGTTCGCCGTAGTCGTCTTGGCACGCCTCAACCGGATGAGGGCGGAGTCTTGAGCGCCCGGATACCGGACATCCTGCGCTTTCGGGGGCCCGCGCTGCGGCCCTTCCTCACCCTCGCGGTCTTCGCGATCGCCTTCGCGCTGCTCCCCCAGTACGCGAGCGGCGAAGTCGGCACCGCCAACATCGCCAACGTCTTCACCTCGTTCGCCGGCATCGGCCTGGTCGCCCTGGCGCTCGGGCTGACGATGATTATCGGGGAGTACGACCTCTCGGTCTCCTCGACCTACCTGCTCGGCGGGATGCTGGCGGTCAAGACCGGCGGCGACTCACCGGCGCTCGGCGCCGCGATCGCCATCGCCGCCGGGCTGGTGGTCGGCTTCATCCAGGGCTTCGTCGTGGCGAAGCTGAAGATGAGCTCGATCCCGGTGACCCTGGGCGGCTTCATCGCCCTGCTCGGCCTGGTCTACGTGCTGAGCAACTCGAAAAGCATCAACTACAGCGACCTCAAAGTGACGCTGAAACTGAACGAACCGGTGCTGACCGTCTTCACCGAGCGCAGCCTGATCGCGATCGGGATCTTCCTCGTCCTCGCTGCCGTCTTCGCCTTCACCTGGCTCGGGCGCGACGCACGCGCGGTCGGCTCCGACCGCAAGGCGGCGCGCACCTCCGGCGTCCGCATCGACCGCATCGTGATCGGCACCTTCATGAGCTCGGCGGCGATCTCCTGCTTCTCCGGGGCGCTGCTGGCGTACTCGCTCGCCTACGCGACGCCGAACCGCACCGTCGCCCCGCTGGTCTTCGCCACCACGGCGGCGCTGCTCGGCGGCGTGTCGCTGTCGGGCGGGCGCGGCAACCCGCTGGGCATCGGCTGCGGCGTCCTCTGCCTGGCGATCCTCAACGAGGCGCTGGCGGTGACCGGCTCGGCGGCCTACGTCACCTACCTCGTCACCGGCGGCCTGCTGCTGATCGTCACCGTCGTCGACGCCCCCCACCTGCTGCGCTGGTGGCGGACGACGAAGGCGGCGGAGAACCTGCGGCTCGCCTTCGCCGGTCGACCTGCCACCGGAGCCCGAGCGGGAGGCAGCGCATGAGCGCCGAGGCGGAGAACTTCAACGCGGTCGCCGAGCGCCAGATCGAGGCGATCCGCCGCGCGATGACCGAGCGGCGGCGGGAGGCCTCGATGTCGATGTCGGAGCTGGGGCGCAAGGTCGGCGTCTCGCCGAGCATGATCAGCCAGATCGAGCGCGGCCAGACGCTGCCCTCGGTGGGGACGCTCTTCGCCCTCGCGGCAGCGCTCGGCGTCACCGTCGATGCCTTCCTCACTCCCCCCTCGTCCGGCGATGGCGACGAGGAGGAGGACCGCAAGGAGGCGGTCTCGCCGGTAGTCGACGCCCACGCGGCGCTGGCCGACGCGGCGTCGAACTCCGTCCGCGAGCCGATCGAGGCGATGCCGGTCCCGCCCCGCGAGGGCATGTACGTGGTGCGCCACGACCAGCGGGCCAGCGTGCCGATCCGCGGCGGCGTCACCTGGGAACGGCTGACCCCGCGCTCGCTCGAGGACGTCGAGTTCCTCGAGCTCGACTACGCCCCGCTCGCCGAGTCAGACGACGAGCTCTACCGCCACCCGGGGATCGAGATGGTCCTCGTCCTCGAGGGGCGCTTCGAGATCCACGTCGGCTTCGAGACCTACACCCTGGAGGTGGGAGACAGCATCCTCTTCCCCTCCTCCCTGCCCCATCGCTACGTCAACCCGACCGACGGTCGCTCGCGCGCGGTCACGGTGATCCTGCGCGACGCCGTCGGCTCGGCGCCCGAGTCGCCCCCACCCGACAAGGAGGAGTAGATGTCAACGATCCCCAAAGACGAGCTCGACGCCCGCCTGGCCAAGCTGCGCAAGGCGGCGGCCGACGCCGGCTTCGACGCGATCCTGGCGTTCTCGACCTGCAAGACGCAGGCGAACGTCCGCTGGCTGACCGGCTACTACACGCGGTTCGCGGGTTGGCAGCACGTCAGCGGGGACGACTACGCGATGTTCGGCTCCTGCGCGGCGCTGATCCCGGTCGACGGGGAGCCGCTGCTGCGCTCCGACCAGAGCTGGGACGCGCCGCGGGTCGCCGAGGTGTCGCCCTGGCCGGACGCCGCCTCGACGATGCAGCTCGGCGCCGACCTCGGCAAGGTGATCGCCCAGCGGGGCTATGAACGGGTCGGGATCGACAACTGGCACCTCTTCCCGGTCGTCCACTACCTGGCGATGAAGGAGGCGGCGCCGGCGGCCGAACTGCTGGAAACGCGCCTGATCTCGGAGGTGCGCCGGGTGAAGAGCCCGTACGAGATCGAGCGGCTGCGCAAAGCCGAGGAGATCGCCGACGCCGCCGCGATCGCGGGCATGGACGCGGTGCGCCCTGGCGCCACCGAGCACGAGTGCGCGGTGGCCGCCGAAATCGTGGCGCTCGAAATGGGCGACATCGAATCGGCGGGCAACCCGATCATCGGCTCGACCCAGAGCTTCGGCACCGGCGTCTGCCTGCCAAGCCGGGAGAAAAAGCTGAAGCCGGGCGACTGGATGGTCTTCGACGTGCTGCCGCGCTACGAGGGCTATTGCGGCGACATCGCGCGAATGCGGCTGGCCGGGGACGAGTCCGACCTCGACCCGACGCTGAAGCGCTACTACGACGCGACGCTGCTGATGAACCGCGAGGTGATCAAGCAGATCAAGGCCGGGATCTCGACCGGCGAGCTGAACGACATCTGCAAGGAGCTCGCCGCACAGGAGGGCGTCGCCGACATCCTCAGCCCGCTCCTCGGCCACGCCACCGGGCTCGACGTCCACGACATCCCCGACTTCTGGGACGACCGCAGCCCCCTGCAGGCAGGCGAGGTGATCACGATCGAGCCGTGCCTGGGCATCCCGGGCACGGTCGGGACGCGGATCGAGGACGTGCTGCTGGTCACCGAGGACGGCAGCGAGTCCCTCACCCAGGCCCCGCGGGAGCTGGTCGCATGAGGCTCGAGGGACGCGTGGCGCTGGTCGCCGGCGCCAGCCGCGGGATCGGTGAGGCGATCGTCCGCCTGTTCGCGGACGAGGGCGCCCGGGTGGTCTTCTGCGCGCGGCGCGAGGAGCTCGGGCGGGCGATCGAGCGCGAGCTGCGCGAGGGGGGCCGCGAGGTCCGTTTCGTGCAGGCCGACGTCACCGACGAGCAGACGGTGAAGAACCTGATGACGACGACGAAGGAGCTGTACGGCGGCCTCGACATCCTCGTCACCTGCGCCGGGATCGCGCCGGCGGCGCCGATCGAGTCGATGGAGCTGGCCGCCTGGAAGGAGCTGATGAACGTCAACGTCGACAGCATGTTCCTGCTGACCAAGCACGCGATCCCGCTGCTCCGCGAGTCCGAGCAGGCGGCGATCGTCACGCTCGGCTCGACGTTCGGGCACGTCGGCGCGGGCGGCTCGGCCGGCTACGCGGTGACCAAAGCCGCGGCGATCAACTTCGCCAAGTCGGCGGCGCTGGAGCTGGCCGGAGACGGGATCCGCGTCAACTCCCTCTGTCCCGGCGGGACCGCGACCGAGTTCCTGCAGGAATGGTTCGACTCGACCGGCGACGCCGCCGGAACCGAGAAATGGCTGATGGAGGCGCATCCGCTGGGGCGCCTCGGAACGCCTGAGGACCAGGCCAAGGCGGTGCTCTTCCTCGTCTCCGACGACGCCTCCTTCGTCACCGGTCACGGCCTGCTCGTCGACGGGGGGTACACGGCCCAATGAACGCTTCGGAGAACACCGCCGGGCCGGTCGTCGCCTTCCTCGGCACCGGGATCATGGGCGCCGCGATGGCGCGCAACGCCGCCAAGGCGGGGCTTGAGGTGCGCGGCTGGAGCGTGCCGCTGGCCGACGCGGAGCGCCTCGCCGACGACGGCATCGAGCCCTTCCCGACCGCGGCGGCGGCGACCGCGGGCGCCGATCTCGTCGTCACCGTCGTCCCCGACGCGGCGGCGATCGAATCCTTCGCCACCGGCGCGGACGGCTTCCTGCCCGCGCTCGGCCCGGACGCCATCTGGATCCAGTGCAGCACGGTCGGCGTCGCCGGCGCCGACCGCCTCGTCGCCCTCGCCGCCGAGCACGGTGCGACGATCGTCGACTCCGCCCTGCTCGGCTCGAAGCTCCCCGCCGAAGAAGCGCAGCTGATCATGCTCGCCTCCGGCGAGGAAGCCGCGATCGACCGCTGCCTGCCGCTCTTCGACGCGATCTCACGGCGCGTCGTGCGGCTGGGCAAAGCCGGCAACGGCAGCCGTATGAAGATGGTCACCAACGGCTGGATCATGACCACGGTCGCCGCCACCGCCGAGGCGATGGCGCTGGCGAAGACCTTCGGCCTCGACGGGATGGGCTTCCTCGAAGGCATCGAGGGGACCGCGCTCGACAACGGCTACGCGCAGATCAAGGGACGGATGTCGCTGGCCGGCGAGTACCCGGCCGCGATGCGGCTCGTCAACGGCGCCAAGGACGCCCGCCTTGTCACCGAGGCATCCCGCGAAGCGGGCCTCGCCGGCCGCGTGATCGGCGCCGCCGCGGAGCTGATGAAGCGCGGCGTCGAGCTCGGCCACGAGGACGAGGACATGGCCGCCGCCTACTTCGCCGCGATCGAGCCGGTCGAGGGCTAGATGCCCGACGGAGCATGGTTGAGTTCGCACTTATCCGCGCTATGCGCGGATAAGTGCGAACTCAACCGCGGGTGGGCCGGCGATCAGCCGCGGGGGCCGGCGACCGGGTTGCGCAGGACGCCGATCCCCTCGACCTCGGCCTCGACCACGTCGCCGGCGGCGAGGAACTCGGGCGGGTCGGAGAAGCCACCGCAGCCCCAGGGGGTGCCGGTGAGGATCACGTCGCCCGGCTCGAGGGTGAAGTTGTGAGACAGGAAGCTGACGATCGTCGCGGTGTCGAAGATCATCTCCGCGGTATTGGAGGTCTGCTTGGCGGCGCCGTCGACGCGCAGCGAGAGGGCCTTGCCCTGGGGGTCGCCGAACTCGTCAGCGGTGACGACCACCGGCCCGAGCGGGCAGAAGGAGTCGAGGCTCTTGCCGCGCACCCACTGTTCGTCGCTGAACTGGAGGTCGCGGGCGCTGATGTCATTGCCGACCGTGTAGCCGAAGATGCCGTCGAGGGCGTCGGCGGGGGCGACATCGCGCATCCGGCGGCCGACCACCGCGGTCAGCTCGACCTCCCAGTCGACCTTCTCGGTGAGGCCGGCGGGCCACCAGATCTCCTCCTCGGGCCCCGCCAGGGAGTTGAGGAACTTGGCGAAGAGGAGTGGGACCTTCGGCTCGGGGAGGCCGGTCTCCCGGATGTGGTCCATGTAGTTGAGGCCGATCGCGATGATCTTCGAGGGCTGGCGGAGCGGTGCCGCCAGGCGCGCGTCGACGAGGGGGCGCGCCGCCGCCGAGGTGAGCGCCTCGCTCGCGGCCTTGGTCGCGGCGGGCCAGGAGTCGGGGCCGGCCGCGATCAGCTCGTCGAGCGTGGCGAATCCGGTCGCCTCGGCGAGCGGCGCGATGGCCTCGCCCTCGACCGCCGCCAAGGGAGTGTCGGAGGCGGCGAGATGGGCGAAGCGCATGGGCGTCATTTTCGAGGCCGCGACGCGGTTTGTCCAAGTGGTTTCACCAGGGTCGCCCATAGGCCGCGGCTATCCCCTCAGGGCGCCTGAGCAAGACACGATGCCGACCCTGCGCCAGATGGAATATTGGCTCGCCGCCGTCGAGGAGGGCTCCTTCGGCCGGGCGGCGCGGCGGATGCACGTCTCCCAACCCTCGCTCTCCCAGCAGGTCAAGGTGCTCGAGGCCGAGCTCGGCGGGGAGCTCTGCGAACGGCTGCCCGACGGCGTCCGGCTGACGCCGGCCGGCCGCGAGTTCCTCCCCCACGCGCGCGACGCCGTCGACGCCTCGCGGCGGGCGGTCCGCACGGTGCGGGCGGCGCTCGACCTGAAGGGCGGCGAGCTGGAGATCGCGACGGTGCGCTCGATCGCGGTCGGCATCCTCCCCGACCTCGTCAACGCCTGGCGGAGGCGCTTCCCGGCCGCCTCGGTGCGGCTGCGCGAGTTCACCCACCGCCGGCTCGCCGAGGAAGCCGTCGCCAAGGGCGTCGCCGACATGGGCATCGGCCCACCGCCGCCCGGCTGGCGCGGCCCGGTCCATCGGCTCGGCTGGGAGGAGCTCGTCGTCATCCTCCCCGCCGACGACGGCGACGTGGACAGCGCTCCGATCCGCCTCGACTCGCTGCGCGACCGCGACTGGGTGATGTTCGACGCCGACAACGGCATGTCGGACCTGATCGCCGGTGCCTGCCTCACCGCCGCCGACCCCTTCACCCCCCGCCCCGCCGTCTACACCTCCCAGGTGGAGACGGCCACCCGCCTCGCCGCCGCCGGCGTCGGGCCGACCCTGGTCCCGGCGAACGTGGTCCCGGCCGGCCTGCGCGGCCGGGCGCTGCCGTGCCTGCCGGCGGTCGGACGCGAGCTCGCGGTGTACGGCCGAGCCGAGTTCTCCCCCCAGGCCGCCGCCTTCCTGGAGCTGATGAGCGAAGTCGAGTGGGAGCAGCCACCGGGCGGCGCCGTGGTGATCGGCTGATGGGTGGGTGGGGGTTCGGGGGCGGGTGGCCGTCCGGGCGGGGGTTCGGGGGGCCTGGCGGCCGTCCGAGGTGGCGCGGGGGTGTCCTGGGCTCCTCATGGGGGTCCTGGCAGGCTGTGACCCCCATGAGGAGCCCAGGACGTGAGGGGTGCGTGGGAGAGGCGTCACAGGGACGTGAGGAAGTCGGACTTCCGTGACGATCGGGTCGGGGAGCCTCCACGCCTCGGCCGGATCCGTGACGAAGATGCCGGGAACGTCACACTTTCCGGC
>CALCIA010000143.1 GCA_937907435.1 uncultured Actinomycetes bacterium
CCCGTCACGGATCCGTGCCACTCCCGACGCACTCCCGTGAGGCCTCCGCGCACGACCCTCCACACCTCCCGCACACCCGCCCCTCTCGCCACGGCCACAGCCTGCCCGGGCCGTGGCGAGAGGGGCGCATCCCCACCCCGGGCGCCAGCTTGCGGGTCTACGAACCCTTCAACACCGGGAACCAACCACCTACAGGTCGTAGCGCCCCAAGTCTTCGTCAAGCCGCCGTCGGTCCTCGGCGCTCGGGCCCTCGACCGCGGGGAGGTGATCGTCGGGGCCTCCGGACGATCGGCGCCATTTCCAGACCGCGGCGGCCAGGAGGATGGCGGCGACGATGAAGGCGACGATCGGTACGACGTAGGCGGAGATGCTGAAGCCGCTGCCGTTCGGCTCGGCCAGCACCGCGTCGCCGTACTGGGCGACCAGGGCGTCCTTGATCTGGCTCTTGGTCTTGCCTTCCTTGATCAGCTTTTCGACGAAGGCCTTCTCGCGCGTCGCCTGTGGCGATTCGGCGAGGCCGAGGAGGGTGCCGCAGACGGGGCACATCACTTCCTCCTCGATTTCGTTCAGGGTCGTGCGCATGGAGCTCGGCGCGTCGGCCGCGGCGACGGCCGGCAGCATCAGGGCGGCGAGGGCGACCAGGACGGCGAAGGCCGCCATCAGCCCGCCGCGTCGCGGCCGCGGGCTCACGATTCCTTCGATTTGGGGGGCAGGAACGGCGTCACCTGTTCACGGAGGATTCTCGCATCGACCGGCCCGGCGACGGCCCAGGCGAGCCGTCCGTTCGGTTCGAGCAGGTAGTTCTCGGGGACGCCGGTCGTGCCGAATTCGTGGCCGTTGTCGCCGTTGCCGTCGTGCAGGAGCGGATAGCTGATGTCGTATTCGTGGGCGAACTTGGTGCCGTCGTCGCTGATGTCCTGGGTGTCGATCCCGACCACGGTGAAGGTCTTGCCGCCGTGTTCCTGCTGGAACTGCTCGAGCGCCGGGGCCTCGTCGCGACAGGGGATGCACCAGGAGGCCCAGAAGTTCACCAGCACCCACTTGCCGCGGTATTCCTTCAGCGAGCCGCTGCCCGGTTCGTCGAGCTTCGGCAGCGTGGGGGAGGGCGCCGCGGCGCCGACGGCGAGGCGCGAGTTGCCTTTGCTGATGAGGCCGAAGACGAGCAGGGCGACGATGGCCACGGCCACGAGGATGGCGATGATCGAGCGGATGCGCACGGGACATCAGAGACTACGAAAACCGCCTAAGCGTCGGTTCAAGGGCGGCGGGCCGAGGCGGCGCCCCGGCGGCGTCAGCCCGCGTCGCCGAGGCGCGGGAAGGGATCGGCGATGACCGCGAAGGCCTCGTCGATCAGCGCGATCAGATCCTCGGCGCCGTCGCTCTCCGACCAGCGCGTCAGGGCCGCGTCGAGGGCCCCGAGCGCCGCGCCGACCAGCGCCTCGACCTTGATGTCGTCCCCCCGCACCCCGAGCCGTTCCGCCAGCGCCGCGCCGATCACCTGCTTCCACCGCTGCAGCCGCTCCAGCTGGCGCGAACGCAGGTCGGGCGTGCCGCGGATCAGCCGCAGTCGCGCCAGGGCGTCGTCGGGGTCGCGCTGGTAGGTGGCGACGGCGAGGTCGAGCGCCCGCCGCAGCGCCGTCCAGGCGTCCTCGCCCGCCGGCCTCCCGCGCAGCGCGTCGGCCACGTTCACGCCCATCTCCTCCTGGGCGACGAAGACCGCGTCCTCCTTCGAGGCGAAGTAGCGGAAGAAGCTCGCCCGCGAGATCCCGGCCGCCTCCGCCACTTCGGTGGCGGTCACCTGGTCGAAGCCGCGTTCGGCGAACACCTTGAACGCCACCTCGGCGATCTCGGCCCGCAGGCTCTCCCGCGACCGGCGGCGCAGATCCAAGCCCTTGGTCCCGGTCGCAGCCATGCCCCATCTTAGGTACTGGCCCGGTTTCCGGGGGAACTACGCGGTTTCCCGGCCTGACTTTGCGATAACTTCCGCCCTCGATGAACCTCGAACAGAAAATCGGCATCGGCTTCTGGGTCGGCGTCGCCCTCTTCCTGATCTCCCAGGTCCTCCTGGTCGTCTTCGTCATCGCCTTCTTCCTCGGCCACTTCGTCTGGCCGCAGTGAGGACCGGGCGGCGCCCCGCCTCCGCCGCTCCGAACTAGAATCCGCCCAGCGCGGACGTAGCTCAGTTGGTAGAGCGCAAGCTTCCCAAGCTTGAGGTCGCGGGTTCGAGGCCCGTCGTCCGCTTTTTCACCCGATTCAGGCGCGATCGTCCACTACGCTTCCTGGATGGGTCCTCCCGGAACCCTTCTCATGTGGTTCCAGTTGCGCTCGCCTGAGCTGGCCGAGGAGTTCGAGGATCTGATGGCGGGGGATCGCGACATCGTCCGCGGGTCGCTGGACACGGTGTCGGAGTGGCGCCTCGCGCGACCGGCGGATGTGCCCGGACAGGCGATCGGCCAGGCCGATTACGTGCTGATCGTGGAGTTCGTCGGCATCGAGCGCTTCGAGCAGCAGGCGAGCGAACGGGTCGAGAGCCTGGCGGACGACCTGGACCATCTGGTCTCGAGCCGGGGGATGCTCGTTCTGCGCTCCGTGTTCTGAAGGTCCGTGTACGTCTGGCCGCCGGCCGGCCGGCGCGGCGGGTCCTAGGATCTGGTCATGTGCAGAAACATCAGGACCCTCCACAACTTCGATCCACCCGCGACCGACGAAGAGATTCACGCTTCGGCGCTCCAGTACGTGCGCAAGATCAGTGGCTCGACCAAGCCTTCGCAGGCGAACGCGGCGGCGTTCGAGGAAGCCGTCGCCTCGGTCGAGGCGGTGACCCGGACGCTGCTCGACCGGCTGGTCACCGCAGCGCCGCCGAAGAACCGCGAGGTCGAGGCGGCCAAGGCACGCGCCCGCTCGGAGCGGCGCTTCGCCGCATAGGCGCGGTCGCGGATCCGGACCCCGTCGGTGCTCGCACTCGACTCTTTCGCCTGAACTGGACGGACCCGACACCCCGCGGTCGTCATTATTCCCGCATCGCCCCTGATGCCCTTCCCGATATCGAGACCGAAGACGACTGCGTGCGGCTCGTCCACGCCTTCTACAGCAAGGCCATGGTGGACGAGGAGATCGGCTGGATCTTCACCGAGGTCGCCGAACTCGACCTCGAGAAGCACATCCCGGTGGTCGCCTCGTTCTGGGCGACGAACCTGATCGGTGCCCAGACGTACGGCGGCGGCGCCTTCCACGTCCATGCCGAACTGCACGAAAACTCGGGCGGCCTCACCCGTGATCACTTCCAGCGCTGGCTCGTCCTCTGGTGCCAGACCGTGGACGAACTCTTCGACGGCCCCATCGCCGCCGCCGCCAAGGTGCACGCGCTGCGCATCGCCAACGCCTTCTACGGCCGCCTCCAGATGTTCCCGGTCCCCGGCGAGGCAGCCGGAGCCTAATCGCAGCGCAGGACGATCTTGCCGACGTGGCCGCCGGCGCTGAAGCGCTCGTAGGCGGCGGTGACCTCGGTGAGCGGGAACTCGGCCTCGACCGGGACCCGGAGGCGGCCGTCGGCGACCAGAGGGAGGACGCTTACTTCCAGCTCGCGCGCGAGCAGCGCTTTTTCCTCCGGCGAGCGGTAGCGGAGGGTCGAGGCGCGGAGGGTGCCGCGCTTGGCCATCAGGCGCAGCAGGTCGACCGTCCCCTCGGGGCCGGCCGAGACGCCGATCACGACGATCGTGCCCCAGGTCGCCAGCGACTTGACGTTGTCGGCGATGTTCGGCCCGCCGACCAGCTCGAGGATGACGTCGAAGGGGCCGTGCTCGAACGCCTCGTCGGGTGCCAGGGCGCGGCTGGCGCCCAACTCCTCGACCGCGGCGCGGTTCTTCTCGTTGCGCACCGAGGCGGTCACGTCGGCGCCGAGGGCGCGCCCCAGCTGGACCGCCGCGGTGCCGACGCCGCCGCCGGCGCCGTTGACCAGGAGCCGCTGGCCGCTGCGCAGTCTCGCCTGGCCGACGAGGGCGTCGTAGGCGGTCGCGTACACCTCCGGGAAGCCGCCCGCCTGGGTCCAGTCGAGGGCGTCGGGGACTGGCATCAGCTGCCGCTCGTCGACCACCGCCAGCTCGGCCTGCGCGGCGCCGGCGACGATCGCCATCACCCGCGCGCCCGGCTCGAACCGCGGCACCGGCGCGCGTGACTCGACCACCTCGCCCGCCAGCTCCATGCCGGGGATGTCGCCCGGCACGCCGGCCTCCGGCGGGGGCGGGTAGAAGCCCGCGACCTGCACCGGGTCGGCGCCGTTCACGCCGGCCCCGTGGACCCGGATCAGCGCTTGTCCCAGACCGGGAACCGGATCCTCACGGGTCCCCGGCCCGACCTTCTTCTCCTTGATCTCAGCGACTCGCATGCGGCCATTCTCGCGAACGGCGGCGTCAGGCGTGACCCGCCCCGCGGATCAGCGGTGGAGCTTCGCCTGCCAGTCGGATGGGACGGAGCCCTGGGGGCCGGGGACGCCCTGGGAGATCGGGTGGGCGTCGGGCGGGGCGAGCTCGGGGCCCTCGAAGAAGTCCTCGGAGCGGTAGTCGTAGAACCAGGCCTCGCCCGGCTCGAAGCTGCTGATGATCGGATGGCCGGTGGCTTCCTGATGGCGGGTGGCGTGCTGCTCGGGCGAGTTGTCGCAGCAGCCGATGTGGCCGCAGGTGGCGCAGCGGCGCAGGTGCAGCCACCAGCCGCCGGCGGCCGTGCACTCCGCGCAGCCGTCGCCGCTCGGCGGGACGGAGGGGTCGATCCCCTCAGCGCTCATCGTCGATCACGCTCTTCAGCACGGCGGCCTGGCTCAGGTCCGGCTCCTTGGTCGCGGTGAGGAGGGTGACGGTCCCGCTCCGCGCCTCGTCGGCGATCCGCGACAGCGCCTCGGCCCGTTCGCCCTGCTTCAGCTCCGCCCGGTAGCGCGTCGCGAACTCCTCGAAGCGCTCCGGCTTGTGCCCGTACCAGCGCCGCAGGTCGTCCGACGGCGCCACCTCTTTGCACCAGTCGTCGAGCTTCGCCTTTTCCTTGGAGACGCCGCGCGGCCAGAGCCGGTCGACCAGGATCCGGCGTCCGTCCGCGGCGCTCGGATCGTCGTAGATCCGTGCCACCCGGAGCTCGCCGTGGGACCTGCTCATGCACTCCAGCCTAAGCCACGGCGCGTTTACGCCGCCGCCGAATGGGGAATGCTTCCCTGTCGTGTCGGAAGACGATCGAGATCTCGCCCCCGGGGACGACCCCTTGCCCGCGGTCGAGCGGGCCGCCGCCGCCGAGGTCAACGGCCGCCGCGTCAACGAGGCGATCGAGCGCGGGGCGCAGGGCACGGGCACCGCGGTCTTCGTCTGCGAGTGCGGCAAGCTCGGCTGCAGCGAGACGGTCGCGCTGACGATCTCCGCCTACGAGGGGGTGCGCTCCGGCTTCGAGCGCTTCCTCGTCGTCCCCGGCCACGAGATCGAGGCGATCGAGGACGTGGTCGAGCGCCACGGCTCCTACCTGGTGGTGGCGAAGCGCGACGACGAGGCCGCCGAGATGGCTTTCGCCACCGACGACAGGGACGACGGATGACCGACGCGCCGACCCGCGGCGAGCCCGAGTCCTCGCCGCTGATCTGCTCGCTGAAGGTGTGCCACCCCGCCACCCCCGAAGCCGTCCCCGTCCTCCGCCACGCCGCCGCCGACTTCGCCGCCGAGCACGGCGCCGACACCGACCTCTGCGGCGACATCGCCCTCGCCGTCTCCGAGGCCGTCACCAACGCGGTCAAACACTCACAGGCTCACGCGGACGAGCAGGTGCGGCTCACCGCCTCGGTCGCCGACGACTGGCTCGAGATCCGGGTGCGCGACCGCGGCGCCGGCTTCGGCCTGGCCGAGTCGGATGGCCTCGGCCTCGGCCTGCCGACGATCGCCCGCCTGGCCGCGCAGTTCACGATCGTCCAGGAGGGACAGGGGACGGAGCTGCGGATGCATTTCCCGCTCCCGCGCTGAGCGAATGAGGCAAGCTGAGGTGATGAACGGTGGGCGCGCCTGGTTGGAGGAGGTCGAGCGGCTGGACCTCGCCTGCTACGCGGCGATCGCCTCGACTCCGACGCCGCGCCTCGACCGGGCGATGGCCCGCCTCTCCCGTGCCGCCGACTACTCGCGGCTCTCGCTCACGGCGGCCGCCGGCCTGGCGCTGTTCGGCGGCGCCTCGGGCCGCCGCGCCGCCGTCGCCGGGCTGACCTCGATCGCCGTCACCGCCACCGTCGTCAACGTCGCGGTGAAGCCGCTCGCCCGGCGCCGCCGTCCCGACCGCCTGGCCCACGAGGTGCCGATCGCCCGCCACGTGCCGATGCCGACCTCCCGCTCCTTTCCCTCCGGCCACTCGGCCGCCGCCTTCGCCTTCGCGGGCGGCGCCGGCGACGTCGTCCCGGCGGCCTCGCTGCCCCTGCACGCGCTCGCCGGCCTGGTCGCCTACTCGCGCGTCCATACCGGCGTCCACTACCCGCTCGACGCGATCGCCGGCTCGGTCCTCGGCGCCGCCCTCAGCGACGTCACCCGGCGACTGACCTGACCGCTCCGCTGTTCCTTATGCCGGAATGGTCGGCACAAGGAACAGCCGGCGACCGGCCAGGCCTGTCGCCGCGGCCGCGGCGCGGTCGGTCGGGTCAGCCGCCGGCGCGGCCGTGGCCGCGGTGGGGCGGGTTCTGACCGTGGTGGATGCCGGGCGGCTTGACGCCACCGGGGCCGATGCCCTGGTGCTGGTGGAGATGATCGACCGGCCGCTCGCGCGCGGCGGCCGCGACTCCGGTGCCGACGCTCGCCACGACCATCGTCGCGGTGATCGCCATCGCGAATTGCTTCAGCAGGTCGTTCACCCAAATGGCGCACGCAGCGAGAATATGCATGCGCAAGCATGTATCTGATAACCTGGTTTCACCAGAGAGAACGAGGAGCCCGGCCCGGAGCGTGGCCGGGGGAAGCGAGGTCGGAAATGCAGTTCGGAATCTTCTCGGTCAGCGACATCACCAGGAACGCGGTCACCGGCGAGACGCCGAGCGAGGCGGAGCGCATCCAGGCGTCCGTCCAGCTCGCCAAGCGCGCCGACGAAGGGGGGCTCGACGTGTTCGCGATCGGTGAGCCCCACACCCCGCCGTTCTTCTCCTCCTCGCCGACGACGCTGCTCGCGGCGATCGCCGCGCAGACGGAGCAGATCGTCCTCAGCACCGCGGTGACCCTGATCACCACCAACGACCCGGTGAAGATCGCCGAGGACTACGCGATGCTGCAGC
>CALCIA010000144.1 GCA_937907435.1 uncultured Actinomycetes bacterium
GCCTGAGCAGCCGAACGCTTCACCGACGATCGTGGCGAACTCCTACACCACGTGCTGGGACTTGACTGCCGCGACACGGTCGGTGAGGGGACGCGGAGCGAATATCGGCGACTGCTGACCACCTTCGCCTTCCGCTACTTCCCGCCCGACACGCGCCTGGCGGAGATCGACCGCGAGGACTCCAGGGCTTCGTCACCTGGCTCGCCGCCTACCGCGGCGAGCGCGGGCGGCTCTCGGACCGCTCGATCGCGAACGTCCTGGTGCCGCTGAGGCTCTGCCTGGCTGATGCTGAACGTGAAGGTCTGTTCCACGGAGGGTCCGCGAAGGCGCAGCTCCTCCCACGGCGTCGTGGCGGCAACGGGCTGGCACTTTGAGCAGGGCCGCTCCCTAACCCGTGAGCAGCTGCGCCGGGTGCTCGCCGAGATCCCTGCGGAGTGGTCGCCTTTCTTCGATCTCCTCGCCTCGACCGGCCTGCGGGTCTCGGAGGCGATCGCCCTTCGGTGGATGGACCTGGAGGTTGGCGGTCGCCCCTGTCTCTGGGTCCGCCGGTCGATCGTCGGCGGCGTTATCGGCGCGCCCAAGTCGCGCTTCGGACGGCGATGCATCCCGCTCGACCGGGGCCTGGTCGCCCGGCTTGCAGGCCGCCGATGCACAGATGCCGGGGATGAGGATCTAGTCTTCCCGAGCGCGAGCGGCACCCCGCTCAACCCTGACAACGTCCGCTATCGGGTCCTCGTACCGGCCGTGGAACGGGCCGGTCTCTCAGGCATCGGCTTCCGCGCCTTCCGCCACACCTGTGCCTCGATGCTGATCGAGCGGGGACTCTCGCCGCTGCGCCTTCAGCGCTGGATGGGACATCACTCGGCCGCGTATACGCTCGATACGTACGGGCATCTGATCGACGCCGAGATGGTGCCGGCGCTCGATCTTGGCGCGGAGCTTTCGTGCCACTAAGCGAGCTCCACCGCCCGGCGCACTCGCGTCTGACGGCGATGCCGCCGCGCTGGCTAGCATCGCCGGCAATGACCTCCTCCGGCCTCGGTCAGTGGATCATCGGCCATCATCGCGGCCTCAAGCAACGCCTCCAGGAAGCGGACATCCAAGGCAGCGAACTCTTCTGACCTAAGGGTCGCGAACACTCACGCGAGTGCGAGTGCGGGGCACGAAATGGGGCGCGGTGCCTTCCAGGCTGCCGCTAGAAGGTTTCGAAGGTTTTGTCGCGCGAGACGAGCAGGCCGGCGCGATCGAATGACGCCACTCCCGTGACGAAGCCTTCGGGCCGGTAATAGCGGACGAAGTAGCGCACGTTGCGCAGCCAGACGACGTGGCGGCGCAGCTTCTCCCGCGGCAGCTTCGGGTGAATCACGAGGTGCTTGTTGTTGCTGAGCGTGACCAGGACTTTGGCGACTTCGCCGTCGACGAACCCGCTGAAGACCCGGTCGCTGCCGTCGGGAAGGAGATTGTCGGAGGCATCGACTTCGGGCTGGCCGCCGTAGCTGCCCCCGGGCTTGATCCCGGTCGACGACTCCCAGCTCGACGCCCCTTCCAGATTGAAGCTCATCCCGAAGAGCCAATCGCGGCAGCCGCCGCCGTTGGGGCCGATCGACCCGGAGACCGACCAGCCCCAGCCGGTCGGGCTGGTGCCCTTGGCAATCGGGACTTCATGGCGTTTGATGCAGGCGCCGGCCGGCTGCGCGAGCACCATCGCAGTTGCGGCGATTGCGAGCAGGAAGAGCAGGGACCGGCGCAGCATCGGCGCCATGCTACCCGTGCTGCACGATTAGATACCGCGCCGGTTTCTTATAGGCTCGCTTGGTGCGGGCTAGGGGTGTCGCTTTACTGACCGTCTTGATCGGCCTCCTGGCCGTCGCCTCGACCGGGGCCGGTTCGGCGACGGCCGCGGGACGGCCAGGAGGCGCGCCGAAGGTCACCACCGACGGCCACCTCCGGGTCGGCCGACGCGAGACTATCCGGGTCAGCGGCTTTCCCGGCAGGGGCGTGGTCGAGGTGTCCTTCCTGCCGACCGCGATCTGCGAAGACGGCTGCGGATCGCGCAGCTACCGGGTCGGCAGCACCGACGCGGCCGGGGCGGGGACGTTCAAGGTCCGCGTCCCGGGGACCTTCTTCAACGTCCACGAACGGCCGACCTACTTCCGCGACCACGAACGGGTCAACGTCGGAGTCACTTGGGAAGGCGCAGGCGAAAGCTTCGCCCACGCCGATGCCCACCCGAACCCCGAGATCATCCGCGTCCACGACGGCGGCAAGAGCGCTCGCGGCGCGACGCAGTCGGGTGCCGCGGCGCGGCCGGTGGCGCCGTCCGGCCCCACGCCACGGGAACCGCTCCGCATCCCGGCGGGCTTCGAACTGCCGGCCAGCAACGGCTACACGCTCGACGCGGTCGCCAGGGTGCCGATCGTCGGCAGCGAAGGCTCGCTGCGATTGATCCTCTCCGCCAAAGGTCGGGAAGCGACCTACGTGACGCCGGCGACGGTCACCGAAACCTCGATCCAGGCGAACCTCGGGGCGCTCGGCGAGATCGCCGTCGAATTTCAGCGCACAAACAAGGCGGTGAGCGTGTCGTGCCACCAGCAGAAGGTCCGGTTCGACTCGGGATCCTGGGTCGGCACGATCCAGTTCCACGGCGAGGAAGGCTACGCCGCCGTCGAAGCCACCTCGGCGCCGACGAACCTCAAGCGCCTCGCTGCCGAAAACTGCGGCCCGCTCTTCGGCAGCGGGTCCTCGGGAACGCGGCGGGGCGCTGAACTCTTCATCCGCAACCCGGGACTCGGCCCGCAGCTGAGCGTCTACGAGCACCGGCCGGGAGCGGCCGCGCTGATCATCGCGCGCCTCAGCGAATACATCGCCGGCACGAGCAGCGGCTACAACACCGGTATCGAAATCGAACGAGCGGTGGGGACCTGGATGCCCGGGAGCGGCTTCACCTACGACCAGCGCCGGCTGCGAACCGCCACGGTGACGCCACCGGCGCCGTTCGCGGGCACCGCCCACCTCGACCTCGGCCTGAAGGCGGGCAAGCGTTGGAGCGGCGACCTCACCGTCGACATGCCCGGACGTGCCGACGTGCCGCTCACGGGCCGCCTGTTGCGGGCCTATCTCTATCCGAGCGAATAAGCGCGCCGGCGGGCTCTCGACCTGCCGAAATCCTGGCGTAGGATCGGGGCATGGAGGTCGAGGGGGAAGGTCGCGATCGCCCCTCTGGTCGGGCAACGCCAGATTCGCGGCCTGCTCCGGGGTGTCCAGGCGGCTGGCGAACGGCCTGACCCTTCTCGTTCGAAAAGCCGATCGGGCCGGGGTCTGAGATCGAGGTGTCTCGATCGGTCCATCATGAGACTCGTGCACCAAAATGAGACTCGTGCACCAAATATGAGACTCATGGGGCACGGTGCCACACGGAGTCCAGCCGATCTCAGCCGCGCTCGACTCAGCGAATTCCGCGTGAAATCGACCTCCGCATAGCTCGGCCGAGCTACCGCAGCGGTCTACGAAACCGAAGGTCACTGGTTCGAATCCAGTCGGGCGCGTATGCACATTTGGCTTGATTGCTGCGTTTGCGGCGGCCACTAAGCTCAGATTTGAGGACGAATTGGAGCCGTGGGGCACGATGAGGCAGTTGCGGGACGTGGATGTCTCGCCCCCAACCCGTTTGCCTCGAACAGGTTTGCCGCGCGACTCACAGCATCTGCGTAGCTTCGAACAGCACCTTTCCGGTCTGGGATGCGTGGCGATACTTGCGTTTCAGGAGGTCCACAAGATCGATGCGGCCATCGAGAACCACGTAGAGGTCATTGCCGTTCATCAAGAGCACTTGGGCTCCGGCCCCAGAGTGGAACTCGACTGCGGTGGGTTGAAAGCCGTTGATCGACACAAAGAGGCCTAGCGTGTTCTCGATCCTTGAGGTGACCTTGATCTTGAACGGGTCGATTTCCTTGCGCTCGGTCTGGTGCGCGGTCCATTTGGCCTCAAGTAAAAAGTGCGTCTCGCCGAGCGTGAAGCTGCCGTCAATCTGCTCGCCGGTCAGCGTGAAGGCGGCCTTGGGGTCAAGATCGAAGAGCGCGAAGAGGTCCCGCAAGAGGGGCTCCAAGGAGCGCCCCCGGGCTTGCGCATCGTCCATAATCGCCAGTTCCTCATAGCGACCTTTGAGCGCAGCCAGTCGGTTCGCGAAGTTTTGGCTCTGTGCTGCCTCTGATTTCGCTTCGGCAATCCGCTCGCGCGCCTTCTCGCGATCGAGCATCTCTCTCTCGTAGGGCTTGATGTATTTCCGCAGCTCTGCCACGGCGGCACGCGCCTCGGCGACCTTGTCGGCTTCGTCGTCGACATTCCGGAGCTTTGGGAAATCGTCGAGCGCGGCGACATCGAGCATTAGCGAGAGGAGGACATCACGGTGACTATCCTGGGCGGCCGCAAGGCGCTGGACGAACTCATCGGCGGCTCGGCGCTTGTACGTCCAATCGAGCGAGGCAACCAGGGATGCTTCGCCGGACGCGGTGGTGAGGTAGGCGCGGAGATCACTCTTGTACCAGACGATCGTCGCCAAGGCGTCGGTCAACGCTTGCAACGCATTAGGCGAGATTCGCTGGGACATGATCGGACCCTAATAGGCATGGAGTGGAGGGGGTGATCTTCCGATTGCTCGGGCTGGTGCGATCCGGTCTCTCTGTCTCGATTTTCCGGCGGTGTCCGACGCGATTCGTTTACTCGGAGGATGGACCTTGATTTGCCCCGCCGGGATCCCGGAGAGGAACATGCTGAAATCGCCGAATGGCCCGCGCTTCAGCGACCGAGTGACGGATCACCGAGTTTCAAAGAGGGCGTTGGACGCATTCCGGCTGGTCCGGCTCGAGGTTGGAGGGCCCGGGAGAAGAAGGCCAAATCCTGCGAGCACTGCGAAGGGGATTTGTGGGTTGAAGCCGCCGACGGGTCTCAGCAGCCGTGCGAGTGTCGCCGGCGCCGCGCTGACAAGCGGACGAGGGGTCGCATGCTGGCCGGAAACTGGTGGCGCGGAACCTCGCTCAGCTTTGCCGCCCCGCCATTGGCACAAGTTGAGCCAGACGTGGCCAACGAAATCCACCGACTTTGCGATGCCATTGGTCAGGGTCAAGGGACCGCGGGTCTATGGATTTTCGGAGGGGTGGAGCAGAACAAGTCTGCGATCTGTGCCTACCTTGCTCAGCGCCTTCTCCCCGCCAACAAGGTCGCCGCCGAGCATCTGGGCGATCTGCTTGCCCATCTGCGGTGGCTCGGGGCGGTTAAGGGTGAAGGGGCAGTCGAAGCAAAGTTGCAAGCGCTCGTCGATGTCCCGCTCCTGGTCATCGATGACCTCGACCGGCCTATCCGCACATTTGCTGGCGGGAATCCCTTGACGCTTCGCGGAAGTGCCAGCAGCCGTGACCTTATTCGCCTTGCTTCCTTGCTTGACGATCGGATCTCGTCGCTGCGGCCGACCGTTGTGACGAGCCGGGTTGAGCCGCGGAACTGTGCCGAACGAACCTGCTCTATTACTCGCCCCGACCTAGTCCGAGCACTTCTAGCGAGTCAGCTTGGCTTGAGTGATCCGATTGAGGATTTTCCGACCTACACCTTGACGATGGTCAGCAAGGTTTTCGACCAGCTTCAGGAGGCTTGTCGGCCGTGCCAGCTGTCAAGCGTTGGCCGGTTGGGCAAGGCGGCTTGACGACGGCGCTGACGTGCCTGGAGCAGAGGTGATTCAGCGAGCATCTCTTCCTCTTCGCGCCGCAGCCTTTCATCGGCTCGACGTTCCTCCGCGGTTTCTTCGCGATCGCGAGCGTCAAGCTGCTCGGACTCTTCTGCCCGGCGTTCGGCTATCTCTTCGGAAAGGGACGGTCGACGAAGTCGGGTCTCGAGTTCTCGGGAGATTTCGGCGAGCTCCTCGCCTCGGGGGCGCCTCGGCTTTTCGGAATCCAGCACGCCGCAACCATTACTGACTGGTCGGACGTTATCCCGGCATAGTGGACCTAGGCGCAGTCAGGAGGCACTGCGAAGAAGCTCGGAAACGATCTCGCCCGGCTGCTGGCCACGCTCATCTGCGATCCGCTCCAGCCGTTTGGCGTCGTCGCCCTCGATGCTCACCAAGATCGAGAGCTTCGCGTCGGGATTTCCCTCGTGAATCTCGATCTGGTCCGGACGCGCTCGATCAAGCTCGGCATCGAAGTCGCCTGGCTGGGGATCAGCGTCAATCCAAGGTTCCCTTGCCATATCAACCGAGGATTCTACGCTCGCGGTCGCTGGATTCCCAACCGGTGACGATCAGCCACGAGGTCGGGTCAAGGGTCCTCTCGAGGACGAGAGTCAGAGTTCGGCCTCCGTCGGTATGGCCGACGAGGAGGACCCGCTCTCCCTCGCTGCCCCCGCCGTGAGGGTTCCGCGCGGTCGCATGTCGGTTGCGAGGGAGCTGCTCAACTTCAGAGGTCGAGATGTTCCTCGCGCCGAGCTTTGGTACGTGCCGCATCCGTCGCGAGCAGTTGGACGATCGTCTCGGCCATCGGGAACGATGTCTACCGGAACCCGCCGACGCTCATAAGTAGCGAAGGCGCTCTATCCGTGGGCACGAAATGGGGCACGGTGCCACACGGCGTCCAGCCGATCTCAGCCGCGCTCGATTCAGCGAATTCCGCGTGAAATCGACCTCCGCATAGCTCGGCCGAGCTACCGCAGCGGTCTACGAAACCGAACGTCACTGGTTCGAATCCAGTCGGGCGCATGCGGGAATCTCGCCGGTCGAGTCGGCATCGGGGGAATCGCCTTCGTCGTCGATGCGTCGAGTGCTTCAAGTCGCGGGGCGGGCGCGCCGATAGAGGCCCGTGCGCACCGAGCCGAGTCCCTGTGTCCCGCCTGCTTCGACGATCCGGTCGGCGGCGCGGATGCTGGCACTCGCGACGCTGATGATTCTGGCGGCGGCATCGGTGTTGACGCCGGGAACGTCCTCGGCAGCACGGTCGAGGGCCTCCGCCTCCCGTCGCGTCATCCGCAACTACCCGGTCGTGCCGGTGCTCGCCGAGTCGGGTGGCTCGCTGTTGCGCGAACGCCAACGGGGGGCGCGGGTTCGGATCTACGCCGTCCGCCGCGGCCACGGTCGCCGGCTCGTCGGGCGGGGGAGAACCGGCGCCGAAGGTGTCGCGCTGGTGCGGCTGCGAACGCGACGGCTGCCGCGCTCGGCGGCGGTCGTGGTCGGCGGCGGTCGCTTGCTCGGGCGGCGTTTCGGCGGCCACATGGTGACCCGGGTTCGCCTGCGGCGGGGCAAGCCGGTTTTCGTCTCGCCGCTTTCCTCCCTGATCGCCTCGTTGCGATCCGCCCGCCCTGGGCTCTCCCAGAAGGGCGCCACCAGGAAGGTCCGGAACGCGTACGGCCTGCCGACCTTCTTCGACCTCGCCGGCGACCTCGCCGACCGCCGGATCTTCGACGGTCGTGCGTTCGTCCGCCGCGCTCGCCGGCACGGCGGCTTCGACCGGTTCGTCCGTCGCCGCGCCCGCCACCTGCACCCTGCCGCGGTCCATGCCTCCGCCTCCTCCACCGAACCCGACGGGTGCTTCGCGGAAGCGTCGAAGACGACGGCCGGCTTCGCCGAGCTGATGGGCTTCCGCAACGTCCCGAACGCCCCCGCACTCCCCGCCTGCGCCGCGCCCAGCCCCGCCCCGAGCCAGGCGTCGCGCCTCGTCGCGACGGCGTCGGCGGACTCGCCGCTCTCGATCTTCGGCACCGCTGTCTCGGTGGGCAGCTTGATCTACGGCGTGGTCTCGGGTCAGAGCACCAAGGGAGAACTCGAAGAAATCAAGTCCCAGCTGACCGAAGTCCAGGGCGAACTGCAGCAGATCCAGGCCGACCTGGGCGAACTGCAGGTCGAGGTCGCGGCGGTCAACGCCAACGTGATCAGCGGCAACATGTCGAACCTGATCGCCGATGCCGTGCCGACGATCGACCGCATCAAGAGCGGTGGTGACGAAGTGATGGTGTTGCTCGGCGCCGCCGCCCAGATCCTCTGTGAAGGCGAAAAGGGGTGTCATGTCCCGAGCGGGACGACGAACCTCACCGAAGCCCTCGAAGTTGCCTGCGAACCTGAAACCAAGGCCTGCGAAAACTTCTACGCCGACCTTTACTTCACCAGCCGAGCGGTGAGTGGCGACCAACCTCGTCAAGGTGTGGAAAACCTCGGCAGTTGGGCCGAGGGCTCGGCCTTCACCGGTGCCGCGTCCGACGCCGGCATCGTCCAGTGGGCGCTCGACCAGGGCGCTGGCAATGAACAGTTCTTCCGCACGGGGAACGCTGCCGACGCCCGCCTCCAGTGGGCGTACTACACCGTCTACTCGACCTATTCCCAACTGGGGTACGCGACGGCGCTGGCGATGGACCTCGGCCAGCCCCTGCCCGGCGCGCATTCGGCGCACCCACCGAAGCTGACTCTCGCCGTCCTGCGCGAACAGGTCGAAAAGATGGACAAGCCGATCGGCCTGCAGATCGCCGCGTTCCCGAACATGCCGGACACGGCGGTGATCGACACCAACGCCGAAAACCCGGATCGAGACCCGCCGGCGATGTTCGCCCAGCAGGTCGGCGCCGAAGCCCGCATCTCGGAATACCAACGCGAAGGCGCCCGCTACGAACTCAACTCCGGCGACGTCTCCTCCGGTTCGATCACGTCCTCGAACGAACCCGGGCTGGCGCTCACGACCCGGCAGAAGCAGGGCGAACCGCCGCTCGTGATGACCCCGGCGGCGGCGGCCGGGAGTGAAACCTGGAGGCTTCTGCCGGCCGGCTCGTCATCACGCGCGCAGACGCCCGCGATGACGAGCGCCGGCTTCCCCGACTGGACCCTCGCGAGTGGTACCAGTGAGGCCGCGCTGCCGGAGTGGAACTCGAGCACCCACAAGGTCGACCCGACGGTGAACCCGTTGACCGGCCCGTTGCCCGACCTCTACAGCGGCGCGCAGCCGCAGGGTGGCCAGACGGCGGGGCAGTGGATGAGCGAAAACTCCGGGATCAGGCCGGGTCTGTTGATCCCGAACGGCGCGGGCTTCGGCGCAGTAGAAGGCTCCTTCACCTACAACGAGAGAACGAATAGCAACAAGGATGACTCGGGCCTCGGTTGGTACGTCTGCATCCCGGGCGAAAGCGCAGGCTGCATGCTGCCGACCTGGCAGTCGCAGCAGGTCGATCCGTTCGCGCAGGTGACGAGCGGACAGACCTACAACTCCGGCTCGACCCAGAAGAACACCGGGCTCTTCGACCTCAACAACGGTGTCGTCATCGCCAATCAGGGCCTCGAAGGCCAACCCTATCCCGGTACCTTCATCAACCAGTTTCCGAACTGGACGAACGAACTCACCCTGCACCAAGAATGGCTCCCGGGATTCCTGGAAATCATGGACGGCACCGCCGGCGCCGCGGTCCAAGCCGTGGGGGCCCAGAGCCCTCAGGGTCGGCCCGTCCTCTTCACCCGCGAGCAGTCGGCGAACGATTGCTTCTACTGGACCCCGTCGGGCAGCGGCCCGGCCGCCGGCAGCGGCTGCCTGAGGCAGCGGGCTCACAGCGGTGAAATCCTGCCCTGACTCGAGGCGTCGGGATCGTCCATGGACAGCCTGCGTCGAAGCCCGGACGGCGAGGGACTGCGAGATCCTGAAACCTAAGAAGCGTCGGCGATTTCGAGCCTCGAGCCGAGGCCTGCGGTGTTCAGGAGGATCTCCTGGTCCCAGGGCCTTGAGCTGGATTACCCGTGGGGCACGAAATGGGGCACGGTGCCACGCGGAGTCCAGCCGAGTCCCCGGCGCGGCCTACGAAACCAAAGGTCACTGGTTCGAATCCAGTCGGGCGCGTTCGTCTGCGGTGCCGCGACAAGCCCATCGCCATTGCGGGATCTGAGAGGTCCAGAATGTGTTGCCGAAGGCGATCGCCCTGCGCTGGATGGACGTCGAGTTCGACGGTCGCCCATGTCTCTGGGTCCGCCGCTCGATCGTCGGCACAGTGATCGGCGCACCCAAGTCTCGTTTCGGGAGGCGCTGCATCCCTCTCGACGGCCACCTCGCCGTATGAAAGGTGTGGAGGGACCGGGGCGGGAGCCTCACGAGAGTGCGTCGGGAGTGGCACGGATCCGTGACGGGAGTCAGACCCCGTCACGGAGATGCCGGGAACTCCGGTCTTTCTCCCATGTTGTGCAACAGCGACCTACGCGCTGCGTGTATTGACCCCCCTATAGGGGCCCT
>CALCIA010000145.1 GCA_937907435.1 uncultured Actinomycetes bacterium
CGCAGCTGGTTGCGGCCGAGCTTGCGGTAGGGCTCGGTGTCGACGATGCCGTTGGCGCGCAGCGCCTTGGCGATCGCGGCCGCGTCGATGCCGTCGTCGAAGTCGATCGTGCCGACGACCAGCGAGCGCTTCGCCGGGTCGGCGACGAAGGGGTGCGCGAAGTCCGACGCCTCGGCCCAGTCGTAGAGGCGGCCCGAGGAGTCGGAGGTCCGCGCGACGCACCAGTCGAGGCCGCCGTTGCCGAGCATCCACTGGATCTGGTCGTCGAGCAGGATCAAAGTGGCGAGCGCGGGCGTGTTGTAGGTCTGCTGCTTGCGCGAGTTGTCGAGCGCCACGGCGAGCGAGAGGAATTCCGGCTGCCAGCGGTCGGCGGCGCCGTCGAGCTCCGCGATGCGGGCGATCGCGGCGGGGCTCAGGGCGGCGAGCCAGAGGCCGCCGTCGGAGGCGAAGCCCTTCTGCGGGGCGAAGTAGTAGACGTCGGCCTGGGAGGCGTCCAGGGGGAGCCCGGCGGCGCCCGAGGTGGCGTCGATCGCGACCAGCGCGTCGCCCGCGTCGGCGGGACGCTCGACCGGGACCATGACCCCGGTGGAGGTCTCGTTGTGGGCCCAGCCGATCAGGTCGGCGGCGGCGTCGCCGCGCGGCGCGGGCGCGTCGCCGGGGTCGGTCTCGACCAGGATCGGGTCGCCCAGGAACGGCGCGGCCTTGGCCGCCTTGGCGAACTTCTGCGAGAACTCGCCGTAGGTGAGGTGCAGGGAGCGCTCGCGGATCAGCCAGGCGCAGGCCGACTCCCAGAAGGCGGTGGTGCCGCCGTTGCCGAGCGCGACCTCGTAGCCCTCGGGGAGCGCGAAGAGCTCGGTGAGGCCCTCGCGGATCCGCTGCACCAGATCGCGGACCGGTGCCTGGCGATGGGAGGTCCCCATCAGCGCCGATTGCTCGGCCAGCTTGGCGAGCGCCTCGGGGCGGACCTTCGAGGGCCCACAGCCGAAACGGCCGTCTCCGGGCTTCAGATCGGCGGGGATCTTGACGATGGTGTCGGTGGTCGGCATCGAGGCGACAGGTTATTCACCTGACGCGGTGGACCGCCGCCGGACCCCCGGTTAGGCTGGCCAGGCCGTCCAGAACGCAGTCAACGAGTCCCGTTCAGAAGGCAACTCCAGACATTAGGGGGAGAGATGTACCCAGTCACGTATGAAGCCGACTTCCAGCCGGAGCAGAACCGTGCCACGACGTTCTTCCGGATCATCCTCGCGATCCCGTGGATCATCGTCGGGATCGTCTACTACATCGCCGCCACGTTCACCCACCTGTTCGCCTGGGTGGCGGTCGTGATCCTGGGGCGCTACCCGGAAGGCCTCTACAACCTGAACGCCGGGTTCGTGCGTTACTTCGTCCGCACCTCGGCCTGGGTGTACCTGCAGACCGACGAGTGGCCCCCGTTCGGCATCTCCGACGACACCAGCTACCCGATCCGGGTCGAGGTGGCGCCGCCGGCCGAGCACCAGAGCCGGCTGAAGGCGTTCTTCCGGATCATCCTCGCGATCCCGATGCTGATCGTCTCCTACGCGGTCAACTACGCGCACCAGTGGATCGCCGTGATCGCCTGGCTGACGATCGTCTTCCGCGGTTACCTGCCGGAGCAGCTGAACACGGCGCTGACCTTCTGCAACAGCTTCTACGCCCGCGTCTACGGCTACCTGGCGCTGCTGACCGACGAGTACCCGCCGATCGGCATCGAGAAAGGCAAGGGCGGCGGCATGGCCGTGGCGGCCCCGGCCTCGGGCGACGTCCCCCCGGCGGCCCCGGCGGTATGAGCGGGGAGTCCTACGAGGGAGTCGAGCGCGGCGACGGCTGGTCCGTCGCCAACCTCGACGACCTCGGCGCGGGGCCGGGCTTCCGCAAGATCCGCACGGCGCTCGGCGTCACCGCGTTCGGCGTCAACGCGATCGTGCTGCCGCCCGGCTACGCCACCGGGATGCACTTCCACGACGAGCAGGAGGAGCTCTACTTCCTCCACTCGGGACGGGTGGCGATCGAGTTCGGCGACGGCTCCGTGCAGGAGCTGGCGCCGGGCGGGCTCGCCTGGGTCGACGCCCCCACCCCGCGCCGCCTGCGCAACCTCAGCGACTCAGAGGAGGCGGTCTACGTCTGCGTCGGCGGCAAGGACGGCTACGTCGGGCGCGACGGGCAGCTCGTGGAAGGCGAGACGCACCGCTAGCGAGTTCGCAGTTATCCGCGCTATCCGCGGATAACTGCGAACGCCGTACCGATCGCTAGAAGCCCTGGTCGATCCAGGGCATCATGTCGCGGAGGTCTTTGCCGACCTTCTCGATTTCATGGTCGGTGCCCGCCTGGCGCAGCTCGTCGAACTTCTTGCCGCCGGACTCGTTCTCGGCGATGAACTCCCTCGCGAACTGGCCCGACTGGATCTCGCCGAGGATCTCCTTCATCGCCGCGCGCGAGGCATCGCCGATCACCCGCTTGCCGCGGGTCAGGTCGCCGTACTCGGCGGTGTTGGAGATCGAGTACTCCATCCCCCGCACGCCCTTTTCGTACATCAGGTCGGCGATCAGCTTCAGCTCGTGGAGGCACTCGAAGTAGGCGAGGCGCGGGTCGTAGCCGGCTTCCACCAGGGTCTCGAAGCCCGCCTTGACCAGCTCCGAAGCGCCGCCGCAGAGCACCGCCTGCTCGCCGAAGAGGTCGGTCTCGCACTCGTCCTTGAAGGTCGTCTCGATCACCGCGGCGCGGCCGCCGCCGATCCCTGACGCGTAGGCGAGCACGGCGTCGTGGGCGGTGCCGGTGGCGTCCTGGTGCACCGACATCAGGCACGGCACGCCGTTGCCTTCCTCGTACTGGCGGCGGACCAGGTGGCCCGGGCCCTTCGGTGCGACCATGCCGACGTCGACGCCCTCGGGCGGCTCGACCTCGCCGAAGTGGATCGCGAACCCGTGGGCGAAGAGCAGCAGGTTGCCGGGCTCGATCCCGGCGGCGATCTCATCGCGCCAGAGCTGCCCCTGCTTCTCGTCGGGCAGCAGGATCATCACCACGTCGCCGCGCTTGGCGGCCTCGGCGACGTCGAGCACCTCGAGCCCGTGCTCTTCGGCCTTGGCACGGCTCGACGAATCCGGACGCAGACCGACGACGACCTGGACGCCGGAGTCCTTGAGGTTCAAGGCGTGGGCGTGGCCCTGGGAGCCGTAGCCGAGAATGGCGACGGTCTTACCCGAAAGCTTGGAGAGGTCAGCGTCTTTGTCGTAATAAATGTCGTCGGTCTTCATGGGCGAGCAGGCTAGCGGAGCGCGGGCGTGGTGCGCGTCGTTCGGGGGGCTTGCGCCTGTCGGGGCGGGGGTTCGGGGGGCTTGCGGCCGTCCGAGATGGTCCGGGGGTGTCCTGGGCTCCTCATGGGGGTCCTGGCAGGCTGT
>CALCIA010000146.1 GCA_937907435.1 uncultured Actinomycetes bacterium
CTGCCCGGGCCGTGGCGAGAGGGGCGCGTCCGTCATCCGGGCGACAGCTTGCGGGGCCCCGTCCCTTCCGGGCGACAGCCGGCACGGCCCCCGTCCCTCCCCGCCCCGCTACCCCTCCCGCCCCATCGTCAAATTCGAAAGCCCGATGCCGCCGTCTACCGGGAGCCAGGCTCCGGTCACGTAGCTTGCGGCGTCGGAACAGAGGAAGGCGATGACGGAGGCGACCTCCTCGGGGGACGCGAAGCGGCGCATCGGGACGCGTTGGCGGGAGCGGGCCTTGATGTCGTCGGGCATCGCTTCGACCTTCTCGGTGGCGATCATGCCCGGCAGGACCGCGTTGACGGTGGTGCCCGACGGGGCCATCTCCAGGGCCAGGGTGCGCACCATGCCGAGCAGACCGGCTTTCGCGGCCGAGTAGGCGACCTGGCCGGCGAGGCCGTCGGTGGCGGCGATCGAGGAGACGGCGACGACGCGGCCGGCGCCGCGCTCCTTCATCCCGGCGAGCGCCGGCTGGAGGGAGAGGAAGGCGCCGGTGAGGTTGACCTCCATTTCGGCGCGCCAGGCCTCGGGGTCGATCTTCTCCGCCCGGGCGAGGCGGTCGGCGACGCCGGCGTTGGCGACCACGGCCCCCACCGGGCCGAGCTCGGACTCGATGCGCTCGTAGGCCGCCCCCGTCGCCTTCGCGTCACGGATGTCGAAGGCGAGGGCAAGCGCCGTCCCGCCCGCGTCCCGGATCGCGGCGGCGGTGGCGCCCGGGCTGCGCAGGTCGGCGACGGCGACCCTCCAACCCTGCGCTGCAAGCGCGACCGCGGTGGCCCGCCCGATGCCGCCGGCGGCCCCCGTGACCAGCGCGCAGCTCAAGTGCCCGCCGCTTGTTCCGCGCTCGCCCGCTCCAACCCGTACCGCCGCCAGTGCTCCTCGGGGACGTCGGCCGGGTCCTTGTACCAGTACCAGACGCAGGGATCGTGGTCGAAGTCGTCGGGCGGCCGCGAGGGGTAGAGCGGCACCCCGTACCAGCGGATCGGCAGCAGCTCGTTCATGAAGGCGCAGTGGGTGCAGTAGAGCGGGAAGCCCTCGCGGCCGTAGGACCAGTCGTGGGCCTTTTCGGTCACCCCGTAGGGATCCTCGCCGCGGTAGGCGCCGTTGCGCCAGAGCCGCTGGCCCGAACCGCACGGGTTCATCGCGAAGGTGAACTTCTCCGCGTCCTCGGTGATCGTGAAGGCGCCCGGGCTGGGGCCGGTCGCCGAGCCCGAGTGGGCGCGCCAGGTCGCCGCCAGGGCCTCGACGATCTCGCGCCGGTCGCGTTCGAGGATCTTCCCGGTGTCCCGCTTCCACCCCCGCCGCAGGCTCTCTTCCCAGGCCTCGGCGACGCCGTCGTCCCCGAGCTTCTGCTGCACGTAGGTGACCAGGCCCAGCATCGACTCCGCCATCACGTCGTGGAGGAAGCGCCACTCGTGGCGCATCGCCTTGCAGAGGGCGAGCGCGGTCTCGGTGTCCCCCGCCTCGAGCGCCTCGATCGCGCGGTCCATCGTCGGCCGGGACATCTCCCCCAGCTCGGCCTCGGTGAACCAACGGTCAGGTGTCACTCGCGAACAGCTCCTTCAGCTTGAACTTCTGCACCTTGCCAGACGGCGTCAGCGGCAGCTGATCGACCGTCCGCAGGTGAGCCGGAATCTTGTACCGCGCGATCTTCCCGGTCAAGAACTCCTTCATCTGCTCGGCCTCCAACGCCTGCCCGTCCGCCAGCCGCACGTAGGCGCAGCAGACTTCGCCATAGCGCTCGTCGGGCACCCCGATCACGGCGACGTCGACTACCTGCGGCAGCGCCCGCACCGCGTGCTCGATCTCGGCCGGGAAGATGTTCTCGCCGCCGCGGATGATCATCTCCTTCGCCCGCCCGGTGATCGAGACGTAACCGTTCGCGTCCATCCGCGCCAGGTCGCCGGAGCGCATGAACCCGTCCGGGTCCTTCGCCGCGGCCGTCTCCTCCGGGTTGTCCCAGTACCCCTTCATCACCATCGAGGAGCGCGAGCGCAGCTCTCCCTCCTCGCCGATCGGGACCACCTCGGTGGTGCCCGGGGCGACGATCTCCACCTCGATGTGCGGCAGCGGCGGGCCGACCGTGGTCGTCTGCAGGTCGACCGGGTCGCCGGGGAGGGTCTCGCAGACGACCGGCGAGCACTCCGTCATCCCGTAGGTGTTCGCCATCCCGATGCCGTAGCGCTCGATCCAGCGGTTCATCACTTCGGGCGGCACCGGCGAGCCGCCGCCGACCACGACCTCGAGGCTGGAGAGGTCGCGGCCGCTCCTCGCCACCTCCTCTTCCAGCGCGATCATCATCGTCGGGACCAGCGACGTCGAGGTCGCCTGCTCCTCCTCGATCGTCCGCGCGATCCGCGCCGGCTCGAATTTGATCGCCGGCAACTGGGCCATGCCGCGGTAGATCGGGCCGAGCGTCGCCATCACGCAGCCGCCGCAATGGAAGTAGGGCATCGGGTTCGAATGGCGGCCGTTCTCGCGCAGGGTCGCCTTGTGGGCGAAGATCCGCGCGTTGTTCACGATGCCGCCGTGGGAGAGCTCGGCGCCCTTCGGGAAGCCGGTGGTCCCGGAGGTGAACTGGATCTGCGAGGTGTCAGACGCGGTCACCGCGCGCCGCCGCTTCTCCAGCAGGTCCTCGTTCACCGAGTCGCCCGCGGCCAGCCACTCATCCCAACCCGGCGCGCCGTCGCGCGCCTCGCCGAGCGGGACCAGCAGCCTGCAGCCCTCGTTCGCGGCGGTCGCCGAGACGGCGATCCCCCAGAGGTTCGCGCCGCGGTCCTCGGGCAGGACGAAGCAGGCCGCGGCACCCGCCTTGGCGAGCACGAACTCGACCTCGCTTTCGCGGTAGAGCGGGTTCATCGGGACGATCACGACCCCGGCGTAGGCGGCGCCGAACTGCAGCTCCAGCCATTCCGGCAGGTTCGTGGCCCAGATGCCGCAACGCTCCCCCGGCTCGATGCCCGAGGCGATCAGCGCCCTCCCGACCCGGCGCGCCCGCTCGGCGAACTCGGCGTAGGTCCAGCGCGCCGAGACGCCGAGATCGTCGTAGGCGGAGAAGACGATCGCTTCCTGGTCGGGCCACTTCGCGACCGCCTCGTCGAGCAGTTGGCCGACGGTGAGGTCGCGGAGCGGCGGCTCGGCGTCGGGGTCCGGCAGCCAGCGCGAGACGGACGGATCCGGCAGCGGCATCGCTCAGTCCAGCCGCAGCTCGTGGAACGGCGGCTCGCCGGGGTAGGCGGTTTCGGTCGCCAGCCGCACGCCGCAGCCGGGGCAGCAGAACTCGCGGAAGACGACCTCCTGGTCGACGAAGCGCGCCGGGTCCGGGTAGCTCGGGTGAAGCGAGGTGGTCGGCCGCTCGCGGCTCGCCATCGCCAGCTTCGGGTTGCCGTCGAGCGGCCCCAGCGAGGTCGCGCAGCGGTGACAGCGGAAGACGCCCTCGTCGCGGTCGACGAGGTAGGCGTCGCCGATCGACTCGGCACCGGGCGCGGGCTCGACCGCGGGCGCCACCGCGTCGCGCTCGGCCCCGCACTCGCGCAGGCGTTCGAGCAGCTTGCGCTCGCGCCGCTTCACCGTCGCCTCACGGTCGACGCGGCCCTCGCCGTCGAGCGCGATCACGTAGACCTCGTCGGCCACGCGGGGGCTGACCGCGCCCGCCTCGACGTCGGCGAGCACCGCCTCCGGGTCGCGCGTGAGCGGGTCGGCGTAACCGCCCGGCGCCAGCCAGTTCCAGTAGAGGACGTCGTCGTCGCCGACCGGGAAGCCGTCGGGCTTGCCGCCGATGTCGAGCTCGGTCCCCTCCAGCTCGTCGAGGTCCTGCGGCATCTCCCCGGCGGCGAAGCGCGCCCGCAGGTTCGAGCCCTGGATCACCCGCGTCCTCATGATCGACCCCGGGCCGCCGCCGAAGAGGCCCGGCGTCTTCGGGATCGCCTCGTTGGTGGCGAGGCCGAGGAACGACTCGCCCTTGTGCGGGACGTAGGCGATCTCGCCGCCGTTGCCGGCCCGCGAACGGCCGGCGCCGCCCGAGTCGGCGTGCTCGCGGCGGAAGAGGTAGAGGATCGGCCAGTCCGCCTCGTAGGCCTCGACGTTGGGGCCGCGGCCCTCCGGGATCCAGAAGTGGCCGTTGGCGAATTCGCCGTCGCGCCAGGCGGTGCCGCCCCCGCCACCGAGCATGTTGTCGCCCATGCCGCCGACGTAGTAATCGCCGCGCTGGTTCTCCCCGGCGACGAAGTGGCAGGGCCACTGGGCACCGTCGGGCGTCACCGCGTTGGCCCGCATCGTCTCGTCGCTGGAGGCGAGCATCATCTTCGAGACCAGCGCGTTGCAGAGCGAGATCGCCGTCTCGGTCGCGTAGACGCCCGCCGGGCTGACCGCGGCGCCCCAGTCGGGCGAGGTGATCTTGCCCGGTTCCGGCTCGAACTTGCAGAGCCGCGCGGCGCCGCCGATGCAGCCCATCTGTCCCGGCAGCATCAGCACGTTGATCGCGCCGAGGATCGCCCCCCGCCAGGCGGCGAAGCCGACGTTGATCGAGCCGACCTGGTCGTGGGTGCCGACGTTGTCCCAGATCAGCTCCTTGCCGCGCTTGCGCACCGTGGTCTGCACCGGGTAGGTGCCGCGGTCGCCGTTGCGGGCGACCTCCTGGATCAGGCGGTCGGAGTAGGTGCCGTCGGGGATCGTCTCGAGCGCCGCTTCCATCGCCCGCTGCGAGGCGTCGAGCGCCCGTCGCATGACCCCCTTGACGACGCCCTTGCCGTACTTGTCGACCAGGCCGAGGATGCGCGCCCGGGCGGCGTTGTTGCCGGCGATCGTCGCCCGCAGGTCGAGCGAGAGGTTCTCCGGCGTGCGCGAGCAGCGGCGGTAGAGCGCCTCCATGTCGGGCACGATCTGGTTGCCCTCGACGATCTTGAACGGCGGGTAGCTCGGCGGGTCCCAGAAGGCGTCTTCGGCGTTCGGGCAGAAGGACCCGGGGACGGTGCCGCCGATGTCGTTCTGGTGGGAGATGTTGGCGACCCAGCAGAAGACCTCGCCGTCGACGAAGACCGGGCACATGAGGCCGACGTCGGGCTGGTGGGCGGTGCCGATGATCGGGTCGTTGCAGAGCCACATGTCCCCGTCGGAGACCCGTTCGCCGCGCTCTTCGAGGATGTAGCGGGTCATCATGTCGAGCATCCCCGACATGTACTGGAGGCAGGGGCCGAAGTAGAGGAGCTCGGCGTCCTCGGTGAGGATGCAGGGCTGGAAGTCGCGGATCTCGACCGTGATCTGGGAGACGGCGAGATTCTCGATCTCGCGCACGTGCTCGGCGTTGGCGTTCCAGAGACCGTGGCGGACCACCTCGTAGGTGATCGGGTCGATCTCCGTCTCGGCCTCGGTCGAGAGCTTCAGGTTCGGCGGGACCTTGACCGGCCCGGTCGGGTTGAAGGCGTGGTCGACCCCGTCCCAGAAGCCCTCGGGACGGACCGGACGCTCAGTCGGGGCGGTGATGCTCATTCGGCTCCTCCTAGGGTCATGACGAAATCTCCGGTCGGTCGGCGCTCGCATCTCGTCCCCGGCGGGACGACGATGCCGGTGATCGCCAGGTCGATCACCGCGGGCCCCTCGACCACCTCGCCGAGCGGCATCGCGTCGCCGTTGTAGACGGCGGCCTCGACCGCGCCGGCGCCGCGCTCGAAGTGGACCGGTCGGGTGCCCTTGGCGAACTCCTCGCCCGCCGCGACATCGAGCCGGTCGAGGTTCTCGGAGCCCATCGCGATCGCCGGCTCAAGCCGGATCGAGACGATCTCGACCGCGACGCCGGGCAGCAGCGCGACCTCGCCGTAACGGTCGGTGTAGATGTCGACGAACTCGCGCTTGACCTCCTCCAGGGTGGCGGCGTCGATCTCCCCGGCCGGGAAGCTCATCTCGAGCTCGTGCCGCTGCCACTGGAAGCGCATGCGGGCGAAGCGGCGGAGCTCGAAGTCGCTCACGTCCTCGCGCGCGGCGAGCGCGGCGCGCGCCTGGCCTTCGAGCTCGTCGAAGGCGCCCTTGACCGCGGCGACGTCGAACGGCTCGATCAGGACGACCGAGGATTCGTACTGGTAACGGATGTCGGCCTGGGAGATGCCGAAGGCCGACCAGACCGAGGCGGCCTCGCCGGGCACGACGATCGTGTCGACGCCGAGCGAGGCGGCGTAGCCGGCGGCGTGGAAGGGCCCGGCGCCGCCGTAGGACATGAGGACGAAGTCGCGCGGGTCGAAGCCGCGGCCGATGATCTCGTTCTCCAGCGCCGCCGCCATCTTCGCGTTGGCGACCTCGACGATGCCGAGCGCGGCGTCGGTCACCGAGAGGCCGAGCGGGTCGGCGATCTTCTCCTTGATCGCCTGCTCGGCGAGATCGCGGCGGGGCTTGAAGCCGCCCCGCTCGCCCTTCGAGCCGAAGGTCGCCTCGGGGGCGATATAACCGAGGATGAGGTCCGCGTCGGTCACCGTCGGCTCCTCGCCGCCGCGGTCGTAACAGCAGGGCCCGGGCAGCGAGGAGGCGCTCTGCGGGCCGACCCGGAGGCCGCCGCCGAGCTCGTCGATCCAGGCGATCGAGCCGCCGCCGGCGCCGATCGAGATCACCTCGACCGCGGGCACCCGGTAGCGCCACTTGCCGAGCAGGGTGTCGTCGGCGGCGAGCGGCTCGCCGTCCTTGATGATGCCGACGTCGAACGACGTCCCGCCCATGTCGGAGGCGATGATGTCGCGGCGGCCGAGGTCGTCGGCGACGCGGGCACAGCCGATCAGGCCGCCCACCGGTCCCGAGCCGATCGTGAAGATCGGCCGGTCGGCGCCGAGCGCCAGCGGGACCATGCCGCCGTGGCACTGCATGATGTGGAGCTCGCCGGCGAAGCCGACGTCGGCGAGGCGCTCCTGCACCCCGTGCAGGTAGGTGCTGGTGACCGGCCCGACGTAGGAGTTGATCAGGGTGGCGACGAAGCGCTCGTACTCGCCGACCGACTTCGAGATCTCGCTGGAGATCGTCACGAAGACGCCAGGCGCGCGGGCTTCGACGACCTCGCGGGCGCGGCGCTCGTGGGCGTCGTTGCGGACCGACCAGAGGAAGGCGATCGCGATCGTCTGGACCCCGGCGGCGACGAGCGCGTCGGCGGCGGCGGCCACCGCCTCCTCGTCCAGCTCGACCACGACGTCACCGTCGGAGTCGATCCGCTCGGCGACGCCGAAGGTGCGCTCGATCGGCACCAGCGGCTCGGGCTTGCGGGTTTCGGCGAAGCGGAGGAGGTTCTCGGGCGGCTCGCCGGTCGGCCGGCCGAGCCCGCGCATGGTGCGGACCGTGTCCTCGAAGCCGCGCGTGGTGATCAGGCCGATGTCGGCGCCTTTGCGCTCGACGACGATGTTGGTGGCGACGGTCGAGCCGTGCGAGATCAGCCGATCCATCTTCGTGTAGAGGTCGCCGGCGCCGAGGCCGAGCTGGTCCCCGGCCGACTCGATCGAGCCGAAGAAGCCGGATCTGAAGCTGTCGGCGGGCGACGAGAGCGCCTTGCCATAGGCGACGCGCCCGTCCTCGTCGATGAGCACGCAGTCGGTGAAGGTGCCGCCGATGTCGACACCACAGACCATTCCCGGCAAAGCTCGCTCCTCTCGGTTCGCGGTTCCCTCGGGCCCACACTAGGCGCGTTCCCGACGCGCCGGGACGGCCTCGCGGCGCCCCTTTGATGGGTCCTCCAAACCATTCTTGCATGAGACTGACCGTCCGGTCGGTCAGGTGCTAGATTCCGCCTGTGGAGGCTGTGCGCTGGCACGCCGCGGGTGACCTACGGCTCGAAGACGTCGAGTTGTCGCTGCCGCTCGGGCCCGGGATGGTCGAGGTCGAGGTCGCGTTCTGCGGGATCTGCGGCTCCGACCTGGCCGAGTTCCGCCACCCCTTCGCGATCCGCCCCGAGAAGGCCCACCCGCTGACCGGGCAGCAGCCGCCGGTCACGCTCGGCCACGAGTTCTCCGGCGTGGTCACCGCGGTCGGCGAGGGGGTCGAGGAGGTGGCGCCGGGCGACCGCGTCTCCGCCGACGCCTGCTGGCGCTGCGGCGAGTGCAAGGCCTGCGTCGAGGGCCGTTACAACCAGTGCGTCTACAGCGGCTCGATCGGCCTGTCCTCCGACGGCGCCTTCGCCCCGCTCGTCCGCTTCCCCGCCTACTGCGCGGTGCCGCTCCCCGACTCGGTGCCCGACGACGTCGGCGCGCTGCTCGAGCCGCTGGCGGTCGGCCTGCACGCGCTCGACCGCGGCCACGCGCGGGCGGGCGAACGGCTCGTCGTGATCGGTTATGGCCCGGTCGGCGCGGCGACCGCGCTGCTCGGGCGCTCGCTCGGGCTCGAGCCGCTGGTCTGCGAGCTCTCGCCGGGGCGGCTGGCGCGGGCGGCGGCGGAGGGGTTCGAGACCCACGCGCCGGAGCCCGAGAAAAAGGACTTCGCCCGTGCGGTCCGTGGCCTGACCGGCGGCGGCGCCGGGATCGTCGTCGACTGCACCGGCGCGGTGCCGGCGCTGGAGGCGGCGCTGGAGATGAGCGAGCGCGGCGGCCGCATCGTGATCGCCGGGATCCCGAAGAAGCCGGTCGCCGTCGACGCCGGCCGGATGGTCCTCTACGAGCGGGAGCTGATCGCCACCCTCGGCTACGCCAACGACCTGCCGCGGGTCGCGGCGATGATCGCCTCCGGCGCGCTCGACCCGAGCGCGATGATCACCAACCGGATCGCGCTCGCCGACGTCGCCGGCGAAATCGAGCGCCTTGCGGGCGACCCGCGCGACGAGGTCAAGGTGCTCGCCGAGGTCCGGGGGTGACCCCGACCGCCGCCGGGACGGTGGTCCCGATGCCCCACATGGGGGTCTCGATCGAGGAGGGCACCGTGGTCGCCTGGCAGGTCGCGGTCGGCGACGAGGTGGCCGAGGGAGACGTCCTCTGCGAGATCGCCACCGACAAGGTCGACATGGAGGTGGAGTCGCCGGCGGCGGGGACCGTGACGGCGATCCTGGCGGAGGCGGACGAGGTGGTGCCGGTCGGGGGGCCCCTGGCTGAACTTGATGGCGACGGGCGCGGTGCGAGCGGGGACGCCGAGGAGGGGTCTCCGGGCGCCTTCGGCGGAGTTCCCGGTGACCCCTCCTCGGCGTCCCCGCCTAGCGCGGGCGGGCTCGATGAGCACGGAGCCTTTGATCCGGCCGCGGCTGCTGATGCTGTGGTGAGCTTGGAAAGGGATGGGCCTTTGGCGTCTCCCGTTGCCAAGCGAATCGCCTCGCAACGCGGAATCGACCTCAACACGGTCACCGGGACCGGCAAGCGAGGGCGGATCCGCAAAGTCGACGTGCTCGCCGCCGCCGAGGCAGGCCCGCGGCCTCCTCGCGCCGCCGCGGCCGCACCGGCGCCCGCGGCTGCTTCCGCTCAGGGCGTCCCCGCCGGCTACGAGGACGTGCCGCATGAGGTGGTGCCGACCTCGCGGGTGCGGCAGGCGATCGCCGAGCACATGATCCGCTCGCGCCAGACCGCGGCGCACATGACGACCGAGGTCGACGTCGACCTCTCCGCCGTGATCCGCGCCCGCACCGAGCTGAACGCCACCCGGCTCGCGGGCGGCGACCCGAAGCTCTCCTTCCTCCCCTTCATCGCCCGCGCCACCTGCGCCGCGCTGGGAGAGCACCCCGACATGAACGCCACCTTCCAGGGCGAGCGGATGATCCGCTGGGGCCAGGTCAACCTCGGGATCGCCGTCGACACCGAGGCCGGCCTCCTGGTCCCCGTGGTCCGCGATGCCGGCTCCCTTACCGCCCCCGCGCTCGGCGCCGCGATCGCCGACCTCGCCGCCCGTGCCCGCGACCGCAAGCTCGTCCCCGACGACCTCGCCGGCGGCACCTTCACGATCTCCAACCCCGGCTCGGTCGGCGCCGTCTCGGCCCCGGCGATCATCAACCAGCCCCAGGTCGCCATCCTCGGCGTCCCCACCATCCAGCGCCGCCCCTGGGTCGTCACCGGCCCCGACGGCGAGGAGATGATCGCGATCCGCTCCATCCTCCGCCTCGCCGTCACCTTCGACCACCGCGCCGTCGACGGCGCCGACGCCACGCGCTTCGCGGTCACCGTCAAATCCCACCTCGAGTCCTGGTCGACCGAGGCCTACGCCTAGTAAGGGATCACACAGGGGCGGCGGACGAAGAGGGCCGCGGCCCCGCAAGCTGTCGCCCGGAAGGGTTCAGGCCCCGCAAGCTGGCGCCCGGGGAAGGACCCGCCCCTCTCGCCACGGCCCGGGCAGGCTGTGGCCGTGG
>CALCIA010000147.1 GCA_937907435.1 uncultured Actinomycetes bacterium
CACTCTCGCCACGGCCACAGCCTGCCCGGGCCGTGGCGAGAGTGGCGCGTCCCTTTCTCCCGGGCGCCGGCTTGCGAGGACCGCATCCTTCCGGCCGCCACCCTCCCCGGTCCGACCTCCTCGATTCGATTCCCCCAGCCAGACCCGAGCCCGGTTTCATCGGGCTTCGGAACCGCCCGTGATCTCCTCGCCGGGTGCCTTCGCCGAACCGCGTACCTGGTTGCGGAAGTCCTCGTTGGTCGCCAGGAAGGCGGCGGCGCCGGCGGCGCTCGCGCCGATCAGGAGGAGGACGAGGTTGCGCCCGGTTTGCTTCGGCTCGTCGCGCGGTTCGAGCTGGACCTCGCGCTCGGCGCGGGGGCGGCCTTCGCCGAGCTCGAGGCTGCGCTCGCGCTCGGCGTTCGGCTCGTGGCCGAAGAGGATCGCCAGGTGCGAGATCCAGAACCGCCGAAGAGGGCGGAGGCGACGATCCAGACGACGATCGCCACCAGGCTCCCCGGCGCCACCCACTTGAAGCCGCGCAGCTTGACGTTCGGCGAGGCGTAGTAGAGGACCGCGAGCATCGCCAGGAAGACGAGGGCCATCACCGGCCATTGGCGAGAAGATCTCGATCAGCGACACCATCGCGATCAGCCCGGGTCCCGGGAATGCGGATCGGTGCTCATGCGCTCCTCCGAGTCGTGGGGGGTGGACGGGAGTCGGCGCAGGTACCCGATGCGGCGCATCGGTCACGTCTGAATTGCCGGCACCCCCGCCGGATGAGCGGCGGTGCCGACGGGCGCCGGCGTCCTAGCCTTCGCCGTCCTGCTCGGCGACCTGCTCGCGGATCCGCTCCAGGGTGCGGCGGAGGATGCGGGAGACGTGCATCTGGGAGTGGCCGATCTGCTCGGCGATCTGGGACTGGGTCATGTCCTCGACGAAGCGCAGGCGGAGGATCAGGCGTTCGCGGTCGTCAAGCTGGGGCAGGACGTCCTCCAGCGCCAGTTTGTCGTCGATCAGCTCGTAGCCCTCGTCCTCGTCGCCGACCCACTCGGAGGCGGGCGATTCGTCCTCCTCGCCGCCGACCGGGCGGTCGAGGGAGAGCGGCCGGCGGTTGTGGTTGGCCTCCAGGACCTCGAGGACTTCGGCCGGGTCGATCTCCAGTTTGGCGGCGATCTCGTTGACCGAGGGCGAGCGCTGCAGCTCCACCGTCAGCTGCGTGGTCGCTTTCTCCACCTCGGCCATCCGGTCGTGGAGGCCGCGCGGCACCCGCACCGTCCAGACGCGATCGCGGAAGTGGCGCTTCAGTTCGCCGAGGATGGTGGGGGAGGCGAAGGCGGCGAAGGGGGTGCCGCGGGCCGGGTCGAAGCGGTCGACGGCGTTGACCAGGCCGAGGTTCGCCACCTGCAGGAGGTCGTCGAAGGACTCGCTGGCGCCGCGGTAGCGCAGCGCCAGGTTCTTGGCGAAGGGGAGATAGCGGCGGACGAGCTCCTCGCGGGCGGCCGGGTCGCGCTGGTCGCGCAGGCGGCGCCAGAGCAGCGTCTCGGCGGCCAGGCCCTCGCCCGGCCCGTTCGGCGCCCCTTCCGGGACAGGTCGTTTCTCGTCGCTGTTGGCTGCCATCGGTGGGCCCATCGCCGCCGGGCAATGTGGACGCCGCCCAGAGGTCGGGGAATCCTGCAGCGCCCGGCACCGGGGGAGGCGCCGGGGGCACACCATAGCGGCCGGGGTACCGGCCTCCGGCGTGGGTCGCCGGGTAGTCTCGCGGGACGCCGCGCCCACTTTCGCCGCGCCCACACGCAAGGAGGCCTAGATGGGATTCGACCAGTACCACGAGCCGCCGGAGGAGCTGCCGGCCGAGACGCGGACCTTCGCCCGCCTCTGCGCCTCGCTCGAAGAGGAGTGCCAGGCGATCGGCTGGTATCAGCAGCGCCTCGCGGTCGAGCCCGACGCCGACGCGCGGGCGATCATGGCCGACGCGCAGGGGGAGGAGTTCAAGCACTTCTCGATGGACCTCGAGTTCCTCCTGCGCAAGACGCCGCGCTGGCGCGAGATCGCCGCGGGCGTGCTCTTCCAGGACGGCGACATCGTCGAGCACGGCGAGGACGCCGAGGCGGCCTCGGAGGGCGACGGCGACGACGGTGCGCTGGTCGCCCCGATGGCGGCGGGCGAAGGCTCACTTGGAATCGGCAGCATGAAGGGACAGGGACGATGAACCACCTCCTGCGCGGCCACGCGCCGCTCACCGACTCGAACTGGAAGCTACTCGACGAGGAGGCGCGCGAGCGCCTCTCCGGGCCGCTGGCGGGGCGCCGCCTGGTCGACTTCGTCGGGCCCCAGGGCTGGGGTCACTCGGCGACGAACCTCGGGCGCGTCGACGCGGTCGAGGGGGCCGGGGAGGGCGTCAGCGCGCTGCGCCGGCGGGTCCTGCCGCTGGTCGAGGCACGGGTCGACTTCACCGTCTCGCGGGCGGAGATGCGCGACGACGACCGCGGCGCCGTCGACGTCGACCTCGAGTCGCTCGACAACGCCGCCCACCAGATCGCCGTCTGCGAGAACAGCGCCGTCTTCAACGGCTGGGCGAAGGCGGGCATCCAGGGCGTGGTCGAGTCCTCACCGTTCGAGCCGGAGCCGCTCGGGCCGAAAGGCGACGCCTACCCGCGCTCGGTCGCCCGCGCGGTCGAGGGCCTGCGCGAGGCGGGCGTCGAGGGCCCCTACGGCCTGGCGCTCGGCCCCGACGAGTACATCAAGGTGATCGAGACCGCCGAGCACGGCGGTTACCCCCTCTTCGACCACCTCGGCAAGATCCTCGACGGCGGCCCGATCGTCTGGGCCCCGGGCCTCAGCGGCGCCGTGGTGATGAGCCTCCGCGGCGGCGACTTCCTCTTCGAATCAGGCCAGGACCTCTCGATCGGCTACGACCACCACGACGCCAACGAGGTCCACCTCTACCTGGAGGAGACCTTCTCGTTCGTGGTAGCGACCCCGGAGGCCGCGGCGCCGCTGAGTGCTTGAGGGGGGTCGGCGGGCGGAAGGGATGGGGGCCCGCAAAGCTGTCGCCCGGGAAGGGCCGTGGCCCCGCAAGCTGTCGCCCGGGTAGGGGACGCGCCCCTCTCGCCACGGCCCGGGCAG
>CALCIA010000148.1 GCA_937907435.1 uncultured Actinomycetes bacterium
CGCCCGTCGTGGGCATCCCGTCACGGATCCGTGCCACTCCCGACGCACTCCCGTGCCACTCCCGCGCACGTCCCTCCACACCTTCCGTACACCCGCCCCTCTCGCCACGGCCACAGCCTGCCCGGGCCGTGGCGAGAGGGGCGGTCCCTACCTCGGGCGACAGCTTGCGGGGCCTGAACCCTCCCGGGGCGACAGCTTGCGAGTCCCCGTCCCTCCCCGGGCCGCCGCTACCCCCTCCCCCTACCGCAGCGCGCGGCGCATCAACTTCCCCGATGGCGTCCGGGGCAGGGCCGCGGCGAGCTCGATTCGCTTCGGGACCTTGTAGCCCGCAAGGGTCTCCGCGCAGTGGTGGCGGAGGTCGTCGGGGGTGACCTCGGCGTCCGGGGCGAGGACGACGATCGCGGTGACGGCCTGCTGCCACTCGGGGTCCTCTCGTCCCACGACCGCCGCGTCGGACACGGCCGGGTGCTGGAGCAGGATCTCCTCGACCTCGGAGGGGACGACGTTCTCGCCGCCGGTGACGATCATGTCGTCGATCCGGTCCTGGACGTAGAGGAAGCCTTCGTCGTCGATGTGGCCGAGGTCGCCGGTGTGGAGCCAGCCGGACTCGTCGTAGCGGCCGGGAGCGACGGTCGGGCCCTGGACGAGGATCTCGCCATCACGGATGCGGACGTGGCTGGATAGCAGCGGGCGCCCGGCGGAGCCGAGCTTGCGCAGCGCGTCCTCGGGGGCGAGCGTCGTCACCTGGGAGCAGGTCTCGGTGAGGCCGTAGGTCTGGACGACGGTGGCGCCGCGGTCGAGCGCCTCGCCCAACATCGACGCCGGGACCGGGCCGCCGCCGACGAGGATCGCGCGCGGGCCGGAGAGGTCGGCGCCCGCGTCGAGCAGCCGCTTCAGCATCGTGGTGACGAGCGAGACGACGCTGATCGGTTCCTCGCTGAGCGCCCCCGCCACGCGGTCGACGTCGAAGCCGTCGTGGACGACCGCGGTGGTCCCGTAGATCGCCGAGCGGACCACGATCGAGAGCCCGGCGATGTGGCTGAGCGGGACACAGCAGAGCCAGCGGTCGGCGGGGTCGACGCCGATGTTGAAGGCGCCCCCCATCGCGCTCCAGAGGAAGTTGCCGTAGGTGAGGCCGATCGGCCGCGGCGCGCCGGTCGAGCCGGAGCTGAGGACATAGGCGCAGATGTCGTCGGTGTCGTGCTCGCCGAGCAGCGGCAGGTCGGCCTCGGTCTGGGTGAGGAGGCCGGGGTCGTCGAGGTCGATCATCGGTTCGACCTCCGCGACGACGCGGGCGTGCTCGGCCTCGGTGAGGCGCGGGCTGAGCGGCAGGAGCGCGGCGCCGACCTTCATCAGCGCGTGGGCGAGGACCACCTGCTCGCGGCGCGGGTGCATCGTCAGCGCCGCGGTCGAGCCGCGCCGCACCCCGTGGGCGGCCAGCCGGCGCGCGATCCAGGTCGCTTCGGCCTCGAGCTCGGCGTAGGTGACCGCCGCCCCGTCGGCGATCAGCGCGCAACGCTCGGGGCAGCTCTGCGCCCGCTGAGCGAGCCAGTCGTCGATTCTCATATCTTCTCCATCATGCCCAAACGGGACCGGGAGGCCCGGTGATCTGGATCCAGGCGGCCCGGCCGCGAACTTTGCCCGCGGCGATCGCGCCGGTCCTGGTCGGGACCGCGGCGGCGTGGCAGTACGCGGGGCACCTGCCGCGCTGGCCGGCCTTCGTCGCCGCCCTGATCGGCTCGATCTTCATCCAGATCGGGACCAACCTGGCCAACGACTACTCCGACGCGCACCGCGGCGCCGACACCGCCGACCGGCTCGGCCCGGTGCGGGTCACCTCGGCCGGGCTGATCACGCCGCGCCGCGTGCTCACCGCGACCTGGGTCGCCTTCGGCGTCGCCGTCGCCTGCGGCATCTACCTGGCGATCGTCGCGGGCTGGATCATCCTCCTCGTCGGCGTCGCCTCGATCGCCGCGGGCGTCCTCTACACCGGCGGGCCGCGCCCCTACGGCTACGCCGGGCTGGGCGAGGTCTTCGTCTTCCTCTTCTTCGGCCTGGTCGCGGTGAACGGCAGCTTCTACGTGCAGACCGAGAACCTGGCGACGCTGCCGCTCGGCCTCTCGATCGCGGTCGGCTTCCTCGCCACGGCGATCCTCGTCGTCAACAACGTGCGCGACCTGGAGACCGACCGGCGCGCGGGCAAGAACACCTCGGCGGTGCGGATGGGCCGCGCCAACGCGATCAACATGTACAAGGTGCTGGTGGTCGGGGCGTTCGTGCTGCTGCCGTTCACGATCTGGGCGGGCGAATGCCAGTGGTGGCCGCTGCTCGGCCTCGGCGCGCTCCCGCTGGCGATCAAACCGATCCGGGTGCTGGAAACGCGCACCGACGGCCCGGCGCTGAACAAATGTCTGGCCGCGACCGGCGGGCTGCTGGCGGTCTACAGCGTGCTGGTCACGATCGGCCTGCTGATCTCGGTCTAGCGCCATGGGGTCGACGACGGTAGAGGTCGTCCCCTACTGGCTTCCGTTCAAGGAGCCGTACGTGACCGCGCGCGGGCGGCTGACCCGGCGGGAGATGGTGCTGCTGCGGATCAGGGACGAGGACGGGCTCGAAGGGCTGGGCGAAGGGGTGCCGCTGAGCTTGCGCGGCGGCGTGGGGATCGAGGTGGTGGTGCGGGAACTTGAAGAGGCCGATGGGGAGATGGCCGACGGGCTGTCGCATCCCGCTCACTGCGCGTTGTCGACGGCGCTGCTGGACCTCGAGGAGAAGCGGCGTGGGACGAAGGGCGAGCACAGGCCCGTGCGCTGCAATGCGACGCTGGTGAGCGGATCGCCCGCGGAGGTTGCCGCCGAGGCGGGGCGCTGGGCGAAGGCGGGCTTCGGCACCTTCAAGCTGAAGGTCGGGGCCGGGGACGACGTCGCGCAGGTCGAGGCGGTGCGGGCGGCCCTCGGGACCGAGGCGAAGATCCGTCTCGACGCGAACGCGTCGTGGTCGCTGGAGGAGGCGACGCGGATCCTCGCCGCGGTCGAGCCGTTGGGGATCGAGCTGGTCGAGCAGCCGGTCGCGACGATCGCCGAAGCGGCCGAGCTTGCCTGGCGGACGCCGATCCCCTTGGCCGGCGACGAGAGCATCGTCACCGTCGCCGACGCGGAGGAGTCGGTGCGCGAGCACGGCTTCGGCGTCACCGGCGTGAAGCTGTCGAAGGTCGGCGGGATCGAGGCGGGCCGGGAGATCGCGAAGGTGATGCGGACCTACGTCGCCAGCGCCCTCGACGGGCCGGTCGGGATCGCGATCGGCCGGCGCCTCGCCGAGTGGGTCGACTCCACCGTCCCCGCGGCGGAGCGCCTTGCCCACGGCCTCGCCACCCGTCGCCTCTTCCGCGAGACGATCGCCGCCGAGGAGTGCGCGCTGGAGGGCGACCTCCTGCACGAGGCGCCAGGGCCGGGCCTCGGCATCGTCATCGACGAAGATTCGTTGCGACACCACCGACTCTGACCCTGCCGTGGCGCCTTACTCGGTCATAGACCGAGTTTCGCGCCACAACACTGCCGCCCCATGGACCCGACCAACGCCAACACCGCCCTCGCCTCGGCCTTCGCCGAGGAGCTTGCGCGCGGTGGGCTGCGGCGGGCGGTCGTGTCGCCGGGGTCGCGCTCGACGCCGCTCGCGGTGGCGCTGTGGCGGGAGCCGGGGATCGAGGTGACGGTGATCGTCGACGAGCGCTCGGCGGGGTTCTTCGCGCTGGGGGCGGCGCAGGCGAGCGGCGAGCCGGTGGCGCTGCTCTGCACCTCGGGGACGGCGCTCGTCAACTACCACCCGGCGGTCGCCGAGGCCGACGAATCGGCGCTGCCGCTGGTCGTCCTGAGCGCCGACCGGCCGCCGGAGTTGCGTGGGATCGGCGCCGGGCAGACGATCGACCAGATCAAGACCTTCGGCGAATCGGTGCGCTGGTTCTGCGAAGTGGGGACGCACGACGCCGACGATTCGGGCCTCATCCACATGCGCTCGGTGGCGGCACGGGCACTGGCGCGGGCACGCGGCGAGATCCGGCCCGGCCCGGTCCACCTCAACCTTCCCTGGCGCGAGCCGCTGGCGCCGCTGCCGGTCGACGGCGCCGTCACCGCCACCGATCCGCTGGCGCTCCACGGTCGCGAAGGCGGTCGACCGCTGACCGCGGTGACCCGCGTCGACCTCGAGCCGACCGAGTTCGTCCTCGACGAGGTCGCGGGCCACATCGGCGACGCGATCGCCGGCGTGATCATCGCCGGGCGCCAGACCGACCCGGAGCTGCGCGAGCCGCTCGCCCATCTCGCCCGCGTCTCGGGCTTCCCGATCCTCGCCGAGCCCACTTCGCAGATGCGCCTCGGCCCCCACGACCGCTCCTACGTGGTCACCACCTACGACACCCTGCTGCGCGACGAGCACTGGGCGCGGGGCGTGGTGCCGGAGCTGGTGCTGCGCTTCGGCGAGCTGCCGACGTCGAAGCCGCTGCGCGCCTGGCTGGCGGCAAGCGGTGCGGACCAGATCGTCGTCGATCCGACCGGGGGGTGGAACGAGCCGACGGGACGGGCGGCGGCGATCCTGAGGGTGGATCCGACCGAGGCGGCGAGCGGCTGGGCGGCGCGGCTCGAAAGGTCTTCCGAGGGACGGGCTTCCGAGGGCGGGGCGGGGCGGCCCCTTCCCTCACGAACTGCGGGGAGGTTCGTTCAGGGGCCGCCCCGTCCCGCTCCGCGGGCGTGGTTGGAGGCCGAGGCGGCGGCTCTGAGCGCGATCGGGGAGGAGCTGGAAGGGACGGAGGTGATCACCGAGCCCGCATTGCATCTGGCGCTTGGGAAGGCCCACCGCGACGGTGACCTCGTCTACACCGCCTCCTCGATGCCGATCCGGGACCAGGAGACGTTCCTCGGCCCTGGGGACGCTGACGTGCTGCTGCTCTCCAACCGGGGGGCGAACGGGATCGACGGGCTCATGTCCTCAGGGATCGGGGCCGCCCACGCGAGCGGGCGGCCGACGACGATCGTCACCGGGGAGCTCGGCTTCCTCCACGACATCGGCTCCCTCGCCGCCCTCCGCGACGTCTCCACCCCGGTCCGCATCGTCGTCATCGACAACGGCGGCGGCGGGATCTTCCACTTCCTGCCCCAGCAGTCCGCCTTGGACGCCAGCGAGTTCGAGGCCCTCTTCGGCACCCCGCGCGCGGTCTCGGTCGAGCGCGCCGCCGCCCTCTTCGACCTCCCCTACCGCCGCCTGGAGTCCCTGACCGACCTCCCCGCCGCCCTCGCCGCCGGCACCGGCCTGATCGAGGTCCGCACCGACCGCCAGGCCAACGTCGGCGCCCACCGCCGCGTCACCGACCGCGTCCTCGCCGCGCTCAGCAGCTGATCGGCCCGGCGCCCCGTTCGGCGCCCGGCTGCCAGGCGGCGCCCTCCACGAGGCCGCGTCTGCCGAGCGCGAACATCTTGGTCAGGCAGGTGCCATCGGGATTGATCTCCATCAGGGCGTTGCCTTCCCGCGCGCCCGGGGCGTCTTCGGCCCCGACCGCATTCAACGTCGTGAACGCGATCCGCGAGCCCGACGGGTCCCAGGCCGGCCACGCCGCTCCGCCCTTGATCCGCGCGAGCCGCTTCGGCTTCCCACCCGCGGCCGGGACGATCATCAGGTCGGTGCTGACCAGGCTTCGCCGGTCGTGGACTTCCTTCTGATTGTCAACCTTGTAGACGATCTGCGTGCCGTCCGGCGAGATCGCCGGTTCGAGGCTGCCTTCCTTCTGCGTCGTCGTCGGGACCACCCAGTGAATCGGCCCGCCACGAGGGTCGAGGACCGCGACCCCGAACCCACGCCGACCGAGATCGGTCGCGGCGATCTTTCCGTTCGACGCGATCGAGTAGGGGAAGAAAACCCCGGAGGAGACCAGGAATCGGCTGCTGAGCCGTCGTGCCTTGCCGCCTCCACGCACGGGAAGCGCCCAAAATTCGCCGCGGAACTGCGCGGCCTTGCCGGTGGGGCGCGCGTCGCCGAAGAGCCCTTCGCCGTGCGGGGTGTGCACTGCCGCAACCAGGAGTTCGCCGGTCTTCGGGTCGAAGAGCGGTTCCGGCAGCGCGGCGTCGTCGGGCCCGCCGGGATGTTCGGAGGCGCGAAGGAGGCGCAGGTTCGAGCCGTCTGCGCCGAGGAGCGCGACGGCCGGCGTTTCCTCGCCCGGAACGTAGAAGGCCAGCAGCTTGCCGTCCGGGCTCCAGTTCGGGTGTTCGAAGTGCTCGATCGGTTCGAAGATCGCCCCCCTGGCCACGGTCTGCGGGTCTTCGCCGTCCGGCCCGATCGTGACCACTTCCGTCGTGTCCGCTTCGTCGAACAGGGAGACGACGACCGCCAACCGCGGCCCAGAGGGAAGGGTGTCCGTGGCTCCGCTCGATGCGGCCATGGTGAGGAGGAGCAGGAGGACACCGCTGAGGAGCGCTGCAATGGTCAGACGGCGCACAGTGCTCGGCAATATATTGGCTGGGCGCCGGTCGGCTCAGTCGGCCACGAGCGGGAGCATCGCCTGGAGCTTCGTCTCGGTCTCGGCCAGCTCGGACTCGGGGTCGGAGCCGGCGACGACGCCGACGCCGGCGAAGAGGTGGGCGGTGCGGTCGCGGAGGAGGGCGCTGCGGAGGGCGACGCAGAATTCGCCGTCCTCGGTGGCGTCCATCCAGCCGATCGGGGCGGCGTACCAGCCGCGGTCCATCTGCTCCAGCTCGCGGAGGGCGGGCTGGGCGTCGGGCCAGGGGTCGCCGCCGACGGCGGGGGTCGGGTGGAGCATCCCGGCGAGCTCGATCGCCGAGCGCGGCTCGGCGAGCTGGGCGATCACCGGGGTGGCGAGGTGCTGGATGTTGGCGACCTTGACGATCGCGGGCTCCGTGCCGGTCTCGACCCAGACCGCGTGGGGACGGAGGCGGCGGACGATGCGCTCGGCGACGATGCGGTGCTCGCGGCGGTCCTTGGCGGAGCGCATGAGGCGCTCGCCGAGGTGGTCGTCGACGGCGGGGTCGGAGCTGCGGCGGGTCGAGCCCGCCAGGGCGACGGTCGAGACGCCGGCACCGGAGCGCCGCACGAGGAGCTCGGGGCTGGCGCCGATGAAGGCGGCCTCGGGCGTCCCCGCGCAGAAGCAGAAACAGGCCGGGAACTGGTCGCGCATCGCGCCGAAGACCGGCGCCGGGTCGTGCGCCGCGGCGGCGCTGACGATCACCTCGCGGGCGAGCACGACCTTCTGCATCTCCCCCGCCGCAATCCGGGCTGTCGCCCGCTCGACCGCGTCTTCGAAGGCGCGCGGCGGCCTGGCGCTGCTGATCTCGGGACGGGCGGTCGGGTGCGGGTCGAGCAGCGGCAGGGTCGCGTCGGCGCGCAGCCCGGCGAGGCGCGCGCCGAGCTCCGCCCCGCGCCGCTCGGCATCGTCCCCGGGCCCGACGAGCGCGTTGACGGTGAGGAACGCCTCCTCCCCGCCGCGGCAGATCGACACCTCGGGCAGGAACAGCGAGCCGGGCTCGAAGGAGCTCCAGGTCGCGCTCCCGCCCCCCTCCGGGTCGAAGGCGAAGCCGCCGAGCCACACCGGCCCGGCCCCGGCGGGCAGCCCGCGCGGCTCGTCGAGGACCGCGTCGCGGAGCGTCTCCCCGGCCACCGCGGCGACCTCCTCGAAGCGCCGCGCCCCGCGCGAGGACGCCTCGCGCGCGACCCCCATCCCGGCGACGGCGAAGCCACGGTCGGGCTGCTCCCAGCAGAACCAGCGGTCCGAGGCCAGCCGGGCGGCGAAGATCGTCGCGCAGGGGTCGGCGACGTCGACCGCGGCGGTGACGCTGACCAGCGCCCGCCGCCCCCTCGCTATGCCTCGCGCGAGCGCCCCTAGGAGCGCGTCACTCGTGACCACGGGCGATCGCGATCTCGCCGGTGCGCACCATTTCGACCAGCCCGTGGGGGCGGATCATCCGCTCGAAGGCCTCGATCTTGTCGGCCGAGCCGGTGACCTCGATGGTCATCGTGCGGCGCGCCACGTCGACGATTTTCGCCCGGAAGATGTCGGCGAACTGGATGATCTCGGCGCGATTCTCGACCGCCGCGGAGACCTTGAAGAGGGCCATCTCGCGGGCGACCGTCTCCTCCGGCTCCATGTCGCGGATCTTCAGCACGTTGACGAGCTTGTGCAGCTGCTTGGTGACCTGGTCGATCGGGTGGACGGCGCCGTCGAGGGTCAGCGTGATGCGCGAGACGCTCGGATCGTCGGTCGGGCCGACCGCCAGCGTGTCGATGTTGAAGCCGCGGCGCGAGAAGAGCCCCGCCACGCGCGCCAGCACGCCGGGCTTGTTCTCCACCAGGATCGCGAGGATGTGCTTGCGGCCGCTCAGCTGCCCGGGGACGCGCAGGTCCTCCAGTTTCACCAGGTCGGGAGTCCCGGCCTCCATCACCGCACCAGCCCCGGGGCCTCGACCATCTCGCGGGCGGCGTTGCCCGGCGCGATCATCGGGTAGACGTTCTCCTCCTGGGTGACGCGGACGTCGACCAGGACCGGGCCGTCGGTCTCGACCGCCGCCCGCATCGTGTCCTCGAGGTCGGCTTCGTCCTCGACCCGCAGGCCGGTGGCGCCGAAGGCCTCGGCCAGCTTCACCCAGTCCGGGCTCGAGCCCAGCTCGACACCGCTGTAGCGACGGTCCCAGAAGAGCTGCTGCCACTGGCGCACCATGCCCATATAACCGTTGTTCATCAGGAAGATCTTGACCGGCACCTTCTCGGTGACGCAGGTCGCCAGCTCCTGCACGTTCATGATCAGGCTGCCGTCGCCGGAGATGCAGGTGACGAGCTCGTCCGGGCAGGCGACCTTGGCGCCGATCGCCGCGGGCAGGCCGAAGCCCATCGTCCCCAGGCCGCCGGAGTTGATCCAGCGGCGCGGGCGGTCGAAGCCGTAGTACTGCGCCGCCCACATCTGGTGCTGGCCGACGTCGGCGGCGACGATCGCTTCGCCGTTGGTGACCTTGCACAGGGTCTCGACCATCGACTGCGGTTTGATCTCACCGTCGGTCGAGGGTTCGTAGAAGAGCGGGTGCTCCTGCTTCCAGGCGCGGATCTGGGTCCACCAGGCCTCCATCCGGCCGGAGTCCGTCTGCAGCGCCCGGTACTCGCGGGTCAGCTTCGGCAGCACCTGCTTGACGTCGCCGACGATCGGGATGTGCGCGCCGACGTTCTTCGAGATCTCCGCCGGGTCGATGTCGATGTGGATGATTTTCGCGTGCGGGGCGAACTCGTCCAGTTTGCCGGTGATGCGGTCGTCGAAGCGGGCGCCGATCGCGACGATCAGGTCGGCGCGGTCCATCGCCATGTTGGCGGTGTAGGTGCCGTGCATGCCGAGCATGCCGAGGAAGTGGTCGCTGGACGCCGGGAAGCCGCCGAGGCCCATCAGGGTCGAGGTGACCGGGAACTGGTCGGAGGCGGCCAGTTCGCGCAGCTCCTCGGACGCGTTCCCGTTGATCACCCCGCCGCCGGTGTAGAAGATCGGCCGGCGCGCGTTCGCCAGCGCTTTGGCGGCGATGCGGATCTGCTTGATGTTGCCCTCGGTGGAGGGCTTGTAGCCGGGGAGCTCGACCGGCTCGGTGCGCGGCTCATACTCGATGTCGGCGCGGAAGAAGTCGGAGGGGATGTCGAGCAGGACCGGCCCGGGGCGCCCGGTCGAGGCGACGTGGAAGGCCTCGTGGACGTACTCGGGGATCTGCCGCGCGTCGGTCACCTGGAAGGAGTGCTTGACGAAGGGCAGCGTCGCGCCGAGGATGTCGGCCTCCTGGAAGCCGTCGGTGCCGATCAGCTCCGATTTCACCTGCCCGGTGATGAACACGGTCGGGGTCGAGTCGAGCATCGCGTCGGCGATCGCCGTGATCAGGTTCGTCGCCCCCGGGCCGGAGGTCGAGAAGGCGACCCCGACGTTGCCGCTCGCCCTCGCGTAGCCCTCCGCGGCGTGCCCGGCGGCCTGCTCGTGGCGGGTCTGGACGTGGCGGAAGTCGGCGTCCACGACCGCGTCGTACATCGGCAGGTTCGCCCCGCCGGGGATCCCGAAGGCGTTCTTCACGCCCTCGGCCTTCAGTGATTCCATCAGTGCGTCGGCAGCTCTCATCGGACCAGCGATGCTACCAGCGGCTCGCCGCTGCCCCGTGCGCGGCAGCAGGGGTTCTTAGGCCTGGGCGGCGGTGGGACGACCCGGGTTCCAGCGCGTCCGCGGGTCGATCGCGCCCTCGGCGGCGCGCTCCTTGTAGCGGTCGAGGATGCCGAGGATCGACTCGACCAGCTCCTCGCCGAGAAGCCGCGGCTCCAGGCCCAGATCCAGCAGGTTCGAGTTCACCGCGTTGTAGTAGTGCTCTTCCTTCTCGACCCGCGGATTGTCGTAGTGGCGGATCTCCACCTCGTAGCCGAGGTGCGCCCCCGCCTCCTTGACCAGCTCCGCCAGCTCCATCACCGAGAACTGCTCGGTGAACTGGTTGAAGACGCGGAATTCGCCCGCGTCGGCGGGGTTCAGGGCGGCGATCTCGACGCAGGCGAGCGTGTCGCGGATGTTGAGGAAGCTGCGCGTCTGGTGGCCTTCTCCGTAGACGGTCAGCGGATGACCGATCACGGCCTGCACGCAGAACCGGTTCAGGACCGTGCCGAACATCTCGTCGTAGTCGAAGCGGGTGATCAGCCGCTCGTCGCTCACCGTCTCCTCGGTCTCGATCCCGTAGACGACGCCCTGGTTCAGGTCGGTCGCCCGCAGGCCCCAGGTGCGGCAGGCGAAGTGGATGTTGGTCGAGTCGTGGACCTTCGAGCAGTGGTACAGCGAGCCCGGCAGCTTCGGGTACGGCAGCCGGTCGCTGCGCCCCTTGTGCGAGATCTCGATGTAGCCCTCCTCGATGTCGATGTTGGGCTGGCCGTACTCGCCCATCGTCCCCAGCTTCACCAGGTGCGCCTCGGGCACGTGGTCGCGCAGCGCGAAGAGCAGGTTGAGGTTGCCGATCGTGTTCGCGTACTGGGTTTCGACAGCGGTCTGGCGGGAGATCATCGAGTAGGGCGCCGAGGCCTGCTGGCCATAGTGGACGACCGCGTCGGGGAGGAACTCGGCGACGACGCCGTCGATGAAGTCGCCGTCCTCGATCGGGCCGACGTGGGCGGCGATCCGCTTGCCGGAGAGCTCCTCCCAGGTCGCGATCCGGGTGTCGAGGTCGGCGATCGGGGTCAGCGAGTTGGAGCCCGCGCCCTCGACCCAGCGCCGTCTGTTGAAGTTGTCGACGACCGCGACCTCGTGCCCGCGCGCCGAGAAACGAAGTGCCGTCGGCCAGCCGAGGTAGCCGTCGCCACCGAGAATGAGGATCCGCATAGACCGGCAAGGTTAGTTGAATCGGGCCGATGCCAAATCGCATGGTGGCCGGAAACGGCGGCAGATTGGGGATCGCGGCGCTTGTCGCGATCCTCCTGCTGGGCCTCGGCCTGCGAGTCGGCGAAGCCTGGAGCGGCCGCGCCCCGGTCTACGACGCCGCCGCCTACGCGGCGATCGCGAAGAACCTCGACGAAGGCAACGGCTTCACCGTGGGCGCGGCGGCGACCCAACCGAGCACCGACTACTCGCCCGGCCTGCCGCTTTTCGTCGCGGGCGTCTACAAGGTCACCGGCGGCGTCCACGAACGCCTCGCGCGCCTGGTCCTGGCGGCGATCGGAGCCCTCGCCCCCCTCTTTGCCTACCTGCTGGCGCGGCGCCTGTCCCAACCCGTAGACCTTGGTAGCCCACAGGGCGACCAAGGTCCAAGGGTTGGTGGGCGCGCGGTGGTGGCGGGGCTGATCGCGGCGCTGGTGGTGGCGATCTACCCGGCGACGATCGAGTACACGGGGATGCTGATGACGGAGCCGCTCGCCGCGACGCTGCTGGCGGGCGCTCTGCCGGCGATCCTCTGGGCCGCCGACGGCGCCTCGCCGTGGCGCTGGCTGGTGCCGGGACTGACCCTCGGCGCGCTCGCCCTGGTCCGCCCCGAGTATCTGGCGATCGGCCTCCTCCTGGCCGTCCTCGTCCTCCTCCACGAGCGCTTCGCCCCCCGCCATCGGTCGAGTTCGCAGAAACCCGCGGATAGCGCGGAGAAGTGCGAACGCGACGATGGGGACTGGCGGCGGGCGCTCGTCGCGGCGGGCGTCGTCGTCCTCGGGATCGTCATCGTGGTCGCGCCCTGGACGATCCGCAACGCGATCGCGCTCGACCGCTTCGTCACCGTCTCGACCGGCGGCGGCCAGGTCCTCTACGCGGGCACCTACCTGCCCTCGGACGGCAACCCGGAAAAGGTCGGCGCCGCGGTGGTCGCCGAACACCCGGGCCTCTTCGGCCCCCACGCGGTCGAAAACCTCCGCCTCGAGCAGATCCTCGCCCGCCTCGCCGAACACACCTATCCGGGCATGGAACCCGACCAGGCGCTCTCGAAGATGGGCAAGCAACAGCTCCGCGACGACATCACCGACCACACCGGCGAATACATCTCCTTCGTCGCCACCAAGATCGGCCGCATCTGGTCCCACGGCCCCCGCGCCGTCATGCGCGAGCCCATCTGGGAGGCCCTCCACTGGGCCCTCCTCGGCCTCGGCCTGCTCGGCCTGACCCTGCTCGCCTACCGCCGCCGCTGGGAGGCGCTCCTGATCGGCGCCGTCTTCCTCGCGGTCACGGTGGTCAGCGCCCTCCTCGTCGCCTCCCCGCGCCGGGTCCTCGTCCTGATCCCCCTGCTGGCGGCCTGCGCCGGGACGGCGGCGGTGTGGTTGCCCACCGCCGCCCGACGAGCCAGGCGTCAGTCCGTGTTGTAGGTGACCTTGAACTGCAGCCGGATTTCCGTGGACGTGTCGGCGCCGCGGAAGACGCAGCTGTACTTGACGGTCTGCGGTTCGACGGTGCCTTCACCGCCGGTGAGGACGCTCGGGGTGCAGCGGAAGCCTTCGAAGGTCTTCGGCTTCTCGATCCGCAGCGAGAGCATCTTGTTGGCGACCTTCTTCACCGTCGGGCATTCGGCGAACTTCTGCTGCGACCGCGCGACGTTCTTGCCCGCGACCGTGATCTTCACGCTGTTGCCGATCACGTTCTTCGAGCTCGTCGTGCAGGTCGCGTTGATCTTCGGCGTTTCCGGTTCGACCGTTGCGGCGGCGGTGTAGGTGACCTTGAAGGCGAGGCGGATTTCGGTAGCCGTGTCGGCGCCGCGGAAGAGGCCCTTGTACTTGATCGTCAGCGGCGCTTCGGAGGTGATGCTGGGGGTGATGCGGAAGCCTTCGATCACGGTCGGCGACTCGACCACGCGCTTGATCACCGTGTTGAGGACCTTCTTCACGACCTTGCATTCGGCGAATTCCATCTGCGACGGGTCGACGTTCTGGCCGGTCACCCGGGCGGTGACCTTGTTGCCGACGACGGCGCTCGACGAGGTGGTGGTGCAGGAGGTGTTGACGATGCCTTCGGTCGGCATCGCGGCGGCGGTGCCGACGGTGCCGAAGGCGAGGCAGGCGAGCGCGCCTGCCAAGACGGCGGAGATTCGCTTCATGGAGCTTCCTTTCCTAAGTTTTGCCGAGGATTTCAGCGCCGTCCCCGGGTTTCCTGCCCTGGCGCCAGTAGCCTGACCGGCGCCCTTGACCGCCGTCCGCAACTGGTTCCGCACGCTGCCCGCCCGTTATGGGCGGCGCACGCTGATCGCGCTGGCGCTGATCGCCGCTCTCGGCCTGCTCGTCCGCGCGGTCGCCGTCGGCCACCCGGTGGCCGACCCCGCCGACGACTCGCACGCCTACTACGCCCTCGCCAAGTCGCTCTACACCGAAGGCAGCTACGGCGGGCCGGAATTCCACTCGGAAGCCTCGAGCGACTGGTCCCCGGGCGCGCCTTGGCTCTACGCCGGGCTCTTCGTCGTCACCGGTGGGCCGCGCGAAGGCACGATCCGCATCCTCGAGGCGCTGATGGGCGTGGGGACGATTCTCGTCGTCTTCTTCCTCGGCTGGCGCCTCGGCGGGCGCTGGCCGGCACTCCTCGGGGCGCTCGGGGTGGCGATCTACCCGCCCTTCATCCACTCGGTCGGCGAGATCATGAGCGAGCCGCCCGCGATGTTGTCGTTGCCCGCGGCGATCCTCGCCTTCCTCTGGGCGTGGGACCGGACGGCGGCGCGCCGCGGCGAGGGCTTCGCCTGGAGCACCGCCTGGCCCTGGCTCCTCCCCGGCTTCCTCTTCGGCGTCACCGCGATGTTCCGCCCCGAGTACACGCTGGTCGCGGGCGCCTTCGTCGTGTTCGCCGCCGCGCGCTGGGCGTGGGAGCGCGAGTGGCGCCTCGGCGCGGCCGCGGTCGGCCTGATGCTGGTCGCGCTGCTGCTCCCGATCGTGCCGTGGACGATCCGCAACTTCGTCGTCTTCGAACGCTTCGTGCCGATCTCGACCGGAAGCGGCAAGGCGCTCTACGTCGGCACCTTCTACCCCGCCGACGGCGAATACGCGCGGGTCAAGGCGATCCTCTACCAGCGTGAGACCGGCAAGAGCCTGCCGCCGGACTCCCAGGCCCTGAACGAAGTCAACCCCACCCCGCTCTTCAACCAGGTCTGGAAGGAACGCTATCCCGACCTCGAACGCGACGCGGCGCTCGGCAAGATCGGCAAGCAGAACTTCTCCAAGTACTTCGGCGAACACCCGCTGGGCTACCTCGGGATGACCGCGCGCAAGGTCGGGCGGATGTGGTCGAGCGGGGTCGGCTCGTTCATGTCGACGACGCTCGGCCGCGCGATCCAGATCGTGCTCGTGCTGCTCGGCGTCGCCGGGCTGGTCCTGCTCGGCTGGCGCCGCCGCTGGTGGGAGACGCTCTGCCTCGCCGCCCCGATCGTGCTCGTCACCGTCGTCGGCGCCGCCAGCCTCGCCGCCCCGCGCCGCAACGAGATCCTGATGACGCTGATCTTCCCGCTCGCCGGCCTCGCCCTCTCGACCGCCGCCGCGGCCCTATCCTGGGGCCGCGAATGATCCCCTTAGCAGGCATATTCCCGGCCGAACTGACGGCCCTGCGCGCCGTCGGCCTGGCGGTCGCGCTGATCCTCGTCGTCTACGCGATCGCCCGCCGGCGCACCCTGCGCAACGCCGACGTGCTGCTGCTGATCCTCGCCGGGCTCGCGCTGGCGATCGTCACCGGCACCGAAATCGTCAACGGCCTGCTCTCCGCCTTCTCCTTCGAAAAGGGTAACGGCGGGCGCATCCTCGGCCTCGCGGTCTTCGCGATCTTCATCCTCTTCATCATCTGCCTGCGGGCGCTCTCGGTCGGCGCGCGCAACTCGCGCCAGCTCTCGGCGGCGCTCGAGGGGCTGGCCTGGGAAGAGTTCCGGCAGGCGGGCCTGCCCGCCCGCTTCAAGGGCAAGGTCGCGATCCTCGTCCCCGCCTACAACGAGGCGGAGAACATCGGCGTCGTCCTCGACCAGATGCCGGCCGAGGTATGCGGCGTGCGCACCGAGATCCTCGTCGTCGACGACGGCTCGCGCGACGGCACCGGCGACGTCGCCGCCGAACACGGCGCCCTGGTCGCCCGCCACGTGACCAACCGCGGCGGCGGCGCGGCGCTGCGCACCGGCTACCGGCTGATGGTCGAATCGGGGGCCGAGGTCGTCGTCACCCTGGACGCCGACGGCCAACACCTCCCCTCGGAGATGCCGCGCCTGGTCGAGCCGGTCCTCAGCGGCGAAGTCGACGTCGCCCACGGCTCCCGCGTCCTCGGCCACGCCGACCGCAACACCCGCTCCCGCGAGCTCGGCATCGTCTTCTTCAACCGCCTCGTCTCCTTCATCACCCGCACCCACGTCACCGACTGCTCGAACGGCTACCGCGCCGTCCGCACCACCGTCCTGCCCCTGCTGGTCCTGCGCCAGGAGCAGTTCCACACCTCCGAGTTCATGATCGAGGCGATCAAGCGCGGCGTCCCCGCCAAAGAGGTCCCGATCACCGTGGAACAGCGCCTCCACGGCCACTCGAAGAAGCCCGCAGTCATGCGCTACGGCCTCGGCTTCGCCAACGCCATCGTCCGCACCTGGCTGCGCTGAGGCGGGTGAGTCTTCTGGGGTGCGGGGACCCGCAGGCCGGCGCCCGGAAGGGCCGGGGCCCCGCAAGCTGTCGCTCGAAGGGTCCAGGCCCGGCAAGCTGGCGCCGAAGGGACGAGGCCCCGCAAGCTGGCGCCCGAGTAGGGACGCGCCCCTCTCGCCACGGCCCGGGCAGGCTGTGGCCGTGGCGAGAGG
>CALCIA010000149.1 GCA_937907435.1 uncultured Actinomycetes bacterium
CCTCTCGCCACGGCCACAGCCTGCCCGGGCCGTGGCGAGAGGGGCGGGTCCCTTATCGGGCGACAGCTTGCGGGGCCCCGTCCCTTCCCTGGTGCGTTCGCAGAAACGACCGGCTAGGGCCCAAAAGTGCGAACGCGCCTGGCCGCCGACCCGCCTCAGTCTTCGCCCGCGCGGGCGACCTTGCCGCCGCCGGCGCCGGGCTCGGAGGCGGGGCCGCGGGGGGAGGCGATGCCGAGGACGCGCATCGCTTTCAGGCCGAGGCCGAGCTTCTCCCGCCCTTCGGTGGAGGAGACGTCGTGGCCGCAGAGCTCGCGGACGCGCTCGAGGCGGTAGCGGACGGTGTGGCGGTGGGTGAAGAGCTGTTTGGCGGTGGCGGCGACGTTGCCGTCGTTGTCGAGGTAGGCCTCGACCGTGGTGACCAGCTCGGTCTCGTACTGCTCGTCGTAGTCGGAGAGGGGCTGGATCGTCTCGGCGTAGAAGCGTTCGAGCTCGGCCGGGTCGTCGCTCATCGCCGGCAGGAGGAGGCGATAGGCGCCGGTGTCCTCGAAGGCCAGGAGCGGCCGGCCCTCGGCCTCGCCGACGTTGACCGCGAGGCGCGCTTCTGCGCCCGCCCGGTGGAGGTCGACCGGGTCGGCGGAGCGGCGGCTGCGGCCGATCGTGAGGTGGAAGCCGGAGAGGCTGTCGGCGAGCTCGCGGGCGAGGCCGGCGGCGGCGCGGGCGAGGCGCTCGTCGTCCTCGGCGGGGACGATCACCGCGACCTCCGCGGCGGCCTCGGCGTCCCCGGTGGCGGCCAGGGCGCCCGGCGCCAGCGAGCGCAGCGCGCGCATGGCCAGGGTGAGGACGCGGCCGCGCCACTCGCCGGCCTGGGCGGCGCGCGGGGCGGCGCGCAGGACGAGGACGCCGGCGCCGCGGTCGAGGTCGGCGCCGAGCTCGGCGCCGCGGGCGACGATGTCGCCGCGGTCGGTCACCCGGCGCGCGAGGACGTCCTCGACGAAGGCGCTCGCCACCTCCTCGCTCGCCCATTCGGGAGCGCGCGAGCGCTCCAGCTCCAGCGCCAGGAGCGTCGTCACCATGCGGGCGATCGCCGGCGCGGGCGGCGACTTGGCGCGGTAACGGAACTCCCCGACCGTGGTGTCGGCGACCCGCAGCTCGACCGTCATCACGCCGTCGCCGCCGGAGAGCAGCCGTTCCTCCTGGTCGGGCGAGGCACCGGCGACCGCGAGCACCGCGCTCGAGCGGTCGATCAGGGCGACGCTGGCGTCCAGCAGCCGCGCCGCAGCGCGCGCCACGGCGGGCAGGCCGGCGCCCGATTCGACCGCCTCGGAGAGGGCGTCGAGCAGGGTCGGGTCTTCCGGGGACACGCGGTTCTGGCCCTCCTTGGACGTGGCGGTCACCGAGGCATTATTCCGGCCCCCACCGCAAGCGCATGGCCAGATTGTCGACCTCGGCGAGCGTCAGGTGATGAATTCGTGGATTTCGGGCCAGTATTTGACGATCACGAGCCCGATCACGACGCCGCCGACGATCAGCGCCGCGAGGACGAAAAGCGAGAGGACCCCGGCTGCGGTCTTTTCCCACATCCGCCCGGCGCCGCTGAGCGCGGGGCTGAGGATCAGGGTCACGAAGGTGATCAGGCAGATCAGCGCGGCGATCCCGAAGAGGACGTATTGGTGCCCGATCTTGGCGAGGCCGAAGGCGATCACTGCCCCGGATTGTGGCGCAATTGGGAGATGACGAGGCCGATCGCCGCGCAGATCGAGAAGGCGGCGGCGCCGAGGGCCCAGCCGCTGCTGACGTCGCTGAGGTAGTGGACGTTCAGGTAGACCCGGCTGAGGCCGACCAGCGCGGTCAGCACGATCCCGGCGACGACGACCAGCGTCGCCCGCGCCATCCCCGGCCGCAGCCGCACGACGATCGTCGTCGCCGCCCAGACGTAGATCACCGAGTGGGCGGCGTGGCCGCTGGGGAAGGAGGAGCCGTGGGTGCCGACGAGCGGGTCGGGCGGGCGCGGGCGGCCGACCCAGGCCTTGATCTCCGAGAAGCCGACCTGGATCAGCAGCAGCCCGGCGAGCAGCACGCAGACCTCGGTCCAGCGCCGCGCCCGGGCGAGCGCCGCCGCGCAGACGAGCGCCAGCACCCAGACGAAGGCGCCCGAGCCGAGGAAGGTGATGACCTTGGCGAAGGTGGTCAGGAAGCCGCAGCGGAGGGCTTCGGCGATTTCGATCGCGGTTTCGTCGCCGGTGGTCGGGCCGGGGTTGCCTTCGACCACGACGACGTAGGCGATCAGGACGAAGAGGGCGACGGCGAGGACCGCCATCAGGCTGGTGAATTCGAGGCCGAAGGTGCCGCCGGGGGTGAGCCGGTCGCCGATCAGCCGCAGGCCGGTCTCGTGGCGGCGGGCGAAGCCGGTGAGCCACCGGGTCGCGGCGTGGTCGTCCATCCAACGGACCGCCTCGGCCCGGTTCTCCTCCACCCGCAGGTAGCGCGTCGCCCAGACCGCGCCGACCACGACGACGATCAGCGTGCCGAGGATGACCGCGCCTTTGCCCGCGTAGTTGATCGCGGTGTCGATCGACTTCGAGAAGACATAACCGATGACGACCGTGGCGCTGACCCAGAGCCCGCAGCCGAGCACGCTGTAGGGGAAGAACTGGCGGAAGCGCATGCCGGAGGAGCCGGCGATGAAGGGGGCGAAGGCGCGGACGAAGCCGACGAAGCGGCCGAGGAAGATCGTTTTGCCGCCGTGGCGGGAGAAGAAGTCCTCGACCTGATGGAGGCGGTCGTGGGAGAAGCCGAAGCGGGGGCCGTGGCGGAGCAGGAAGTCGCGGCCGAGCCGGCGGCCGAGGAAGAAGCTGGTGACGTCGCCGGCGCAGGCCATCGTCCAGGCGAGCGCGATCAGCACGTAGACGTTGATCGTCCCCTGGCCGGCGACGGCGCCGCCGAGCAGCATCACGGTCTCGCCGGGGGCGAGGAGGCCGATGAAGGCGCCGGTCTCGGCGAAGGCGAAGAAGCCGACCAGCGCGTAGGTCCAGGCGCCGAGCGCCTTGGCGACGCTCTCGAGGATCGACTCGAGGTCGAGGACCTGCGTGAAGAGGTAGTAGCCGACGCCGATCGCGGCGACGATCGCGACGCGGTTCGCCCACTTGCGCTGGGTCGGGGTGCCGGGGAGCCTCATCGGGGCGCGGTACCCGCCAGGCAGACGATTGCGTCGGGACGGTCGAGGGAGGCGGCGGCGCGCTCGGCTTCGGGGAGGGTGGCGAAGAGGGCCACGGCGGTGGGACCGCTGCCGCTGAGGAAGACGGCGGGGGCGCCGGTGCCGCGGAGGGCTTCCAGGGCGTCGCCGATGTCGGGACGGAGGCTGACGGCGGCGGGCTCGAGGTCGTTGACCAGGAGGTCGACGTAGGTGAGCGGCGAGGCGCCGGCGCCCGCGGCGGCGCGGAGGCGCGGGGCGATCTCCTCCAGCTCCGCGGGATCGCGGCCGAGCCCGAGCCGGTCGGCCTCGTCGAAGACCGCCTTGGTCGAGAGCCCGCCGCCGGAGGGCAGGAGGAGCGCCGCGTGCTCTGTGGGCGCCGGGAGCGGCTCGACCCTCTCACCCGCGCCGCGGACCAGCGCCAGGGCGGGGCGCAGCTGCGAGGGCACGTCCGCCCCGAGTTCCGCGGCGATGGCCGGCAGGTCAGCGACAGCTCCCGGTGCGTTCGCACTTTGCCGCGCTATGCGCGGCAAAGTGCGAACGCACTCGGGGGTGGCGAGGCGGAGGACCGCGGCGGCGTCGGCCGAGCCGCCGCCGAGGCCCGCGGCGACCGGGGTCCGCTTCTCGATCTCGATCCGCAGCGGCGGCGCGTCCCAGCCCCGCTCGCGCAGCGCCGCGAGCGCCCGCGCCGCGAGGTTCTCGCCCTCGACCCCGGGACAGACGACCTCGTCGCGCTCCGCCTCCTCGATTCGCAGGAGATCGGCGAGGGCGAGCGGCTCGAAGAGCGAGCAGAGCTCGTGCAGGCCGTCCGGCCGCGCCCGGCCGAGGTAGAGGCCGAGGTTCAGCTTGGCGGGGGCGTGGACGAGCATCGGGCCGGCGGAGTCGGGCATCGTGGGAACGGGTCGGACTTCGCGGTGTCGGTCAGTCCGCCTCCCGGTGCAGGATCGCGGACAAGGCGGCGAATTGGGCGGGCGCCAAGCTCTCTGCACGCGCGTCCTCGGGCAGGCCGAGCTCCGCCAGCCCGGCGCGGGCCGCCCCGCGCGGCTTCGGGACGCCCCGCAGTCCCGCGATCTCCAGCGACCGCGCCAGCGTTTTGCGCCGGTGGGCGAAGGCGGCGCGGACGAGGTCGCGGGTCGCTGCATCGGCGCCCGGGCCGGTGCGCCGCAGGCGCAGGATCGCCGAGTCGACCCGCGGGCGCGGCTTGAAGACCGCCGGGTCGACCTTGCGCAGCAGCTCCACCTCGCAGGCGAGCTGGGCGACCGCGCTCGGCGCCCCGTAGGTCCTGTTGCCGGGCGCGGCGCGCAGGCGCTCGGCAATCTCCAGCTGCACCATCACGGTCCAGGTCCGCAGGCTCGGCAGCTCCTCGATCGTCTTCAGGATCACCGGCGTCGCCACCGAGTAGGGCAGGTTGGCGACCATCGCGTCCGGTGCCGGGTCGAGGTCCGCGAAGTCGAGCTTCACCGCGTCGCCCCAGTGGAGCGTCACGTTCGGCAGCGTCGCGATCGGGGCGAGCGCCGCCTCCAGCCCGCGGTCGATCTCCACCGTGTGGAGGCGGGCGACCCGCGCCGCCGCGAGGCGCTCGCTCAAGACCCCTTCGCCCGCGCCCACCTCGAGCACCACGTCGCCCTCCCCCACGCCCGCGTCGCGGACGATCGCGTCGAGCAGGTTGGGGTCGGCGAGGAAGTTCTGGCCGAGCCTGACCACGGCCCGGCTACCAGCCGAAGAGCGCGTGGGCGTTGGCTTCGACCGTGCGCTCGAAGTCCGCGAGCGAGACGCCGCGCTCGGCCGCGACCACCTCGGCGGTGGCGACGACGTTGGCGGGCTCGTTGCGCTCGCGGCGGCGCACCTGCGGGGTGAGGAAGGGGGCGTCGGTCTCGACCAGGATGCGGTCCTCGGGCACCTTGGCGGCGGCAAAGCGCAGGTCGGAATTGCGCGGGTAGGTGACGTTGCCGGCGAACGAGCAGTACCAGCCGCGCTCAGCCGCCTCGCTCACCTTCTGCGGCGCGCTGAAGCAGTGGAGGATCACGGGGACGCCGGCGGCGCGGGCGTCGAGCGTCGCGAAGATCTCGTCGATCGCGGCGCTCTCGCCGTCCTTGTCGCGGGCGTGGATGACGATCGGCAGGCCGACCTCCCTCGCCACCTCGATCTGGCCGATGAACGCGCGCCGCTGGTCCTCGGGCGCGGCGGTGTCGCGGTAGAAGTCGAGGCCGGTCTCGCCGATCGCGCGCACGTTCGGGTGGGCGCCGAGCTCGGCCAGCGCCGCCTGCGCCTCCTCGTCGAATCCGGTCGCGTCGTTGGGATGGCGGCCGACCGCGGCGAAGACCGCGTCCTCGGTCTCCGTGATCGCGACGACGTCGGCGTTCGTCTCCTCGTCGAGCCCGACGTTCAGCATCCGCGTCACCCCCGCCGCGGCGGCCGCCTCGAGCACCTCGGCGACCGGCTTCTCGCAGAGGAAGAGGTGCGTGTGTGAGTCGATCACCCGCCTCACCCTAGCCGGCCCCGCCCAACTGTTCCTTTTGCCGGGCATACCGGCAAAAGGAACAGCTGGGCGGACGGGGAGGGATGGAGCGTCGTGAAGCTGTCGCCCGGGCGGGCCCAGACCCCGCAAGCTGTCGCCCGGGCAGGGGACGCGCCCCTCTCGCCACGGCCCGGGCAGGCTGTGGCCGTGGCGAGAGGGGCGGGTGTGCGGAAGGTGTGGAGGGTCGTGCGCGGGGGCGTCACGGGAGTGCGTCGGGAGTGGCACGGATCCGTGACGGGAGTCAGA
>CALCIA010000150.1 GCA_937907435.1 uncultured Actinomycetes bacterium
TACGCGCTGCGTGTATTGACCCCCCTATAGGGGCCCTGAATCACGCAGCGCGTTCCGGGCCCTCCATTCCCGGCCCGAAAAGGGCCTCCCAGGGCCGGAAAGTGTGACGTTCCCGGCATCTCTGTGAACGATCCGGGCGAGGTGTGGAAGCTCTCCGACGCGATCGTCACGTAAGTCCGACTTCCTCACGTCCCTGTGACGCCTCTCCCACGCAAGCCTCACGTCCTGGGCTCCTCATGGGGGTCACAGCCTGCCAGGACCCCCATGAGGAGCCCAGGACCACCTCGGACCACCCTCGGACGGCCGCAAGCGCCCCGGACCCACGACTCTCACACCCCCATCACTAACCCGGCAGTTCGGCCTCCAGGCGCGCCAGGGCGGCGCGGGCGAGGTCGAAGGTGCGGCGGTCGCCGGTCAGGCGCCAGCGGGCGTTGGCGGCCATGACGACGGCGTAGAGCTCGAAGGCGTAGCGGTCGGGGTCGGCGATCCCGGCCGCAGTCGCCTGGCGGACCAGCTCCGCCATCCAGGCGTCGAGGGAGGCGGCGATCGCGTCGCGGACCGGGCCGGGCCGGTCGTCGAACTCGCTCGCGGTGGCGCCCCAGAAGCAGCCGCCGGGGAAGCTGTGGAGGTAGTCGAGGTAGTGCTCGGCCATCGCCCGCAGGCGGGGCGCGCCGTCGGGGGCGGCGGTCGCGGGCTCGATGACCATGGCGACGAAGCGGGCGCGGGCGGCGCCGACCGTCGCCAGTTGCAGATCCTGCTTGGAGCCGAAGTGGCGGAAGAGGCCGCTCTTGCTCATCCCCAGGTCGCTCGCGAGGCGGCCGATCGTCAGGCCCTCGAGGCCCTCGACCGAGGCGAGGTCGACGGCGTGGTCGAGGATCGCGGCGCGCGTCCTCTCCCCTTTCGTTGCACTTGCGTTGGCCACTTGCACAGAATATAAAAGCACGAACGTTCGTATTCAATGCAGGAGGGAGACGCGATGGCTGACTACGCGGTGAAGAAGATCGACGAGATGGACGCGGCGCTTTTCGGAAGCTTCAAACGGGCACGGGCGGAGCTGGGGGTGGAGTCGTTCGGGATGCAGGTGATCGACCTGCCGCCGTCGTTCGACGGCTACCCGAGCCACGACCACACGCACGACGACCAGGAGGAGGTCTTCGTGGCGCTGCGCGGGAGCGGCGAGCTCGAGGTGGACGGCGAGCGGATGCCGCTCGACAACGAACACATCGCCCGAGTCGGTCCGCTGGCGAAACGCAAGGTCTGGTCGGGGCCGGAGGGGATCCGGGTCCTGATCCTCGGCGGCACCCCCGGGCAGGTGTACTCGCCGCCCGCCGTGAGCGAGATCGGCGGTCCCGACCCGAAAGTGCCCGGCCGCCCGTAGGGAATCGCCAGCCCCGCGCCGAGCCGACCGCGCCCAGCTGTTCCTTTCGCCGACCTGTCCGGCAAAAGGAACAGCTAACGGCGGGGCTCGGCGTGGGGCTCGTCGGCCGGCTCGAAGCCTCGGCACTCCAGCACCGGGATGCGGGGGTAGCGCGGGAACTCCGGTTCGGTGCGGGAGCGTTCGCAGAGCGAGAAGACCGAGCCGCGGGAGTTGGGGACGAGGCGCTGGTGGCGGCAGGAGTCGCAGAGGCCGACGGGCGGGCGCGGTGGCCGCGGGGCGCTCATCGGGGCGCGCGCTCGACCCGGCGGGCGACCGCGCCCAGCAGGCGCCGCACGACGAGGACGTGCATGCGCGTGTCGATCACCAAGGCGCGGTAGGCCCGCCCTTTGACCCCCGGGAACTCAGCGCGCGTTTCGGCGACGAGCCGCGTCCGCACCCCGCCCAGCGGTTCCAGGCGGAAGGCCAGCGCGTAGTCGGAGAAGCGATGGGACCCGCGCAGGGCGAGCAGCCGCTCCGGGATCAGCTCGGCGACGTGGAAGCCGGGGACGGTCGAGCCGGCCTCGAGCGGCCGCGGCCCGCCCGCCTCGGTGTCGGCACAACCGACCGCCCGCGCGTAACGCGGCGCCGCCCGTCCCGCCATCATCGTCTCCACCGTCCGCAGCAGCGCCGGCCAGACGACGGCCGCTGTGGCGTCGAGCTCGGTCGCGTGCTCGTCGATCCAGGGCAGCTCGATCCAGGGCGCCTCGGCGACAGCCTCCGGCCCGCCCGTCATTTCCGCGTCAGCGAGCGCACCCCGCCCGCCTCGCTCCAGAAGTCGATCGCCAGCTCGTCCTTCGACTCGGTGAGCCGCGTGACCGCGACCTCGCGCACGTCGGCGCGGTAGAGCTTCGAGTCGAGGCCGATCTGCTCGGGGTCGGCGCCCATCGCGTCGAAGATCGCCCGCTTGCGGACCGGGTCCGTGACGTCCTCGACCACCCCGGCGACCTTCGCATCCCCCTCCCAGTCGGGCGGGTCGATCGAGCCGCTGTGCAGGGCGAAGCGGGGATCGCGGGCGAGGTCGGCGTTCTTGCGCGAGCCCGGCATCGAGCCGAACCAGAGCTCGTCGTCGATGAACTTGGCCTCGATGCCGCTGATCCGCGGCGAGCCGTCGGCGCGCAGCGTCGCCAGCGTCTTATGGACGTGGGCGTCGAGCAAAGCGCGCGCATGACGCGCAAGCTCCGGCGCAAGGCGCTCGATTTCTCCCCAACTTGCCAACGACCCGAAGGTACACGGACCGGTCCCGCCTCGCCGCCGGCTAGCGTTGGGATCGTGATGCGCTCCGCCACCCTGTTCGACGCCGACGCCGCCTCCTACAGCGGCACGGTCGAGGTGCTCGGGGTGATCTTCCGCGCCGAAGACGACGGCTACGCGGTGCTGGAGGTGCAGGAGACCGGCGGCGGCGAGGGCTTCGCGCTGGTCGGTCCGGTCGCCCACCTCGGTCCCGGCGACCGCGCCGAAGTGAGCGGCGAGTGGCAGACGCACTCCCGTTATGGCCGCCAGCTGCGCGCCCAGGGCGCCCTGCCGCTCGACCCGGCCGACCGAGAGGGGCGGGTCGCCTACCTCTCCACCCTGCGCCACATCGGCAAGAAGCGCGCCGAACGGCTGGTCGACGAGCACGGCGACGAGGTGTTGGCGGTGATCGCCGCCGACCCGCAGCGGACCTTCCAGGCGTTGAAGGGAGTCAGCGTCGACCAGGCCGCGGCGGCGACCCAGTCCTGGCACGAGAGCCGCGCCGTGCGCGAGCTCCACGTCCAGCTCGCGCCCCACGGGCTCGCCCACCTGGCGGCGCCGATCCACGCTCGTTACGCGGAGCGCTCGCTTGCGATCCTGCACGAGGATCCCTACCGGCTGACCGAGGTCGAGGGCGTCGGCTTCGCCCGCGCCGACAAGATCGCGCTGGCCGCCGACGTGCCGCCGGAGTCCGACAAACGCGCCCAGGCGGCCGCCGTCTACACCCTGCGCGAGGCTGAAAATGGCGGCAACAGCTTCCTGCCGCTCGACGAGCTGGCGGCGCGGACGGCGAAGCTGATCGGGCTCGTCCCCGACCCGGCGGTGCTGACGGCGGCGCGCGGACTGGTGGACGACGAAGGCTCCGGGCGCATCTACCGCGAGCTGACCCTGGAGAGCGAGCGGGCCGTGGCGGCGACGCTGGCTCGCCGGCTCGCCGCGCCGCCGCACCTCGACCACGATCCGGGCGAGAGCGACCCCGCCGAGGAGCTGACCGACGAGCAGTGGGCGGCGGTGCACGGCGCCTTCGCCTCGCGCGTCTCGGTGCTGACCGGCGGCCCCGGCGTCGGCAAGACGCGCGCCACCAAGGAGATCGTCCTCGCCGCCGAAGACGCCGGGGCGAAGATCGCCCTCTGCGCGCCGACCGGCCGCGCCGCCCGCCGCCTGCAGGAGACGACCGGGCACGAGGCGCAGACGATCCACCGGATGCTCGAATGGATCCCCGGCGGCGACCCCGGCTTCGGCCCCGGCCGGCCGCTGCCGGTCGACCTGGTGATCGTCGACGAGTCCTCGATGCTGAACCTGCGCCTCGCCGAGGTGCTGCTCGAAGGGCTCGCCGAGACGACCCACATCGTCTTCGTCGGCGACGCCGACCAGCTACCGCCGATCGGGGCGGGCAAACCGTTCGAGGACCTGATCGAGTCCGGCGCGGCGCCGGTCGTCCGCCTCACCCAGATCTTCCGCCAGGCGGCGAAGTCGATGATCACCACCGCCGCCCACGAGATCAACCAGGGGCGCCCGCCCCACCTCGAGCCCGGCCCCGACCAGGAACGCGACTTCTACTTCATCGAGCGCCCGGCGCCGGAGCGGGCGCTGGAGACGGTGGTCGAGGTGGTCGCCGAGCGGGCGGCGGAGAGCTTCGGCGTCGACCCGATCCGCGAGGTGCAGACGCTGGCGCCGATGTACCGCGGGCCGGTCGGCATCGACGCGCTGAACGAGCGGCTCCAGGCGCGTCTCAACCCCGACGGCAAGAAGGCGATCGGCGAGCGCTTCCGGATCGGCGATCGACTGATCCAGACCCGCAACTCGCACGAGCTCGGCCTGATGAACGGCTCGATCGTCTTCCTGCGCCGCGACGACCCCGACGAGGAACAGATCGTCGTCGACACCGACGAGGGCGGCACGCTGGTGATGCCCTACTCGGAGACCGCGACGCTGAAGCTGGCCTACGCGATCTCGGTCCACAAGGCCCAGGGCTGCGAGGTGCCGGTCGTCGTCGCGGTCTGCCACCGCTCCCACACCCGGATGCTGACCCGTCCCCTGCTCTACACCGCGATCACCCGCGCGCGGCGCGACTGCGTCCTGGTCGGCGACTCGGCGGCGCTGGCCGCCGCCGTGGGGCGCGGCGAGGGCAGCGGGCGGCACTCGGGCCTGGCCGAGCGGCTGCGCGGCGCGACGCCCACATAGCCGGCTCCTTCACCTGCCGCGCCTCGCCGTGTGCCACATTGGCGACTCGTGACGGACGAGACGCAAGAGCTGGGCGCGGGGCGCGCCGGCGCGCCCGGGCCGGCGCGGGAGCGGGCCGGGATTCCCTGGCTGGAGATCGGCACGGCCGCCCTCGGGGTCCTGCTGCTGGCCGGGCTCGTCCTCCTCATCCCCGCCTTGCGGCACGCCGCCGTCGCCGCCGTGCACGGGGAGACGTCCGAGGTGCGGGCCCAGATCAAGTCGCTCGGGGTGGGCGGGCCGCTGATCATCATCGGGCTCGGCGTGATCCACTCGGTGGTGCCCTATCCGGCCGAGATCGTCAACGCGGCGGCCGGGTTCGCCTACGGCTTCTTCGGCGGGCTCGGGATCGTCGCGATCGGCTGGATGCTCTCGGCGCTCATCTGTTACTGGTTCGGCACCGGCGTGGCGCGGCCGCTGCTCGACCGCTGGTTCGGCGCCCGCCGCTTCGAGCACTTCGAGGGGATGGTCGAGCGCGGCGGCATCACCCTGCTGATCGCCCTGCGCCTGCTGCCGATCGTCCCCTTCAGCCTGATCTCCGCCGCCGCCGGCGCCGCCCGCGTCCCCTTCGGCCGTTATTGCTGGACGACCGCGGTCGGCTTCCTGCCGATCACCGCGCTCGCGGTCTACCTCGGCACGCGGCTGGAAGGCATCCGCTTCACCGACCCGGCGGTGATCGGCGCGGTGGTCGGCGTCGTGCTCCTGATCCTGATCGCCCAGTTGATCATCAAGCGCTCCGGTGCCGGCGACGACGGCGCCGGCGACCCGAGTCGTTAGACCGCAGGCATTTCCAAGGCCACGTTCCTCGCAGGCTGGCGCCCGGGAGGGACGGGGACCCGCAGGCTGTCGCCCGGAAGGTCCGGTTACCCGCAAGCTGTCGCCCGGGTAGGGGGACGCGCCCCTCTCGCCACGGCCCGGGCAGGCTGTGGCCGTGGCGAGAGGGGCGGGTGTGCGGGGAGCGGAGGGATGCGCACGGGGGCGTCACGGGAGTGCGTCGGGGGTGACACGGATCCGTGACGGGAGTCGGACCCCGTCACGAAGAGCGTGAGAACTCCACGCTTCCTCCCGTGTTGTGCAACACCGACC
>CALCIA010000151.1 GCA_937907435.1 uncultured Actinomycetes bacterium
GGTCGGGGCAGGCGATTTTCCGCTTGCGGCGGACGGCGGCGGCCTTAGCGTTCCCGGAGACAGGCCCGATGGGGGCGACGAAGAACGAGAGAGGCAGGAGAGAATCGCGCGGGTCACGCGCAGTGCGGGCAGCGTCCGTGCCGGTCAGCGGGCTCCAGGCGAGGGGCGACTCGGGTCGCGAAGTCGTTGGTGTGGTCGCGGCCATCGGTCACGCTGCGGATGTGGTCGAGGGCCCGCTCGAAGGTGCACCAGCCGAAGGTGATGCTCTCGACCTGGAGGAAGGTGCCGCGGCCGAGTCGCTTCACGACGGAGTATTCCTGGGCACCGTCCTCGCTCGTCGCGTCGTTCAGGAACAGGTAGCCGTGGTGTTCGAAGGCGGTGCAGAGGGTCCAGGTGGATTCGGTCAGCTTGCGAGCGAGTTCCTCGACGGACTTGATGGCGGTGACGGACCAGATTCGTTGTGCGTGCATCATGGCGATTTCCTCCGTGAGATGTTGATACCTAGCGTCCCTTCTGGAAGACGGTGCAGACGTCGTGCAGGCCGGGGATGAAGGCGCTGCGGTAGACCTTGGTGCCGCTCGAGGCCCCGTGGCTGAACCGGATGATGTCCGTGCATGTCTGGCGGAAGCCTTCGGCGAAGGCGAGCCGCTTGGTGTGGTAGACCAGCGGCACGAAGCCCTGCTCGCGGTCGCTGTAGTCGCCCATCAGGATGGCGAGCGTGCCCCCGGGCCGGAGCGCCCGATGGCAGTTCGCGATGAAGGCGGCGTAGCGGTCGAGGAAGTCGCCGAGCGTCGGGGCGGCGGAGAGGTCGCGTGGGTCGTCGCCGTAGCGTTTCATCCGCCAGTAGGGGGGATGGGCCCAGCAGAAGTCCTGCGTGCCCTCGGCGGGGAAGGTCTCGGGGTCGCAGGCGTCGAAGCCCTCGCGGAGGTCGAGCGAGCGGCAGGGGACGCCCAGCTCGCGGCAGACGTCGTAGCAGGTGCCGGAGCCGGTCATCGGGTCGAGCACCGTCGCGGGCGCGAAGAAGGTCAGCAGGTCCTTGATGAGTTCGCCGGAGCAGTTGCCGGGGTAGCGTCGGTCGCCGTAGGGCCCGGCCTCGTCGTGGTGGTAGAGGCTCGTCAGCCTCGGGACGGGGCTCGCGGTAAGCGGGGCCCGGGGGAGCTTGGCGTAGACGGCCCTGCGGGCGTTCCTCGCGGCGTAGTGGGGGTTGGCGATTCGGTGCGGTGTGTCGATGCGATTCATGGTGCGTCTCCTTGCGTGATGCGGCGGGCTTCCCGCCCGCCGGTTGGTTGTCCGTCTACTCCTTCTGCTCCGAGGCCAGCCGGAGGCTGATGCGTCCGTCGAGGGGCTGGAGGTCCAACGCGATGTTGAATCCCTTGCCGTCGGCGTGGGCCCAGGCCGCCCCGCAGCGGGTCCAGACGGCCTTCTTGTCCTCGCGGTCGCGGACCCAGTAGGCGATGTGGGTCGGGCGCGAGCCCTTGGTCGAGGTGCTGGTGTTCGTGCTGTCGCTCATGATGATTCTCCTTGTTCGTTTCGAGGCCGCGCCCATCGCGGCCTGACGGGGATGCGTGAAGAGGCCGCCGGAGCCGCCCGGGGCAAGCGGAAAACTAGGTTGGTCGGGGCAGGCGATTTTCCGCTTGCGGCGGGCGGCGGCGGCCTCAGCGTTCCCGAGTCAGGCACGCAATGGAGCGATGAGGACGGGAGGAGGAGAGGCGGGAAGGGTCGGCACGGATGCCGGGACGCGAAGGCGGCTCGCTCGCGTTGACAGAGCCGGTAGGCCGGGAGCGAAGCTCGGCGTCTGGACTTGAGGGGCGAGCCGGGCAAGAGGCGAGCGGAGAGGGGAGATGGTCGCTTTGGCCTACTGCCAGACGAGGCGGGGCATCAGCCGGTGGTCAGGGGCGGGGAGACGGGCAACGAATCGGCGGGATCTGAGCCGTCCTCACGCGGAGACGGTCCGAGCGCTCGAGCTATCGCAGGAATCGTCGGTAGGCCCACAGGGCGAGGAAGCTCTGGCCGATGGTGGACATGGCCTCGGGGTATTCGCGGGCGAGGGCGAGGAGGCAGACCAGGATTCCCAGGATGTGGGCGAACGTGACCGGCATACCCCACGCTCTAGCAGCGACGGGGGCCGGACGTCAGGCGGTATTTGCGTGGCAGGGTTCAACCTCCGTGCTCCGCCGGTCTTGGCGAACTGACGCGGAGCATGGTACGACATGACGCATGAAAGCTTACCTAGGAATCGTCGATGAGACCGGCTTGCGGGCGTTGCTGCCCGACGAGAGTTCGAACCGTCCGCTGATGCTCGAGGCCCGCTCGGCCTGCATCTGGGCCGCCGTCGAGGACGAGGGCGTGCGCGAGATCGAGGCCGAGCTGCGCAGCGGACACCGCTCCGGCGCGCTGAGCCTGCTGCTCAACCAGGCGATCGAGCTGGTGCCGATCCGCACCGGCGATGGGTCCCGTTGATCCCTGACCCGACGTCCCCCGCATCTCGGGCATAAGCTGGAGAATCGGACGTCGCGGCCCGATGAGTAATGACGAACGATTTTCCCGACCGAAGGGCCCGCCGGACCGGCTTGACCGGCCGTCGCCGCGCCGTACACTTAAGAATGGTCGTCTCTCGCGCCAAGGTGAAGCGATGCGCCTGCCGGTGGTCCTGATCCTGGTCGGCCTCGTCCTGCTCTGCCCCGCGATCTGCGGGGCCGCGGACGCCGCCCAGGGTGCGCACCGCCACCAGGCCCCAAGCTGCCCTGGCGAAGACCCGTCGACTCCCGCCCACTGCCCGGAGGAGGGCGCGACCTGCCTCTGCGAAGGGGCGGTACGCACGGCCGAGGTCCGCTCGAACGACCTGGACCCCGTCGGCACGCTCTCCTTCGGCGTCCTGCTCGCCGATTGCTGCCTGTTTGTCCCCGCCCGCCTCTCCGCACATCTGACCCACGGCGGTCGTCCCCTTGCCTCAGGCGGCGACGCCTCGGCCGTCTGCGCCCTCCTCCAGATCTTCCGCTGCTGAGTCGTATCGCCGTCCCTCCGCGCGCCGTGGACGCTCGTCCTGCGCGCTAGGCCCTTCCCACCTCGGGCCATACGACACAATCGCGTGTGATCTCTCCCGTGCCGTCGTGAGCGTCAGCCTCCGCACGCGCACGGGCTTCCCGAACATTCGAGATGAAGGGGCCGAGCGATGAAACGCATCGCAATCGGGCTCGGGCTCGCGCTGGTCGCCGTCGCCGCTGTCGGCATCGGCCTGGCTTGGGCTCGTCCTGACTTGATGCCCGCATGGGCGCAGCTATCCAAAAAGGCTTCGACACCGGTCGCGGAGGACGCCGGGCTGTACTGCAAGGAGCACGGCGTCCCGGAGAAGTTCTGCACGCTCTGCCACGCGGAACTCGCCTCGAAGCTCCTGCTCTGCCCGGAGCACGGCAACATCCCGGAGGACATCTGCACCAAGTGCCATCCGGAGGTGGAGGGGAAGTACAACATCCAGATGTGCCCCAAGGGGCACGGCCTGCCTGAGCACTTCTGCGTCGAGTGCGGCAAGGTGACTTCTGCCTCGGCGCTGCTGCCCGACGACGGCTGGTGCGCGACGCACAACGTGCCCGAGGCGCTCTGCGCCGAGTGCCTGAAGGATCCGGCGTCGCACGACGGCGATGCGACCGCCCAGGTCTGTCGCCAGCCGTTGCCCCTGGTTCGCCTGGCGACGGCGTCGCTCGGCGGCCAGATCGGGATCGAGACGGCCCCGGCGGTCGCGGAGACCCACGCGCACACGCTCGAGGCGAACGCGGAGACGGCGTTTAACGCGAATCGCTACGCGGATGTGAGCCCGCGGGTCTCGGGCTTCCTCAGCGAGGTGAAGGTCGACCTGGGCCAGAAAGTCCGGGCCGGGGACGTGCTCGCCGTGGTCGACTCGCCCGAGGTGAGCACGGCCAAGTCGCGGCTCATCTCGGCCCGCGCGTCGCTCACGCTGGCGCAGACCTCCTACGAGCGGACGCGCACCCTGGCCCGCCGGGATGCCGTGCCTGCGAAGCAGGAACTCGAGGCGCAGACCGCGATGAACCAGGCCGAGTCGTCGGCGCTCGAGGCGTCGCAGACGCTCCGGAACCTCGGCTTCTCCGACCAGGAGTTGGAGCGGATCGCCTCCTCGAAGGAGACCTCGAGCCTGCTGCCGGTCGTTGCCCCGATCGACGGCACGGTCGTCCAGCGGCACGCGGTGCGGGGCGAGGCGGTGCAGGGGACGACGCTCCTCTTCGCCGTGGCGGACACCACGTCGATGTGGCTGTGGATCGACGTCTACGAGGCGGACATGGCGCGGGTCTCGCCGGGCCAGCCGGTGCGCTTCACCGTCTCCGGTGCCGACGGGCCCGAGTCCGAGGGCGAGATCACCTGGGTCGGCGCGGAAGTCGACGAGACGACGCGCACCACGCGCATCCGGGCCGAGTTGGCGAACCCGGGCGATCGGCTGCGGGCGAACCAGTTCGGCCAGGCAGTGATCCGCGTCGGCGATCCGCACGAGGTCGTCATCGTGCCCAAGGCCGCCGTCCAGAACAAGGACAACACTGCGGACGTGGTCTTCATCCCCCAGGGAGACGGGGTCTATCGCCCGCAACGGATCGTCGCCAAGGCCTCGAATCGCCGCGACGTGGTCGAAGTCGCGTGGGGGCTCAAGCCCGGTGACCGTGTGGTCACCAAGGGATCGTTCTGGCTGAAGACCGAGATCATGAAGGGTGCTATCGGCGCCGGTTGCTGCGAGTGATCGCGGCCGGACAAGGGAGTTCGCCGCGATGCTCAATGCGCTCATCGACTTCAGCCTGAAGAATCGCTTCGTCGTCCTGCTCCTGACCGGCATCCTGATCGTGCTCGGCGTACGCGCGGCGGTCCATCTCCCGCTCGACGCCTTCCCCGACACGACCCCGGTCCAGGTCCAGGTCAACACGGTCGCCCCCGAGCTGTCGCCCGAGGAGGTCGAGCGGCTGATCACCTTCCCCGTCGAATACGCGATGGGCGGCCTGAAGGGGCTCGACGAGGTGCGGTCGGTCTCGAAGTTCGGCCTTTCGCAGGTGGTGCTGATCTTCTCCGACGAGACGGACATCTACTTCGCCCGCCAGCAGATCAACGAGCGGCTGGGCGAGGTCGAGCTTCCCGAGGGGATCGCCAAGCCGACGATGGGGCCGGTGGCGACGGGCCTGGGCGAGGTCTATCACTACGTGCTCCGCAGCGCGAACCCGGAGTTCGGGCTCACGGAGCTGCGGACGCTCCAGGACTGGGTGATCCGCCCGCGGTTGCGACGGGTGCCCGGCGTGGCGGAGATCAACCCCTGGGGCGGACTGGCCAAGCAGTTCGAGGTCGAGGCCGAGCCCGCGAAACTGGCCAAGTACCGGCTGACACTCGACGACGTCGTCCGGGCGCTGAAGGCGAACAACCAGAACGCGGGCGGCGGCTACGTCGTGCGCTCCGGCGAGTCGAGCCTGGTGCAGGGCGTCGGCCGGACCACCACGCCGGAGGAGATCGCCGACGTGGTAATCGCCGCGAAGGACGGCGTGCCGATCCGCGTCCAAGACGTCGGCGAAGTGACGATCGGCCACGCGATCCGCCGCGGCGGCGTGACGGCGGCAGGTGAGGGCGAGGCGGTCCTGGGCCTGGCCTTCATGCGGATGGGCGAGAACTCGCGCGAGGTGACCATGGCGCTCGACCGCGCGATGGCCGACGTGCGAAAGGCGCTGCCCGCGGGCGTCGAGGTCGATGTGGTCTACCGCCGCACCGACCTGGTGAATCAGGTCCTGCACACGGTGGAGAAGAATCTGTTCGAGGGGGCGTTGCTCGTCATCGCCGTGCTGTTCGCCTTCCTCGGGAACGTCCGCGCGGGCCTGATCGTCGCCTCGGCGATCCCGCTGTCGATGCTCTTCGCCGTGACGATGATGCAGAAGGTCGGCATCGCCGGGAGCCTGATGAGCCTCGGCGCCATCGACTTCGGCCTGGTAGTCGACAGCTCGGTGGTGATGGTCGAGAACTGCGTGCGTCGCATCGCGCACGCGCGGGACGGCCGCCCGAAGCTCGAGGTCGTGCGCGAGGCCGCGGTCGAGGTCCGCAAGCCGACGATGTTCGGCGAGCTGATCATCATGATCGTCTACCTGCCGATCCTCACGCTCCAGGGGATCGAGGGCAAGCTGTTCCGGCCGATGGCGTTGACGGTCGTCTTTGCCCTGGCCGGGTCGATGGTGCTTTCGCTGACGCTGATGCCGGTGCTCGCCTCGATCTTCCTGCCGAAGAAGCTCTCCGAGAAGGAGACGATCGTCGATCGCCTGGCGCACCGGCTCTTCCAGCCGGTGCTTCGCCTCGGCCTCCGATTCCCGAAGTCGACGCTCGCCGTGGTCGCCGCGATCACCATCGGGGCGACGTGGCTCGGGACCCGGCTCGGCTCCGAGTTCGTGCCGCGGCTGAACGAGGGCTCGGTGGTCCTCAACACGGTCCGGCTCGCGAGCGTGAGCCTGGAGGACTCGCTCGACTACGGGACGCACATCGAGCGCATCCTGCTCAAGGCCTTCCCGGACGAGATCGAGTCGATCTGGAGCCGCACCGGCACGGCGGAGGTGGCGACCGACCCGATGGGGTTCGAGGTCTCCGACGTCTACGTGATGCTCAAACCGCGCGGCGGGACGTACGCGATCCCGCGGCCGCCGCTGCTGAGCGCGCCGTCGGCCTGGTGGGAGTACTTCACGCAGGAGCCGGTCGGCGGGTGGACGAAGGCGGAGACGCAAGAGGAGCTGATCGCCAAGATGGCCGAGCTGACCGAGACGTTCCCCGGGATGCGCGCGGTCTACAGCCAGCCGATCGAGCTTCGCATCAACGAGATGGTGGCGGGCATCCGCGCCGACCTGGGCGTGAAGATCTTCGGGCCCGACCTGGAGGTGCTGAAGGCGAAGGCCGCGGAGGTGCAGGCGGTGGTCGAGTCGATCCCGGGCGCGGCGGACGTCTCCGCCGAGCAGATCACGGGGCTGCCGGTGCTCCGCGTCCAGGTCGACCGGCGGGCGCTCGCTCGCCACGGGGTCTCGGCCGAGCAGGTGCTCGATGCGGTGCGTTCCGTCGGCGGGCTGCGGGTCGGCGAGGTGCTCGAGCCCGACCGGCGATTCCCGCTCGTCGTGCGCTTCCCCGAGTCGTACCGCGACGACCCGGCGGCGCTCGAGCGCATCCTGATCCCGACCGCCTCCGGGCAGCGGCTGCCGCTGACGCGGCTGGCGAGGCTGGAGACGGTGACCGGCCCGTCGACGATCCAGCGCGAGTGGGGCGAGCGGCGGATCGTCGTCCAGGCGAATGTCCGCGGGCGGGACATCGGCTCGTTCGTGGAGGAGGCGCAGGCGAGGATCGCCGCACAGGTGGCGCTCGACGGCGGATACCGGATCGAGTGGGGCGGGCAGTTCGAGAACATGATCCGGGCCGAGCGGCGGCTGCTCATCGTCGTGCCGCTGGCGCTCGCGCTGATCCTGAGCCTGCTCTACCTGACGTTCCACTCCGTCCGCGACGCGCTGATGATCTTCAGCGGCGTGCTCTTCGCCCGCGTCGGCGGGGTGATCGGGCTCTACGTCATGGGGCTGCCGTTCACGATCTCCGCCGGGGTGGGCTTCGTCGCGCTGATGGGCGCCTCGATGCTCGAGGGGCTCATCCTCGTCAGCTACATCCGCGATCGCATGGCCCACGGCGTGCCGAAGCGCGAGGCGATCGAGCAGGCGCGGCTCGCGCGCCTGCGCCCGGTGCTGATGACCGGCACCGTGGCGGCGCTCGGCTTCGTCCCGATGATGCTCTCGACGGGCGTCGGCGCGGAGGTCCAGCGTCCGCTGGCGACCGTCGTCTTCTTCGGCATGGTCTGCGACACGTTCCTGACCATGCTGGCGCTGCCGGTGCTCTACCTGCTCTTCGGCAAGGGGCCGGAGGTCGAGGGCAACCCGCCCGCTGGTGAGGACCGTGGTCGCCTCGAAGAGCCTGGCCCCGTCTCCGGCGGGGGCGATCGCGGGCGGGTGCCGGTGGGCCCGCCGCCGCAGCTTGAACCCGTCGCCGTGTGAGCCTCGGGTTTGTCGGTCGGTCGGTCGGCGGCGAGAAGGAGCTTGCCGCCGGGGTCTCCAGGGACGGGAGCCGGAACGATGAGCAGGAAGGCGCGATTGGTGTGGGCGCTGGGGCTCGCTACGTGCCTCGCGGCGGGGGCCGTTCGCGCTCAGCAGGACGGCCCGGCTGCGCCCGGTTCCGGAGGGTCGGCGCTCGGGACCGCCCCCGGGTCCGGCGGCGAGCCCGCCGCGCCCGGGCCCGGCCAGGAGAGCATCCTCGGCGGTCGCGCCGGTCCGGGCTTCCCGCGCGTCCCCCAGGGGATCACCCGGCCGGGGCAGGAGTTCGGTGCGGAGCCGCGGCCGGGCGTCGGCCTGCCTCCGGCGCTCCCCGAGGCGGAACTGCCCATCTACGGCCCGCTTACGCTCCCGGCCGGAGCCGAGCCCGAGGGGCCGCCGGATGGCCTGACGCTCGACCAGGCCATCGAGCGGCTGGTGCGGGTGAACTTCGACCTGCGCGCCAAGGCGGTCGAGATCCCCAAGGCCGAGGCGGACATCCTCACCGCGGGCCTTCGCCTCAACCCGATCTTCTACGCCGACGTCCAGCAGGTGCCCTACGGGAGCTTCTCCGACGAGCGCCCCGGCGGCCCGACGCAGTACGACGTGAACGTGACCATCCCGCTCGACGTCACGGGCAAGCGCCGCGCCCGCACCGAAGTCGCCAGCCGCGCGAAGCGCGTGGTCGAGGCCCAGTACCAGGACGCGGTGCGGCTCCAGATCGACAACCTCTACACGGCGTTCGTCGACGTGCTCGCGGCGCGAGAGACGCTGCGCTATGCGGCGGCGAGCGGCGCGGGCTTGCGCCAGGTGCTCGAGCTGACCCGCACGCTGCGAGAGCGGGGCGCGGCGACCGAGGCGGACGTGAACCGCATCGAGGTCCAGCTCGACGCCGCGGAGCTGGCGCTGCTCGAGGCGGAGGAGACCCTGCGCGACGCGAAGCGCACGCTCGCGGTGCTCCTGGCGATCCCGCCGGAGCAGGCCGATGCGCTGGAGGTCCGGGGCTCGCTGCGTGATGAGGTGTCCGGCGCCCCGTCGCTGGAACAGCTCGTCCCGACGGCGCTGTCCGCCCGGCCGGACCTCGCCGCCTACCGGCTGGGCATCCACCGGGCGCAAGCGGACGTGAAGCTCGCCGTGGCCAATCGGATGGAGAACCTGTTCCTCCTGGCGCAGCCCTACACGTTCCAGGACCTCTCGCCGTTCGACGCGAAGAGCGCGCACTCGTGGGCCCTGGGCGTGACGGTGCCGCTGCCCTTGTTCAACCGGAATCAGGGCAACATCCAGCGAGCCCGGCTGAACGTCTCGCAGACCCAGCTCCAGCTCGTCGAATTGGAGCGCCGCGTCGCCGCCGAGGTCCAGCGCGCGGAGCGGGCCTACGCGGTGACGAGGCGCTCCATCGAACGCCTCGAAGGCGACACGATACCCAAGGCGCGGCGGACGCTGGAGACGGCGCTCGCGCTGTTCGAGTCCGGGGAGGAGGGCCAGCTCGTCTACCTGAACGCGCTCCGGGACTACAACGATATCGTGCGGCAGTACCGCGATACCCTCGTGCGTCATCGGCGGGGCATGCTTCGGCTGAATACCGCCGTGGGGCGTAGGATCCTGCCGTGATGGGGGGGGCGCCACGGGGCGGCTAAGTCGTCGGGGAGACTGCAAGAATACTCCGGGACATCACAGGCATTTTCCTGTCAAACAAAACTAAATTCGGGTCGACAACAACATGGCGTGCCGGTCCCCAGCTTGTTGGAGCGGGGCAGACGCGCTAGGATCCGTTCATGAGAAACTACCTCGTCAAGACAGGCTTGGCCTGGCTCTGCGTGCTGAGCTGCGTCCTGACCGACGCCTCGGCGGCGCTGGGCCTCGTGCTCTGTGCCGAGCCCGGCGGTCGGGTGGCCATCGAGCCTGCTCACGCGCTGGGCCCGTGCACCGGCTGCACTGAAGAGGTGGCGCCCCCCGAGGCTCGGGCGGCAGACGCAGTTGCCCCGAGCGGGCATTGCCCGTGCATCGACACCCCCGTGGTTTCCGTGGGCGACGACTCGCGACCGCACGAGGTTGTGCTCGAAGCGGGGCGCATTCAGGTCCTCTACGCATTGGCGAGCTGGCACCATTGGCTGTCGCTCTTCCCGCTGCCGGACCCGCTTTCCGGTCGGCGGCCCTCGCTCGACCCGCCGTCCTATCCGACGGCGTCCACGCGGCTCCTCCGCACCGTCATCCTCCTGGTCTGAGCAATCCGGCCCGACGCCGCGGTGCGCGAGCGCCTCGGCCCGAGCTCGAAGCGCGCCCCACGCCCCAGTCGTGATCCGCGCACGGTCCGACCACAACGAGGATGAACCACATTGTCAGCAAAGAAACGAATGCGTGCCCACGCGCCGTGCTTGCTTGCGTTCGGCATCGCCGTCGCATCGCTCTCCGGCTGCGGCGCCACGCTTGATCCCTCCCCCGAGGGGCGGATCTCCGCCTCGACGGGCATCGCCAACGCCGTCGCCTTCTCCGTCGAAGGCGGGCCGCTCGACGTTGCCGCCCCCGAGACGCCCACGCTCACCCTGGCCGATGCGCTCCGCCGGGCGCTCGCCGTCGACCCGTCGCTCCAGTCGGCGCTCAGTCGCGTGCGCGTCGCCCAGGCCGATGCCGATCAGGCACGACTGCTCCCCAACCCGATCCTGGACGTCGTCGTGCGCTACCCGCGCTCGGGCGGGAGCCCGGACATCGAGGCAGGCCTGGTGGCCGACCTGATCTCCGTGCTCGGCACGCCTTGGAAGGCCGGTGCGGCGACCCGGCGGCTGAAGGCGGCCGCGGCCGAGGCGGTCGGCGCCGCGCTCGACGTCGTCTCGGAGACGGAGGAAGCCTACGCCGCGGTCCAGACGCTCGACGAGCTGACGCAGGTGCTCGCCCGCAGGCGGGAGATCGTCGTGCGTCTCGCGGAGCTGTCGCGCCTCCGATTCGAGGCGGGCGAGGGTACGCGCACCGACCTCGTCGCGTTCGAGACCAAGCAAGTGGGCCTGGAAGTCGAACGGTCCGAGCGGGAGGTCCAGCGACGTGCCGCCCGGTTGAGGCTCGCGCGGCTCGTGGGAGAGCCGTCGTCGCCAGCGACGTGGGCGGTCGAGGTCTGGAAGGTACCGCCTGCGCCGGTGCTGACAGAGGCGGAGTGGATCGAGGCAGCGCTCGAACATCGACCCGAGGTCGAGGCCGCACGTTGGCGGCTTGCTGCCCTGGAGAAGGACCAGGCGCTCTCGTGGCTCAGCCCGTTTGGCACCGAGGGCAACGCCGGTGCCTCCGCCGAGCGTGACGACGGGTCGTGGTCGATTGGCCCCGCTCTTTCTGCGGCGATCCCGCTGCTCGATTTCGGCTTCGCCAGGCGCGCGAGGGCTCGCGCGGAAGCGGCCGAGGCACGGCATGAGCTGACGCTCGCCCGACGTCTCGCGGTGGAAGAGGTCCGGGCGGCCTACGCGACGTTCCTCGCGGCGCGGGAGAACGTCGAGCGGGTTCGCGACCGGCTCGTCCCGCTGGAGGCGGATCGACGGGGGCGGGCCGAGGCGACCTACCTCGCCGGGGAGAGCGGCCTTGCCGAGCTGCTCCTCGCCGAGGAGGACCTGCTCGCCGCGGAGGTCAAGCTCACTGAGCTGGAGCGGGAGACGACCGGGGCACGGATCCGTCTGCTCCGCGCCGCGGGCGGCGTGCGACCTCCGGCCGAGACTTTGAATACAGACGCAGATGGAAGGTGATCGTATGGGAACGAATTGGCTGATTGGTAAAGGCGCGCAGCGGGGGATGCTTACGACCCTCGCAGCACTAATGCTCGGCGTGACGCTCGTTGCCTGTGGTGGTGGTTCCGGGGATCGGGCCGAGGGCTCCGGGCATGGTGGGGAAGACGAACACGCCCACGAGGACGAGCACGATCACGGCGACGAACACGGCCACGGCGAGGAGCACGGACATGGAGACGAGCACGGGCACGGCGATGGCCACTCTGACGAGGTGAAGCTCAGCGAGGAATCGATCCGTGCTTACGGGGTGAGCGTGGAGAAGGTTGCGCGAAGAGTGCTGACCCCGACGTTTGTCGCCCCGGCCCGCGTCATCTTCGATCCGGATGCGATCGCCCACGTCGGCTCGCCCATCTCCGGTCGAGTCACCGAGATCAAGGCCAGCGTCGGGGACAGCGTGCAGAAGGGCGACGTCCTCCTGGTTATTCAGAGCCCGGAGCTGGGAGCCGCCCAGGCGGAGTTCCTCCGGCAGCGAGTGGCGGCATCCTCCTCGGCGCCTTCCGTGGAACTCGCCCGCAAGGCCCTCGAACGGGCCCGCTCGCTACACGCCGCGGAGGCGATGGCCCTGAGCGAGGTGCAGAAGCGAGAGATCGAGCTGAACACGGTGCTGGCGTCCCACGCCGCGGCAAGTTCCGAGGCGTCGGCGGCGGAGAGCAAGCTGAAGATGCTCGGCATGGACCGAGCTGCGCTGGCCGCCCTCGCCAAGAGCCAGGCGATTGATCCGCTCTACCGGGTGCGCGCCCCGCTCTCTGGTCAAGTCGTCGAGCGCGAGGCGACGCTGGGCGAGCTGGTTGATCCGGAACGCGAGGCGCTGCTCGTGCTCGCCGACCCGACTTCGATCTTGGTCGTTGCCGATGTGCCCGAGACGCAGGCCCGATCGGTCGCCGAGGGCTCAGCGGCAATCCTCACGGCGGCGAGCGGCGAGTCGATGCGGCATGAGGGGACTACCGCCTTCGTCTCGCCCTCGGTCGACCCGGCCACGCGCACCGTCTCCGTGCGCATCGAGGTGAAGGACACATCGGCGAGACTCCGCCCCGGAATGTTCCTCCGGGCGGAGATCTCCTCTTCGACCGGCGAGGCGCCGCTCGCGGTGATCGCCGTCCCGGAGGACGCCGTCCAGACGGTCGAGGGATCGCCGTCGGTCTTCCTCCCGGTCAAGGGCGAGAAGAACACGTTCTCCAAGCGCGTGGTCAGGATCGGTCCCGCCGTCGGCGGGATGGTGCCGGTACTGTCCGGCCTCAAGGAGGGCGAGTCGATCGTCGCCTCGGGGAGCTTCATCCTCAAGGCGGAGCTTGGCAAGGAAGGTGCGGCGCATGAACACTGATCAACGAAGAGCGAAGGGAGGGGAGCGATGGCACGGGTTGCGCTGATGGTCCGCGGGATGGACTGCGCCGAAGAGGTCGCGACGCTCAGGGCGGAACTCTCGCCGATGGCGGGCGTGCGAACGCTGAGCTTCGACGTGCTCAACGGCAAGATGAGCGTCGAGTACGACGAGCAAGAGATCGACCCCGAGCGGTTGAAGGCGGCCGTCGCGCGGACGGGCATGACGGCTGAGACCTGGCTCGACCACGCCGAACGTGAAGGCACGAGCGACCGGGCACGCGTGGCCCGCTCGGTACTGACGGGCCTGAGCGGGCTGCTGCTCGGGGCCGGGTTCGTCGCCCACGGGGCGATCGCCGGTTGGCCGCAGGCGATCGGGACGGAGGAGACGGCGGGCATGCCGCTCGTCGCGAAGCTCCTCTACCTGGGATCGGTGGTCGCCGGGGCCTGGTTCGTCGCGCCGAAGGCGTACTACGCGCTGAGGCGTTTCAGGCCGGACATGAATCTGTTGATGTGCGTGGCGGTCGCCGGTGCGGTCGGCATCGGCGAGTATTTCGAGGCCGCGGCCGTCTCCTTCCTGTTCGCGCTGTCGCTCGCCCTGGAGGCGTGGAGCGTGGGGCGGGCACGCCGCGCGATCGCGGCCTTGCTCTCGCTGAGCCCGACCCAGGCGCGGGTGATGGGCCCGGACAACAACGAGCAGCTCATCGACGCCGCATCGGTGGCGGCAGGGACGACCATCGTCGTCAAGCCCGGCGAGAAGTTCCCGCTCGACGGCCGCATCGCCAAGGGCGAGACCACGGTGAACCAGGCGCCGATCACGGGCGAATCCGTGCCGGTGCCCAAACGGGTCGGCAGCGAGGTCTTCGCCGGGACGATCAACGAGGACGGCGCGGTCGAGGTCGTCACGCTCAAGCCGTACGCGGACAGCACGCTCGCCCAGATCATCAAGATGGTGGGCGAGGCGCAGGCCAAGCGCGCGCCGAGCGAGCAGTGGGTGGAACGCTTCGCCCGGGTCTACACCCCGGCCGTCATGTGCCTGGCGCTGGCGATCGCCGTCGTGCCGCCGCTCGTGAGCGGGGAGTGGTCGCTCTGGCTTTATCGGGCGCTGGTGCTCTTGGTCATCGCCTGCCCGTGCGCGCTGGTGATCTCGACGCCGGTGAGCATCGTCGCGGCGCTCGTCGCCTCAGCACGACAGGGCGTCTTGATCAAGGGTGGCCTCTACGTCGAGACCCCGGCCACGCTCAAGGCGCTCGCCTTCGACAAGACGGGGACCCTGACCGAGGGCAGGCCGAGCGTGCAGCGAATCGTGCCCCGCTCGGGGCACAGCGAGGAGGAGTTGCTGCGGATCGCGGCGGCCATCGAGGCTCGCTCCGAGCATCCCCTGGCGCGGGCGATTGTCGAGTATGCCGCGGGGCGCGGCTTCCGGCCGGAGCCCGCGAGCGACTTCCGCGCGATCAAGGGCAAGGGCGCGAGCGCCGTGCTCGACGGCCGCTCGTTCTGGATCGGCTCGCACCGCTTCCTGGAGGAGCAGGGCCAGGAGACCGAGGAACTCCACGCCGAGCTCGAGGCGCTTGCGTCCTCGGGGGCGAGCGTCGTCGTCATCGGCGAGCAGGAGCACGTCTGCGGCTACATCGCGCTCTCGGACCGGGTCCGCGAGGAGGCACGGCAAGTCGTCGCACGCCTGAAGGCGGAGGGGGTGAGTCACCTCGTGATGCTCACCGGCGACAACCGCGGCACGGCCGAGGCCATCGGCCGGGAGACGGGCGTCGACGAGATCCACGCCGAGCTGCTGCCGCAGGACAAGGTGACCGCGATGGAGGACCTGGTGCGGCGCTTCGGCGCGGTCGCCATGGTCGGCGACGGCGTCAACGACGCCCCGGCACTCGCCCGTGCGACGCTGGGCATCGCGATGGGCGCAGCGGGGACCGACGCCGCGCTCGAGACGGCCGACGTGGCGCTGATGGGCGACGACGTTTCGAAGCTCCCCTGGCTCATCCGCCACTCCCGTCGCACCCTCCGCGTCATCCGCCAGAACATCGTCGCATCGCTCGGCGTGAAGGTGCTCTTCGTGGCCCTGACCTTCGCCGGGTATGCCTCGCTCTGGGGGGCGATCGCAGCCGACACCGGCATGTCGCTCCTCGTCGTGTTCAACGCCCTCCGCCTGCTCCGTGCGGGCGAGGGTTCATCGTAAGGAACTGTATGCTCGAACGGATTCTCCGCTCCTCGATCTATCACCCGTGGCCGGTCCTCTTCGCGACGCTCGTGGTCGCCGTGGCGGGCGTCCTCTCGCTTCGCCACCTGCCGATCGACGCCGTCCCGGACATCACCAACAACCAGGTCCAGATCAATACGCTCGCCGCTTCGCTCTCGCCGCTCGAAATCGAGAAGCAGGTGACCTTCCCGATCGAGACGGCGATCGCGGGCATCCCGGGCTTGGAGTACACCCGGTCGCTCTCGCGAAACGGCTTCTCGCAGGTCACGGCCGTCTTCGCCGACGACGTGGACCTCTACTTCGCGCGGAACCAGGTCAACGAGCGCCTGGGCGAGGCGCGCGAGTCGCTGCCGCCCGGGGCGGAGCCGAAGATGGGCCCCATCTCGACCGGTCTCGGCGAGATCTACATGTGGACCGTCGAGTACGTGCATCCGAAGGGCGAGGGCGCCGAGCGGTCGGACAAGAAACCCGGCTGGCAGCCGGACGGCTCCTACCTCACGCCGGAAGGGGAGTACCTGCGGAATGACCTCGAGCGCGCGGCCTACCTCCGCACGGTCCAGGATTGGGTCATCCGCCCGCAGCTCAAGGGCGTCCCGGGCGTCGCGGGCGTCGACGCGATCGGCGGCTACGTGAAGCAATACGTCGTCGCCCCCGACCCGATGCGACTGGTCAGCTACGGGCTTAGCTTCGCCGACGTGATCGCGGCGCTGGAGCGGAATAACCTCAGCACCGGGGCGGGCTACATCGAGCACAAGGGCGAGTCCTACGTGGTGCGGGCCTCGGGCCGCATCGGCTCGATCCCCGAGATCGAGCAGGTCGTGATCGGCACGCGGGGAGGTACGCCGATCTATGTGCGGGACGTGGCCGAGGTGGGCATCGGCAAGGAACTCCGCACCGGGAGCGCCAGCGAGAACGGCGAGGAGGTCGTGGTCGGCACGGCGCTGATGCTCATCGGCGAGAACAGCCGCGCGGTGGCTGCGGCGGTCGACGCCAAGATGCAGGAGATCAATCGCAGCCTGCCGCCGGGGATCCGGGCCAAGACGGTGCTCAATCGGACCAAGCTCGTGGACGCGACCATCGCCACGGTGCGGAAGAACCTCGCCGAGGGGGCGATCCTGGTCATCGTCGTCCTGTTCGCGATGCTCGGGAACTTCCGCGCGGCGCTGATCACGGCGCTCGCGATCCCGCTCTCGATGCTCTTCACCGCGATCGGCATGGTGCAGACGCGCATCAGCGGGAACCTGATGAGCCTCGGCGCCATCGACTTCGGCATCATCGTCGACGGCGCGGTGATCATCGTCGAGAACTGCCTCCGCATGCTGGCCGAGCGGCAGCACAAGCTCGGGCGGACGCTCACGCTCAAGGAGCGGCTGGAGACGGTCTTCGAGGCGAGCAGGCAGGTGCGGGGCGCGACCGCCTTCGGCGAGGCGATCATCATCACCGTCTACATCCCGATCCTGGCGCTGACCGGGGTCGAGGGGAAGATGTTCCACCCGATGGCGGCGACGGTGATCTGGGCGCTCGTGGGTGCCTTCATCCTGTCGCTGACGTTCGTCCCCGCGATGGTCGCCCTCTGCATTCGCGGCCGGGTGACCGAGCACGAGAACGCGTTCGTCCGACGGACGAGGGAGCGATACGAGCCGATCGTGCGGCTCGCCGTGCGTCACCGCGGGCGTGTCGTCTCGGGTGCGGTCGCCTTCTTCCTGGCATCGTTGCTGCTCTTCACCCGGCTCGGCCAGGAGTTCGTGCCGACGCTCGACGAGAAGGACCTCGCGCTCCAGGCGATCCGCATGCCGAGCACGAGCCTGACGCAATCGCAGCAGATGCAATTCGACCTCGAGCGGGTCCTCGCCGCGTTCCCGGAAATCGCGTTTGTCTTCTCCAAGACGGGGACCGCGGAGGTGGCGGCCGATCCGATGCCGCCGAACATCTCGGACACCTTCGTCATCTTCAAGTCGCCCGACCAGTGGCCCGATCCCGACGAGTCCAAGGCCTCGCTCCTCGGCCGCATCGAGGCAGCGGCCGCAGAGCTGCCGGGGAACAATTACGAATTCACGCAGCCGATCCAGATGCGGTTCAACGAGCTCATCGCGGGCGTCCGCGGCGACGTCGCCGTCAAGGTCTACGGCGACGACTTCGACGCGATGCAGCGCACCGCGCAGGAGATCGCCCGCGTCTTCGGCGGCATCGAGGGCGCGGCGGACGTCAAGGTCGAGCAGACCGAGGGCCTGCCGGTCATGGACATCGACATCGACCGGTCGGCAATTGCCCGCTACGGCCTGGCCGTGGCCGATGTGCATGACATCATCGCCGCGGCGGTCGGCGGCAGGGAGACCGGACTGGTCTTCGAGGGCGATCGTCGCTTCGACCTCCTGGTGAGGCTCCCGGAATCGCTGCGGGACAATCCGGCCGCGATCGAAAGTTTGCCGGTCCCCCTGCCTCGGCCGGAGGAGGAGAGTCGCCTCATCCGACTCGCGGATGAGCGGCGTGACGAGCGTGCGTCGGACAGGCCCGGGTTCATCCCGCTGGGGGCAATCGCCCGGGTCGAGATTGCCGAGGGGGCGAATCAGGTCAGCCGGGAGAACGGCAAGCGGCGCATCGTCGTCCAGGCCAACGTCCGCGGCCGAGACCTCGGCTCCTTCGTCGCGGAGGCCCAGGAGAAGGTCGCCGCGGTGGCGCTGCCGCCTGGCGGCTGGATCGACTGGGGCGGGCAATTCGAGAACCTCGTCGCCGCGAGGAAGCGGCTGGCGCTGGTCGTCCCGCTCTGCTTCCTCCTGATCCTTGGGCTGCTCTACAGCACGTTCCGGTCGGTGCGCGACTCGCTCCTGGTCTTCAGCGGCGTGCCGCTCGGCCTGACCGGCGGCATCGTGGCCCTCTGGCTCCGCGGGATGCCGTTCTCGATTTCCGCCGCGGTCGGGTTCATCGCGCTCTCCGGCGTCGCGGTCCTGAACGGGCTGGTCATGGTGAGCTTCATCAACCAGCTCCGCGATTCGGGCGAGAGGCTCGACGATGCGATCATCCACGGCTCGCTCACCCGCCTCCGGCCGGTGCTGATGACGGCGCTCGTCGCCTCGCTCGGCTTCGTGCCGATGGCGCTCGCGACCGGCACGGGTGCGGAGGTGCAGAAGCCGCTCGCGACCGTGGTCATCGGCGGGCTCGTCTCGAGCACGCTGTTGACGCTGGTCGTGCTCCCGGCGCTCTACCGGATCTTTGCGGGCGCGGGAGAGCCTTCGCCGAGCAGCGGGGTGGACTGAAGCGATGCGGCAGGCCGATCGCGTTTGAGCGTACCGGCTACTCGATGGCGATGTACCGGCCGGGTTCCCGGCCGAAGGCCTCGCGGGATGCCTCGGAGGCGAAGTAGATCGCGAAGCCGTCGAGGTTGTAGATGTAGGCCGCGGCCTTGTCGACCGTCGCCCCTGTGACAGGATCCTGTGCCTTGGTGTGTCGAGTCGGGTCGGCCTTGAGCTTCTCGATGCACATCGGACAGCAGGCGTAGTAGGTCCTCCCTTCGTGCTCGACCGGGATCCCCTTCTTGAGCATGACCGTATCCTGCATCATGCAGACGAACTCCCGCTTCTCGACGTTTCCGTTCTCGGCCAAGGCCGTGCCGGGCGCGATCGCGGCGATCAGAAATGCAAAGAGGAAGGAGAGCTGGGTCAGATAATCTTCAAGATTAGACATAAAATGATTGTCCCGGTCTTATGCACACACGTTATAATTCAATCAGTATGGTGCGGCAGGAGCCGATCGTGATGCCAGCAGGCGATAGTTGTTGAAGTCAAATGGCGATCCGCTCGACCTCATCCAGAGTGATTGCATCCTGCGTGCGGTCGTAGAGCTTGGTGGTCTTCGGCGACTCGTGGGCGGCCATCTGCTGGGCCTTCTCCAGCGTCCCGCCGTGCTCCAGGTAGTTCGTGATCCCGGTGGCCCGGAAGCTGTGGCAGCAGATCGCCGTGAGGATCCCGGCCTTCTTGCCGCGGCGCTGGATCATCTTCAGGGCCGCGTGGCGACTCATCCGCGTCTCGCTGAGCCGCTTCGACTTGCCGATGGCCGATCGGAAGAGCGGGGCGTTCTTCTGGTCCTCCAGGCCCGCCGCCTCAATGTAGGCGTCGACGAACTCCTCCGCCTTGTGGTGGGCGGGCATGTCGTGGTGCTTGCCGCCCTTCTCGTGGAGACGGAACCACCAGCGTTTGCCCTGGGGGAAGTAGTCGCCGACGGTCATCCCGAGGGCCGCCTCGATCCGGGCGAACGAGTAGAGGCAGACGGCGATGAGCGCCCGGTCGCGCAAGCCTACCAGGTTCGAAACGTCGATGCTCTCGAGCAGGTGGCGAGCCTCGTCCTCGTTCAGGACCGGCGTCTTGCCTTTCTTCACCACGTGCTTAGGGCCCCGGACCGCATGGGCCGGATTCGTCTCGACGACCTGGCCGGTGATCAGCCAGTCGAAGAGCATCCGGATCGTCGCCAGGTTCTGCTTCACGGACGGCGCCGAATGGGTCTGCGAGAGCTCCTCGACGAAGGCCGAGACGTGGAAGCTCTTGATGTCCCGCAGCGCGAGCCCGCGGACCTGGGCCCAGTCGAAGAACCGGCGGGCGTTGCGGTAGTAGGCCGCCCGGGTGTTCTTGTTCCGGATCGTGTCGGTGAAGAAGGTGAAGAACCGCTCCGAGGCCTTGGGGCCCTCGGCGGTGATGACCGCGGGGAGGGCGGTCGCGGACGGGCGCTCGATCGTCGCCGGGGTCGCGGCGGTCATCGCATCGTCGGTCGCACGGTCTTCAGTCTTTAAGGAATCCATCCCGTCGGGCCTCGATTTCCGTCCCCTGCTCTGGGATTGTTTCGCTCGCATAAAGGGCGTTATGCGAGCTAAACGTACCACACGGAGCAGGGGATGCAAGATGGGGATTCTGAGACCTCGTCGTCCCCTCCTTCGACTGCGCCCTCCGCAGCCAAGGGGCCGGAATACCGGCTCCGAACCCGGCCGGGTCACCCCGCTCGCCAGGCCCCGAGCAAGGCCGCGTCAAGGGATGACAGCGTCTCCGGCCCTGCCCCCCAGACGGCCAACGCCGACGGGAACGGGGCGCTCTGGGCCCCGTCGTTGAACCGCAAGCGACCCCGCAGGAAATACACGGTGGCGTGCCCGGCAACATGGTCATGCCAGTACGCCGTATCGGGACGGGCCGGGAGCAACGCCACGACGGCCTTGGCGTGGCCGCTCCTCACCTCGTGGTGGGCCTTCTCCACCCACCGGGCTAGGCCGCGGCCGTAAGGCGGATTGACGAACACGGTCCCGTGCCACGGTACGGAGAGCCCGTCATCATCGGGCGTCAGGTGAACGCGGGCCTTCACCCGCACTCGCGACTTACGCGGGGCGCACGGGTCGAGGCTGAAGCGGCCGAAGACCGACGCGAGGGCCTCCAGTAGCGAGACGGGGGTTTCCCACGCGTGATTCGTGGAAGCGTTCCCGGCGTGCGTGTAGAACGGCTTGGCTTGGCCCTCCGGTGCGAGGTACGCACCCGCCCCAAGCACCGTGAGCACGCGTTCCAGGGTGGAGAGCCGCCCCCGTTCCTCTCGCTCGAGGGCAACGATAGTCGGCGGGGTGACGCCGACCAGCTCGGCCATCTCGCGTTGGCTCAGGCCGCGGTAGCGTCGGAGGGCGGCCAGGCTCTCCCCGAGCGAAGCCGCGGCGGGGAGGTTGCGGCCGACGAGCACGAGGCCGAGGTGCCCGAGGAGTCTCTTCCACGTCCCGAGGTTGCCCCGGCCCTGCTCCAACAGGCGGACCGTCCTCTCGGACAGGCCCACCTGGGCGGCGAGTTGCCCCTGGGTCAGGGGCCGTGCCTTACGGCCCCTCCGAAGCTCACCACCGAGCCCAGAATCGGCAAGAAGTTTGCGCAAAAGCGGATTCTCCGGGGCTCAAACCGGCAAGAAGTTTAATTGCGGAGTCGCGCGATTGGGAGACGTTTGTTCGAACTTCTTAGGTAGGGGGACGACATCGGAGGTGGGAGCGTGCGAGATTCGAATCGGGCCGATAGGCCGGTCTTACGGGACAAGACTCTTTTAGTTTTCACAGGTCATAACGCCCTTTATGACCTACAAGGGGCGAGGGGTCAAATGAGAAGATTGGGAGAACCAGGGCGTGTTAAACAATTGTGGAGCTAGGCGCGTAGGGTACTGATGGATAGCATTGGGTGTGTGCTGCTGTTCGCGTTCGCGTCCGCTCCGAGGTGGTCCCTATGCTTTTCTCCGAGCACTACAACATCACTCGGACCGACGACGACGATTGGTTCGACCCTATCCTTACGCTCGACACAACCCTCTTCCTCGACCCATTCCTAATCTATGCCGACGAAAGGGGTTATTTCGAGGGGAGCCACGAGGAGGTCATCCGGTTCTTTGACGAGGTCTTCAAGCTCGTCGCGTCCTCGCACGAGGACCGCTCCTCGAACCGTTATAAGAAGGCCCTAGCCGACTTGGTCTTCCCCGAGGTGAAGGAGATTTGCCTCGGCTACACGAAGGAAGGCACGGACGGCTTGGGCTCCAGCGGCGTCATCGCCCGGCTCATCGCCAGCGGCCTGTCCGAGGCTATCCGGGCCGGACTGACGGAGATTACCCACTTCGAGGAGGTGGGCATCATCCGCAAGAATATCGGAGCGGACCGCATCAGCGACATCACCGCCGGGCTGCTCAGGTGGCGGCTCGCCGCCTACACGCTGGATGTTTGCAAGCGGCACAACGTGCCGACCAGGATGCGGCGTCACTCGCGCGGCCGGTACGACGCCGAGCGGAGGACTTGGGTCCCGCTGATGATGCCGCTGCCGGACAACCCGCACAACGGCAAGGGCATCCTCCTCGCCCCGCGGCGTTACCTCCGGGCGCTGCCGACCATCAACTCGGACGACTTCTGGGACTACTGCTACTCGAACGAGAACGACACGCTCCGTGCCGAGTTTAGCCACGACATTACCTCGCGGGTGAACAAGGACGTCATCGTCGACCTCGCGCGGAAGCGGCCCGACCTGCTGAAGAAGTACCTGCACGACGTCGAGACGCAGGACCCCCGGCCCTACGATTTCTCGCGGGATACAGAAGGCGTCGTCGCTTGGTACGAGCCGACTCGCGAGTACTGCGCGCGGCATCCCGTCTCGCTCGACTCCCGGGCGAAGGCGGCCCTCCTGAATTTCGTCGAGGTGCTGCTCAAGCGGTTCCAGCACTTCGTGGAGCAGGAGGACGGGTGGCGGCTCCTCTGGGATGGGAATCGTCGGAAGAACGAACCGGCGGCGCGAAACCTCCTGCTCGGCATCATCATGCACTATTGCCGAGCGAACAATGTGGTCGTCTCCCCCCTCCCCCTCGTCGGGAAGGACTTGGTGAACCTCTCGGTGTCGGACGGGGATTCGGTTGAGGTCCTGCTGGAGCTGAAGCTCGCCGTGACGACACGGTACTGGAACGCGCTCCACAAGGAGGCGCCAAACCACGAGAAGGCCGGTCTCGCGGAGCTGGCCCGCTTCATCGTCGTCACCTTCTCGGACGCCGACGATGACCGATACAAGGAAATTACCGACATCGTCGGGAAGCTGAAGCCTGAGTACGGCATGACCATCCTCCGCGTGGATGCGTCTTCGGACGACGCCGACGACGGTGTGCCCGCGACCGTGCAGTTCGTGGCGCGCGACAACGCCGTCATCCACGTGGGGGACAACTTCGTGCGAATCGACGGCAACGTGACGGGTGCGGCCATCGGCCCCGGAGCGAGCGTCATCGCGCGAGACATCTCGACCGAGGGGAGTGGTTCCTAGAGGGAGCAACAAACTATGAGCGACAAGATTCAGATTCGAGGTGATGCGGTGGGCTCGGCGGTCGGCAGCGGGGCCCGCGTCATTGCCCGGGACATCACCGTCTATAAGCAAACCGTCGAACAGTCGACGAAGCTTGAGGACGACGTCAAGCGCGTGCTGAAGGAGGCGAGGGAGCTGCTTGAACGCGAGGAACTCAGCGAGGTCGACAAGTCCGACGCGACCGAAGACTTGGGCAAGCTCACCGCCGAGCTGGAGAAGGAGCAGAAGGACCCGGGGCTCATTCGTCGCTACTGGGGGCGCATCAAGGAAGCCGCGCCGACGGTCGCCTCCGTCCTCTCCTCGGCGACGAGCCTGGCCAAGCTCCTTCAGGGGGACCCGACGCCGTGAGGCGGGTCGAAGACTTCCAGACGATTAGCAACGACTCATGGAGAAACGACGATGTCAAAAACGCCCGAGAACGACGGGAAGCCCTGGAGCAAGGATGACGTGCAGCAACTGCGGCGGCTCGCCGAGCAGAACACGCCGACGCGGGTCATCGGGCTCAAGCTCGGGCGGACCGAGGACGCGGTCCGCTCGAAGGCCCACGAGCGGGACATCAGCCTAAAGCCGGTGAACCAGTCGCCGTACAATCGCTCAAAGAAGAAGTGACGCAGCTCGTCTAGGCGGGCCGCGCTCGACTCGCTGCGGACTGCCTCAGCTCATCATTTCGAGCAGGTCGTAGTCGTCACCACGCTCGTTCAGCATCCGATGGAGCACGTCGCGCCAGGCCCGCTGGTGAAAGTTCTGCGACTCTTGCCGCAGCGGAACTGGGACCCCCGCGATGCTCTCGAAGAGGCCATTTGCCTGGTCGAGGTGCGCGATGGCCGCCTGGGCGGCAGCCCGCGCCGAGGAGCTTGCCGCCATCTCGGCCGCCTCCGTACCAATGACGTGCACGAGGTGCTTCCCGGCTTCCCACGGCGACCATTTCACGACACCGTGTGTCGCTGGGTCCTCGATGAGCTGCGAGTACGGCGAGTGGGTCATTACCTGCTCGCGGAGCGAGTGAGGGAGCCGGATGACCTCGTCGGCGTAGATGATGGTGCCCCAGAGGGTCCCTGAAAAGAAACGCGGAGCGACCTCGCCCGGACCGCCCTGCTGCTCGGTCGGGGTCAGCGGCCAGCGTGAGCGGTCAAACTGCCAGAGCGTCTGGCTGTGCCCGATGGCGGCGGCGGTCGCCCCGAAGCCGAAGGAGATGAGTGACATCGGCCCTGCGTAGGCGTGGACGACGGGCTTGAGGTTGGCCGCGAGCGTCAGGCACGCGGAGCCGCAGCTCAGCACCTCGTTGCGCTCGAACGGGATGCGGCACTCCCCAAACTCGAAGAGATAGTACCAACCGTCGCACGGCAGCCCCGTCGCGTGGCTCAGCGCTTCAGAGATGGAGTGCGGCGAGATGATGGAAGAGTTGGCGAGGGCCACGGTCGCGAGCGTCGGGATGCCCAGCGCGTCGCCCGCACGCTTGGCTGCCTCGAAGAGCTTCCGGTTCAGGTCGAAGCGCTCGGGCCGATTCGCCTCATACAGCACGGCGGGGGCGACGACGGCGGCCGTGCAGAGCCGCCGGTTGTGGTCTTCAAGAGTCGCACTCAGCGTGTCGAGGTCCGCCTGGCTGACCTGGTTGAGCGTGTTGACCGAGTTGCGAAATTCGTCGAGAGAATACGTGCCGATATTCTTGTTCGTGTAGTCGGGAATGTAGAACTGCCAGTCGAGCAGCGCCTCGGCACCGAGCGTCCGGTACTGGGTGCAGCGCTCTTCGGCCTTTTCGAGCTTGAGGTCTCGCGGGCTGATGATGACCCCGACGCCGACGCCCTGCTGGAGCTGTTCTAAGGCGACGGTCTGGCTCTTGTCCCCGAACTGGTGCCACACGCCCTTGCGAATCACGTCAACCCTCCGGCCTTCCTAACCACGGAGGCTGCCTGGGCAGCGTCGTTGAAACGATGCTCTCGTTGCTTGCTCAGCAGCTTCTTCACGACGAGCTTCCAGGGCGCGGGCAGGGCCGCGAACCCCGGGTCGCTGAGGTACTCCTCGGAGTTCTTGATGGCGTCAGCGAGCGCGTTGAAGTCGTGGGTGGCGGCGTCGAATGGGTGTTTCCCGACGAGTGCGGAGTAGAGCAGAATCCCGACGGCGAAGAGGTCGGTGCGGTGGTCGATGTACTTTCGCTCGCCCGTGAACTGTTCGGGGGCAAAGTAGAGCGGCGTCCCGACGAGGGCGCCCGTCTTGGTGATGTCCGGCAGGTCGAGGTGTCGGGCGAGACCGAAGTCGATAATGACTGGCTCCCCGTCGGCCCGAACGCGGACGTTGCTGGGCTTGAGGTCCCGGTGGACGACGTTCGCCCGGCGTAGCTCATTCAGGCCATCGAGCAGCGCGGCGAAGAATTCCGCGGCGCGAGTATGGTCCCACGGCTTTCCCAGCTCTGCCGTCAGGTCCGTCCCTTCGACGAAGTTCTCGATGATGTAATACAAAGACCCGTCACGCTTTACGCTGAGCGAGTACTCGACGAACTCGACGACATTCGGGTGCTTGACCTTGAGCATCGCCTCGACCTCGCGTGGGACGCGGTCGAGGCCGAAGTTTGGGTTCACAATCTTCAGACAGAGGTCTTCGCCATTCTTATCCTGGACGTGGAACGCGGCCTTCTGCTCGCTCGCCGTCAGTGCCTTGATGAAGGTGTAGTTCGGGAAGCGCTTGCGGGCTTCGTCGATGGGGACATGAAACGGCATTGACGCGCCTCGTCGGTCCGACTCAAGGTCAGAGCTAGGTTGTAGTAATAGTACCACGCAATCGGTTTTGTCCTAGGTGCCCGCCGCAGAATTCGTACATCCCCGCCTTTCTCCACGCCGAGGAGGCCGAGCCCTAGCCGGTCAAATAAGGCGTTCTGGCAAACGTGCTCGGCGAGTGACCTTGGGAGAGCTATATACGAATAGTTCGCGAAGATGGTATTCCGCGACGCCTGCTCAACCGCCTTCTTCCAGTCGGACACCTTCGCCTCTATGGCAACGGTCCGCGGGAGAATCCGCCGCCACTTGGTGGCCAAGCGGAGAACATTCCCCCTGCCGATGACGGCCTCAGCATCAACCAGCCTTTGGAGCACGCCGGTCAGCCGCTTGAACGGATAACCGATTCGCTCGGCCAAAGTCTCCGGCCTGGCCGAACGGACGAGCCGGAGATAGGCGAGGACACGCGCGCAGTCGTCGCTCCCCTCATCGAGCTTGCCTATCTCCGGGCGATACGTCGCGAGAATGAAGTCGGGCATCCCCGCCCCGACGGGTACCGAGCTGGCGACCCAATGGGGTTCGTCCTCGTCGACCATGCACCGTGACCAGAAAACCACCGCCTCCATGATGGCGGCCTCTGGGCCTGGCTTGATGGGCCTGTGAATTTGCACGTTCAACGTGTGGCCCTCTTCTCTTTCTCGCCAAGCGACTCGCTACGCATTAGTGGACCTTAGTACAGTATACGGTGTCTGTCTACAATCGAACGGCCCCGCCGTCCTGTCGACTGTATAGTTTACCTAATTTCCCCACATTATCGACGAGGTGCATTTCCTCGGATGCACTCGCGCGGGGGTGGTCATTTCGCCGTTTCCACGGCGAAGGTCAATGGCAGGGAGAGAGGCCCCGACGCATCCCTTCGTCGGAACCTCCTCGGATTGAACGGCTTCAGTTCCGCTCCGGGTCGAGCAGGGCGTGGAGCCGCATGGTCTGCGTGGCGTAGCTCTGCGGCTGGCTGCCTCCCCGCTCCTTCATGGCCCCGGTGAAGGCGTTGAGCAGGGCCCACGCCGTTCGCGGCCGGAACTCCTCGAAGGGCGGGTTTCGCCACTGCTGCAAGACGCGCGGCAGTTCGCGGGCCCCGACGATGCCCCGCTCGAATCCGCGGAGGATGAGCGCGTCGGCCTGGTCGTCGCCGAGTTCGGCTTCCCGCATCCGTTCGATGCGGAGGGCCTCCTGCTCCTGGAACGCGGGTAGCGAGCCGACCGCCTCGGCGATGCGGCGGACGAAGTCCCGCTCACCGTGGATGGTGTGCTTGCGGCGGACGAGCAGCTCGGAGCGGAACGCGAGGTTGTCGCACACGAAGACCCTGCTCCCGGCGCAGAAGCCGAGCGGGAACGACTTGTCCACGCTGTTGCGGATGCCGACCGCGAGGCTGACCCCGTCGGCGATGGGGCTCTTGAGGTCGAGCGTGCCGAAGAAACGCGAGCCGTCCCTGAGCACGCCGAGCTGCTGCCGCTCGATGCCGTAGCCCGCCTCGCCGAGCGTCTCGGTGACGACGCTCAGGACGCGGCCGTGGGACAGCGGGAACCACCGGCCATTCGGTGGCGGTGCCTGGAATGCCGCGAGTTCTTCGGTCGTGACGGGCTTCGCACCGCGGTGCAGGACCAAGTTGGAACTTGCCATGGGGGCGCTCCAGTCCGGGTCGGGAGGCTGGGGCACCGAACCTTATCGAATGCGTCGCGAGCCTCCCTGGGTCGCAGGAAGGCCCGGTTTCCCGTCTACTCGCTCTGTCGTTCAGGCCATCCACCGTAGCAGTCACGCGATTCGCGGCGGGTGGCTCTTCGGTGGTTCTTTCGTGGCAGCGTCCCGGCCCCCGCGATTCAACGCCCCTCGGCCCGCCTGTAGAATCTTGCTGGCCCCACCGTCGGGGCCTCGCCTCGGACCCTCGAAGGGTTGTTCTTCGCTCCTGGCCCGGGAGCACGCCAAATCAACGGGCGAAAGGCAGGTCCCCTTCTTCCCAGCCATCCTCTGCGTGAGCCGACGTGCGTCGGCGTGCCCTCGGGCGCGTCGGCGGATGCTGGCTCGAAACAACGCATGATGATGGAGGGAGTCCATGAGCAATCGAGAGAAGTGGCTGGAGCCACGTGCTTACCGGAGGCTGCAACGCGAGGAGTATCGGCGAGAGCGACTGCTGAGGCAGTTCTATCTGCGTCTGGTCGGTATCGTCTTCTTCTTCGTGGCGGTGGCGACGATGTTCGCCCTGCATACCCACCTGTTGGGACGGCCGTAAGGAACCTGCCTGGGCCCAAGAGATTCGCGTCTCTTGGGCCTTTTTCTTCGGGCCCGGCGGATGACGGGGACGATGCCGGGCGACTCCCGCGCAAAAAAGCGGCCCTCGTTTTTCAACGAGAGCCGCCCGGCACCATTGCCGTCATTCAAGCCTCAAGCAGTATTCGACCTTGCAGACGGTGTCGCAGCACCCACTCCAAGCTCTGGAGTCGCGTCTCATCCCCAGGTCCAGGGTGGCCATTGCCCACCCGAAGGTCTGGAGGAGGACGCCGAGGTCGTCCGGGAAGACGACCCGGTCGGCGTTCGGTATCGTGACCGCGAACCGGGATTTCCCGGTGCTGCTGTCGCGAATGGCCATCACCGACATGTAGATGAGGCCATTTTTCCCGAACCGGCTGAACTCGGACCGAGCAAGAACTTGCTGGCCTGGTCTCTGGGCTGCTCTTGGCTTTTTGTCTCCTGGTTTCATCGCTTCTTCCTTCACTGTGGCCGGGGTGGTGTCCCCCGGCCTGGTTCATAATCTCGCTCGCGACCCCGAAGGGCCGAGAACGCGGTCATGAGTCCCGTGAAGGCGAGTGCGGTTGGTCAGGCGGAATGGCGGCGGCGGTGCCTCGGCACGTCCAGGCGGCGTGAGCCGTCTTCGCCGATGTTTGGGGCCTCCGGGCGACGGGGGACGGTCAGAGGACAATCAAGGCGTGAGGGCCTTGAGCCTTCGATTGTACCCGGCGATAGCATGCCCGGGAGGGGGAGCCGGGTCGGCTCCTGGGAGGCGGGGGATACCACCTCTTGACTCCGTACCTAGGTACGGGGTTTACAATCCCTAGAGTAAAGGAGCCGGACCATGGAGCACCTGAAAACCGGAGAGCTCGCCAAGCGGGCCGGGGTGAACGTCGAGACGCTGCGCTTCTACGAGCGGAAGGGGCTCCTGCCCGTGCCGCCGCGGCGAGAATCCGGTTACCGTGAGTATCCCGCGGAGAGCGTCCGCCTCATCCAGTTCATCAAGCGGGCCCAAGAGTTGGGGTTCTCATTGGGCGAGATTCGAGAGCTGCTCGCCCTGCGGGTGCAAGCGGGGACGACTTGCGCCGACGTCCGGGAGCGGGCCGAGCACAAGATTGACGACGTGCGGCAGAAGATTGCCGACTTGAGGGCCATCGAGCGGGCCTTGCAGAAGCTCACGGCCACGTGCATCGGGAGCGGGCCGCTGAGCGAGTGCCCCATCCTTGAGAACCTCGATGGCGAGTTGAGTTACGGGCCGGTTCGGCCCAGGAGCCGCCGACAGGAAAGGTGAGACCTATGGCCGACTCAGAGTTGAACGACTTCCCGAAGCGTCGCCCCGCGTGGCCTGGCCTCGGCCTCGCTTGCCTGGTGGCCGTCGTCGCCGTGTCGATTTATGCCGTCGCCTGGGGCCCGTTCGGAGGGGTTCGAGGCGTCTCCACGGCGGGAGCCGAGCCGCTTATCTCCGATGGCCGACTTGAAGTGGTCACCATCCCCGTCGAGGGGATGTCCTGCGGGGCGTGTGCGGCACGCATCAAAAAGACCTTAAAATCCTCGGCGGGCGTGGCCTCTGTGGAGGTGAGCCTGGAGCGGCGAAGCGTCTTAGTCCGGTACCTGCCCGAGAAGGCTTCGCCCGAGCGGATGGCGGCCGAGATTACCGAGCTTGGCTACAAGGCGACCGTTCCCGCCCCCGCCGAGCTGGGGGCGTCTGAGCCGGTCGCGACTGCCGCCGCCGACCCGAAGGAGAGGACGACCGCCTTCCCCGTGCGGGGCATGGCGTGCGAGTCGTGTGTTGAGACCGTCGAGAACCTCCTCCGCTCGATGCCGGGCGTCAAGGCCGCCCGGGTGAGCCTCAAGGAGAAGGAGGCCGAGGTCCGGTATGTCGAGGGGGAGGTGACCCCCGAACGCCTGGCCGAGGAGGTTACGGCTCAAGGCTTCGAGTCCGGGCCCCCGAGAGCGGAGGGTGCGAAGTGACGCTCGAAGACTACCTCCGTTCCTCGGGCCAAAGCCTGCCCGAGGGTTCGGCCCTGGCCCTCGGCGTGACGCTCGTTGCGGGCATCCTGGCGAGTGCCGTCTGTCCCTGCACCCTCCCGATGGGGCTCGGGATGGCGGGCGTGGTGAGTGCCTCCGAGAGCCAATCTCGGCGGACGGGCTTCCTCATCGCTCTGGCGTTCTTCGGGGGCATCGTGGCGAACCTGACGCTCCTGGGGGCCGTCGCCGGGAGGCTCGGGGCTATCCTCACCGAGTCGTTTGGTCGCTATTGGGCCCTGACGATGGCGGTGGTCTCGCTCGTTGCGGCGATTGTCGCGTTTCGCGGGCCCCGCATCGGGGTCGAGCACCTGGCGGCCATGAGGAAGCCGGGCCTCCCCGGGGCGTTTGGCTACGGGTTCATCTTCAGCCTCGGCACCTCGGCCGCCCCGCTCCTCTTGCTCCTGACGGTGGCGGCGACCCAGGCACGGCCCGCGTACGGGGCGCTCCTGGCGTTTGCCTTCGGCCTCGGCCGGGGGCTTCCGTTTCTACTCGTGGGGGTCTTCGCCGGGACGCTCGTCCGCCTGACTCGCATCGGTCTCTGGCGTCGGGCGATGCAGGCCGTCAGCGGCTCGGCCCTGCTCTTCGTGAGTGCTTACTACGCCAGGGCATTCCTTGCCCTGCTCTGAACTTGGGAGACACGTCATGGCGACCGAAACTGTCCAACTCAAAGTCTCCGGCCTCATGTGCTCGTTCTGCACGATGAGCGTCGAGAAGGCCCTCAAACGCTATCCGGGCGTCCGAAGCGTCCTCGTGAATCTGGTGCATGGCGTCGTCCTGGTCGAGGCGGACACGGACAGGATGAGCCGGGAAGAGCTGGCCGAGGCCGTCGAGAGGCTCGGCTATAGCGTCTCCTCGACTGAGGTCCAGCAGTACGCGACCGATGAGGCCCTCTTCGGGCTCATCAGGCAACGCGGCACCATCGGCATGGGGCTCGCCCTGGCTGACCTGGTGGTGGACCCGCTCAATCTCTTCGGCCTTCCCGCCCACATCCGGGGCTATTTCAGTTTCGCCGTCGCGGCGTTCGTCCTTTTGTGGGTCGGGTTCCCCATCCTCAAGAAGACGCTGCTTGCCCTCAGGGGTCGGGTCATCAACGCCAACGTGCTCCTCTCGACGGCGGCCTGGGGCTCGTTCGTCGTCGGCACGCTCTCGCTCTTCGATGCTCGCTGGCCGAACTTCCTGCCGGTGGCGGCGTGGCTGATGTCGCTCCACCTGTTCTTCGGCTACTTCAAGCTTGATACGCGGCGGAAGGCATCGGAGGCGGTCCGAAAGCTCCTCTCGCTCCAGCCGCCCCGGGCCCGCGTGCTCCGCGGGGATGCTCCTCTCGAGGTGCTCACCAAAGACGTCGCCGCGGGCGAGCTCCTCATCGTTCGGCCCGGGGAGCGAATCCCGCTGGACGGCGAGGTGACCGAGGGCACGGCGAGCGTCGATGAGTCGAGCTTCACCGGAGAGTCGGTCCCGGCGACCAAGGGCGTGGGCTCGAAGGTCATCGGCGGGACCTTGAACTTGGACGGTGCGTTGACGCTCAGGGTGACCAAGGTGGGAGCGGAGAGCTTCCTGAGCCAAATCGTCCGGCTGATGAGCCAGATTGCCGAGCGGAAGCCGCCCATCGAGCTTTTGGCCGACCGGCTGATGAACTACTACGGGCCGGTGGTCTTCTCGGTCGCGGCCGTGGCGTTTGTCGGCTGGCTGCTCGTGACCGGTAACTGGATTGCCTCGACCCTGGTGCTCCTGACGGTCATCATCATGGGCTACCCGTGTGCCCTGGGCATCTCGACGCCGATGCTCGCGGCGATTGCGGGCGGCAAGGGCATCTCCATCGGGCTCCTGGTCAAGGCGAGCGAGGTCTTCCACGGGCTGTCGACCATCGACACGGTGGTCTTCGATAAGACCGGGACGCTCACCTACGGGCGTCCGACGGTGACCGACGTCGAGACCTTCGGGGCCGAAGAGGGCGAGGTACTCTCGCTGGCTGCCTCGGTCGAGGCCAACTCCGAGCATCCGCTCGGGCAGGCCATCGGGTTCTACGCCGAGCGGGAAGGAGCGCGGAGGCGGCCGGTCGAGAACTTCCGGGCGATTCCCGGCAAGGGGGTCTCGGGCGAGATGGACGGGGCTCAAGTCATCGCGGGGAAGCCTTCGTTCCTCGAAGAGCGGGGCGTGCTCTTCCTCCTCGAAGTGCGAGAGACCATCGAGCGGTTGAGCAAGGAAGGTAAGACCGTCGTGCTGGTTGCAAGCGGCGGGCGAGTCTTAGGGGCCATCGCCCTCCAGGACACGCCGCGTCGCGGGGCGGAGCGGGTCGTGGCCCGGCTCAAGGAGCGGAGCGTTCGCACGGTGATGCTCACCGGGGACGCTCGGCCGGTGGCCGAGGCAATCGGCCGAACCCTTGGGTTCGATGACGTGCGGGCCGAGCTCCTGCCGACCGAGAAGGTGACCGCTATCGAGGCCCTCCAGCACGAAGGCCGCAAGGTCGCGATGGTCGGCGACGGCATCAACGACGCCCCGGCCCTCGCCCAGGCCGATGTCGGCATCGCCATCGGTGCCGGGACGGACGTGGCCATCGAATCGGCGGGCGTCATCCTGATTGGCGACCGCCTGGATGACGTCGTGAGTGCCTTGACGCTCGGGGCCGCAAGCTACCGGACGCTCACGGGGAACGTCGTCGTCGCCGTGCTCTTCAACGTCGTCGGGATGGTGTTCGCGGCACTGGGGCTCATCACTCCCCTCTTCGCCGTCGGCTTCATGCTGGTGAGCATCTTCGCCATCCTGCTCAACACGCTCCGCATCCGGGGGCTCGACCTCGGACGTGAAGAGCTTACCGAGGAAGGGCCGCTCGCGGAGCTGAATCTCCACATCCCGAACATGGTCTGCGAGGGCTGTGCGAGCAAAATTAGCTCGACGCTCACGGCCCTGCCCGGCGTTCGAGAGGTGAGGCCCAAGGTGCCGCAGAAGAACGTCTCGGTCCGGTACGAACCGGCGAAGGTCCAGGAGCGGGGGCTCAGGGAGGCGGTCGAGAAGGCGGGCTTTGTCGCGGTTGAGGTCTAGGCGGTGCTCGGTCAGCTCCTGGGCGGCGGCGCGATGAGGTCGATGAGGTCGGCGACGACGTGGACGCGGACGGGGACCCCGCTCGCCCTCGAGACTTCGTCGAACACGGGGCGGAGCCGCTCCGCCTTCCGCTCCGTCGCGGCGACGAGGGTCAGCTCGAAGCGCCCGGCGGCGATGGAGTCGCGGAAGGCGGGAATCTCGCGGTGGCGCTCGACGTCCTCGCGGACTCGTTCGGCGATTCGGTCCCATCGGCCCTTCCCCCCGGCGTCGACGCGGACGAACCCGAGGCGCTTCGCCTCGTGGTCGGCGTAGTAGCTCATCGGGAGGCCGGGCCGGTGATGGTCGGGGAAGGTGCGTCGGAACTCGTCCGGCGTGAGCCGCTGCCTCGGCCGCTCCGAGAGGCAGCAGAACGCGAGGACGCCGTAGGCCCGGACCTTCGCGACTTCGGAGAGGGGCCCCGCCCTGCGGCGGCCCCCGGGGTCTTCGGGCGATTCGCCGATGGCGGCGTCCGCCGGTCGGGTCAGGTAGAAGTAGCGATGGTCTCCGTAGAGCGGGGCGGACGCGAGGAGGGCCTCGCCGTCGCCCTCGGCCAGGGCGCGCAGGGTCCGCCTCATCCGGGCGAGCGAGAAGTCGGCGAAGGGCGGCGTGCGGATGAGCGCCTCGGGGACGCCGATGCGGTAGCGGGCGATGTGGTCGAGCACGTCGTAGGTGGTCGGGTCGAATTCTCGCGTCATGGCTACCACAGTTCGTAGGGCAGGCCGTGCTCGGCGCAGTGCTCGTGGAACTCGGCGACTCGCCCGGCGTCGTACTTGCCGCCCGATTCAATCACGCGGAGCGTGTTCCCCGCGTCGTCCACGAGGAAGGCGTCGGGGTCCTTGACGCGGTAGCCCGCCTTCGGCCGGGCGGCCTCGCCCACCCAGCGGCGGCGCGCGGCGTCGGGCTCGCTCCGGAGGTAGGCGACGAAGACTTCGCCGAGCAACAGGTCGTGGTCGCGGTGCGTCAGCTCGGGGAGTTCGCCCCCGGAGCAGCCGAAGAGGTTCGCCGCGAGCGGGCTCGCGGTGTAGACGCTGGTCGGGCGTGCGGCCTCGGTCCAGCGGCCCCGGAGCTGCGTCGCCGCGGCCTCGGCGTCCGGGTCCGGCTCGCCGGGATTCCAGCGGATGACGGGCCCGCGAAGCTCCAGCGGCGGATGGACGTTCACGCGGTAGGCGTCGAGCAGCCCGGCCCGGCCGAGCAGGCGGAGCCGGGTCCGCGCGTGTTCTTCTCGGTGCTTGCTCGGCTCCCACCAGCCGCGGGCGACCTGGGCGAGCGAGAGCGCGCGGACCTTGGCCGCCAAGGTCTCGACGATGTCCCGGTCTCGCGGGGTCCATGATGACACGGGCGATGTTCTCCGGCGGTCCGAAGAAGCTAGAGGGCTACCACGGTGACCTCGAACCCGAGCGTCCTCGCGGTTTCGGCGGCAACACGCCCGAGCCCTCGTTGCAAGCGTACGGCCGCGCCGGGGTCGGTCAGGAACACCAGCTCTTCGATTCTGGAGGCATGGTTTCGGTTATAGGCGATGATTTTGAAAACGTCTTTAAAGAACTCGTGGTGGGGATTGTTGGCGGAGACTTTCATCTCGAAGGCCACCGGCAGTTCGAGGACGTCGATAGCCTCGTTCGAATCGGCCGAGACGCGTGCTTCCGTCTCTACGCCTGGGGCCCGTACAGAGTCCTGCCAACTTCGAGTGACGGCCTGGGCTGCGCGCGTCTGCTCGCTGACCCCGGACGATATTCGCCAGATTGAGCGAGCCTGCCTCGCCGCGTCGATGATTTGCTCTCTCGGCATTTGGACTCCGTGTTCGAGGGCACACTATCACGGTCACGGCTCCAGCAAACCCTTCTCGACCAAGACCGGGCCCAGCTCGCGGAGCAGCTCTTGGGCCCGCTGGGCGAGGGCGAACCACGGGTCGCTGAAGCCGTTGGTCACCTGGTTCGGGAACGAGCCGAGCGGCCGGTCGTTCGCCTTGTTGATGACCACGGCGGCGGCGAACTTGTAGACCCCCTGCGGCGTGTCCTCGAGGTACCCTCCCCCGTTCAGCTTGCCGAACGAGACCTTCATCTTCTTCGTCGTCGCCTTCTCGAAGTAGTTCCGTCCCGGCTGGGTGAACCCGTCGGTGATGAAGGGCGAGAGCAGCGACTGAATCTCCGGCAGGGCGGCCTGGTAGCGGCGTTCCAGGTCGGCTCGCTGGCGGGCGGCCTGCCGCACCTCCTCCTCGGCCTTCGCCTGGGCCATCGCCTCGCCCTTCGCGTCGGCGAGCCGCTTCACCTCGGCCTCGCGGCGGATTTTCTCCGCCTCGAGCTGGGCGGCGGTAATCTGCCGCTCGCTCTCCGCCTTCTCCCGGGCGAGCTTCTCGGCCCGGTCTTTCCGCTCCCGCTCGACGGCCGCGGCGATGGCGGCGGTCTCCTCGGCGGTGAGCTGCCGCTCGAACGCCTCCAGGGCCGCCTGCAAGGTCGGCGCGTCCTCCGCGGCCCCGGCTCGCGGCGTGGCCGAGACGAGGGCCGCGAGCCTGCGGTTCAGCTCGTCGTAGGTCTCCGCCCCCCGCCTCGCCTCGTCGCCGATGGCCTTGAGCCGGGCGACGACGTCCTCGCTCGGGGCGTAGCTGGTGTCGTTCGCGGCGAGGGCCTTGTCGAGCACGGCCTTCAGCGGGTCGAGCCGCTTGCGGAGCGCGGCGGGGGCGTCCGCGTCCGGCCGCGGCTGGGCCCAGATGGTCTGGAACTGGCCGAGCGCCTCCGGGCTCGCGGCGAGCGGCTTGCCCGCGTCGGTCGTGAGCAGTTCCCGCGTGGTGCCGTCCCAGGCGGCGGCGGCCTTCTCGAACGAGGTCACGGCCTGGGCCGTCTCCTCGGCGGTCGCGGCGGTGGCCTGGAGGTCGCTGCGTCGGACCTGCTCCTCCTCCATGCGGAGCTGCTCGGCCCGCTTCAGGTCGGTGAGCATCTCCTGCATGTTGGCGAGCTGCTGCTTCAGCCCGACGTTCTCGTTCTGGACGGCCGGGGCGGCGTTGTTGACCTTCCAGAGCAGCCCGAGGATGACGGCGACGAGGCCGACGAACCCGACGGCGGTCAGCAGCCGCGCGGGGCTGAGGCGGGACGTGTCGCTGGCGTGGTCCGGGGGCGGCGGCTCGCTCACGAGGACTCTCCCTTCTTCTTGCGGGTGCGGGACTTCTTCCGCTCCTCCTGGTAGCGCGTGAGGGCGGCGAACGGGTCGGGCTCGGGGGCGGTGGTCGGGGTCGGCTCGCTGGCTGCTGCCATGGTCGTCGGCTCGGCGTGCGTCGCGTCCTCTGGGGCCTTCGGGGCGGTCACCTTGGGCGGGCCCACGAGGAGGCCCGGCGACGGCGGCTCCGGCTCGATGGTCGGGCTCCTCGGGGCGGGCGGGGCGAGGAGCATCGGGCGGATGGTCTCCCCGTCGCGTTCGGGCCACGGGGCCCGCTTCCGCCGCTCGTACTCCTGCTGCGTGATGTGGAACGAGGAGGTCATCACGAACGGGAAGCCGCCGAACTGGGCGTAGCCGTGGCCGCGGCGGACCTGGACGATGCTCTGCTGCGGGTGGTCGGTCGCGAGCAGCACGTCGTTGACGCGGAGCCGCGGCGAGAGCGTCTCCGAGAGCGAGAGCGAGAACGTGCCCGTCCCGAACATGTTCCCGAGGTACTGGCTCCACGCCCGGCTGTAGACGGTCGTCTCGCCCGAGGTCTTGACGATTTCCTCCTGCTCGGCCAGGTCGGAGGCGGCGAAGATTTGCCGGAAGCGGGTGTTCGCCCGGACGGTGGGAATCAGGTCGACGTCGGCGGTCTTCAAGTCCCCGAGCGTCTGGTTCGCGAGGATGACCCCGATGTTCAGGCTCCGGGCCTGCTGGAGGAAGAGTTCGAGGTTGTTCGAGACGATGCGTTGGAACTCGTCGATGACGAGGTAGACCTGCGTCCGCTCGCCCTGGGCGGTCTTCGCGGCGGTGAGCAGAGAGTAGAGGGCGAGCCGGGCGATTTCGGCGGTGGAGGCCATGCCGATGGCCGACGCGAGGTGGAAGTAGAGCACCTGCGGCGTGCGGAAGACGTCGGGCATGTCGATGGCGCTGGCCATCGCCGACTCGGGGCATCCGTCCTTCGTCGTCGCGTTCAGGGCCTTGGTGTCGGCCAGCCGGTTGATGATGGCGCCCAGGTGCGAGCCCGCGGCGCGCAGGTCCTCGGGGACGCCGCGGAACGGGGCCTTCTCGCGGAGCACGGCGGCGAGTTCGACGAACGAGGGCACGCCCTCGGGCCTCGACTTCAGGGCGTGGTAGAGCATCTCGGAGTTCGCGTCTGAGAAGTAGCCGCGGCCGTAGTCGGTGCCGTACTGGAGCCCGAGCGACGAGGTCAGGATGTCGGTCCGCTGGTAGAGCGAGAGCCGCGGGAGGTGCGACTGCAACAGCGGGTTGAAGACGTAGGTCGAGCGGTCGAGCTCGTTGGTGAACCAGCGGAAGCGAATCCCCGCCCGCTCCGCCTCGATGCGGGCCCCTTCCATCAGGGCGATGTCGTCGCCCTTCAGGTCGATGACGACCACCGAGCAGTCGCCGAAGCGGATGAACTGCGTGAGCAGCGACGCGATGCCGAGCGAGGTCTTGCCGGAGCCGGAGTCGCCGAGCAGGTGGGCGTGCTCCTGGAAGACGGACCGCGGCACGATGACCGGCGAGTCGTCCTGGGCGTTCACGCCCAGCAGCAGGCTCTCCTTCTCGATGCGGTCCCCGCTCGCCCGGACGCGGTCCACGAGGTCGTCCCACGTCTCGGTGTTGAGCAGCTTCTTCCCCGACTCCGTCCGAAACTCCTGGCTCCAGAGCCCGGCGACGCGGGCGGTCGTGACGAAGCAGCAGGCGAGGAAGTAAAGCGGCGGGACGACCGCGAAGAGCACCGGCACGCCCGCGATGGCGAGCCACACCGGGATGTCCCAGAGCCGTGACCAGAAGCGTTCCCAATCAGAGGACGGGGCCTCCGGTTGCGGTGCGGCGGTCGCGGCCTCGGGCCCCTCGGCGTCCGCCCGGGGTTGCCCGGCCCGGAGGCGTTCGAGGTACTCGGCGCGCTGCTCGGGCCTCATCCGCTTGAGCAGGGCTTCCTGCCAGGGTTCGAGCGGCGGGGCGTCGGGTTGATAGGAGACGGGGCGAATCATCGCGGAGGGGTTGGGCTCGACGGACGACGGCCGCGCCTCGTCGAAGTCGAAGAGCGACGGCGACGGGTCGAACGGCGACGGCCGCGCGGGCTCGGCTCCTCGCCGCCGGGGGTTCAGCGGGTTGACCTCCCAGAGCCGGTCCCGGGCGACCCGCTCGCGGTCGGAGAACTGGACCATGAGGCACGAGAAGGCGGCGACGGTGGCGAGCGTCAGCCTGCACCGCTGCCGGTAGGTCCCGCTCGGCGACCGGAAGACGCCGACGGCGTTCGCCTCGTGGCGGTTGTAGGCGAACCAGTCGGTCACGGCCTCGCGGAAGGCCCGGACCATCGTGCGGAAGCCGACCGGCTTGCGGGCGAAGAGGAACGCGATGACGTGCTCGCCGAGCCAGGGCGTGGCGAAGAGCAGGAGCAGCCCCAGCAGGAGCGAGCCGCTGTGCAGGTAGGGGTAGAGCCAGACGATGGCCTCGAGGTGGCGGTCGTCGCCGGTCCGGCCCTGGCGGTGCCCGGCGTCGCGGGCGTAGACGAACACCAAGACGGCGACGATGCTCAGGGCCGCGAGCGCGTAGAGCTCCAGGCCCTTGGCGGCGGTGAACAGGCTCCGCGCCCGCCTCGCCCAGAGCGAGCGGAGCGTCGTCGCCCGCGACCTGGGCAGCGGAGCGGTGGTCTTCAGGTGGAAGTAGTGGCTCGCGAACAGGTCCGACACGCGGACCCCGGCCAGGAGGCAGACGAGCAGGTACGGCACGGGCTCGCGGAACGTGATGAGGGCGACGAAGAGCACGGGGCCGATGACGAGGAGCCACGCCCAAGACCGGCGGCGGAAGGCGGGGTCGTTTCGGAAAATCAGGATAAATGCGGCGGTAGAGACGAACGCGCAAAATACGAAGCTCACGAGCACGCCTTGCAGCAGCATGCCGCTGGCCCCGATGGCGAAGCTCACGAGGGCGTACCAGAGGAGCAGGAGCCGGGCGTGGGTCCGGTTCTGCTCCGGGCTGCCGCCGCGGGCGGGGTACTCCAGCTCGACGCCCGAGGTGTCGGGGAGCCGGTCCACCTGGAGCGGATTGCCGATGGGCTGGCGGACCGTGCTCGGCCACCGCGGGAGTTTCGCGAGCGGGTTCCACCACACGTCAACCACGCTCCAATCGGGTCACCAGGTGGACCAGCTCGGGGATGACGTTCAGCCGGAAGCGGTTCGGCCACGGGTGCCGTTTCAGGGTCTCGTGGATGGCGCTCGCCTTCTCCTCCCGGCCGGTCAAGATTGCAATCATGAATTGGTCGTTGGCGATGAGGTCCTTGAAGGCGTCGTGCTCGAGGCGCCGGTCGAGGTCGTCGCGGCACTTCCGGGCGACGTGGTCGGGCGGCCCGCCGCAATCGACCCGGATGGAGGCGAGGCGTGTCTTCCCGCCGTCGCGGTCGAGGTAGTAGTGCGACGAGTCGACGCCCGGCACGAGGATGCTTGGATGATGTGCCTTCAACTCATCCAGCGTGAGGCGCTCCCGGTCCCCTGCCCCGGTGCAGAAGAGGAGCGTCGCGTACTCGATGGGCCGGGCCTGGACGCCGAGTTCCTCGGTCCGCTTCTGGGGCACGCCGAGGATGCGGGCGGCCTCGGGCCCGAGCACGAAATAGTCCCGCGACTCGTAGAGGTCGAAGCGTCTAAGAAAGCCGCCGTCGCAGAGACGTGACGTGACCTTCGTCACGGCGTTCGGCTTCACCTCGGGGAAGAACAGGCGGTGGAGCACCTCCCGAGTCGTCAGGCGATAGCGCCTGACGTGCTCGAAGATGTCGTGGTCGCGGGGACCGAGTCGGACGTTCCTGGCCTGGGTTCGGGGCATCGAAATCTCGTCTTCGGTCACCACAACTGATAGGGCTGCCGCTCGTCGACGCAGCTCCGGTGGAAGAGCCGGACCCGGTCGGCGTCGTAGGACCCGCCGAACTCCAGCACCATCCGCGGCCGGGCCTCGGGGCCGTCCGCCAGGACGGCGTCGGGGAGCTTCTCCCCGCGCCGATGCGGCGCGAGGACGTCCTCCCCAATCCAGTCCTTCGCCTCGCATTCATTGGTTGCACGCAATCGCAAGTAGATGGCCGAGACTCCGAGGTCGTGGGTCGCCTGGAACTCGCGGCGGAGTTCGCCCCGCTGCCTCCCCCCGTACTGGTTCGCCCCGCGCCGCGTGGCGATGTAGACGGTGGTCGCGCGGGCGGGTTCTTTCCAGCGTGATTGCAAGCACCATGCGACGGCCCCGAAGTCGGGCTCGGGGTCGTCCGGCCGCCAGGCGAGGGCCGGTCGGTCGAGCGGCGGGAGCGGCCGGACCTGCACGCGAAGCCTCCTCAACATGCCTGCATCCACGAGCAACGCGAGCCGTCTCCGCGCGTTCACGAGGCCCCGCTCGCCCGGCTCCCACCACGTGCTCGCGACCTGGTCGAGGGAGAGCAGTCGGAGCCGCAAGGCGAGCGTCCGGAGGATGTCGTCGTCGCGGGCGACGAGCCGCATGGGACGGGTCCGGGTCGATTCGAGGCCGGAAAATCGCGGCCTCCAGCGTAGGCGAGCGGAGTTCCGGGGTAAAGTACCAGGTGTCATCACCAACTATGCGTTGACACCCGGCAACATCCTTCGCGGTAAGCCGATGGCCGAGCGTGCGATGCTGCGAGGGTCGCGGCACCCGTCGCCTCCCGCTCAAGGCGGGAGCGAGGTGCCGTGTCGGATGCCGAGAAACGGGGGGTGGCAGGGCCCCGCGCAGCGGGGATTCCCCCCCCACGGAGTGGGGCCGGAGCGTCCAGCGGAGGCCGGTGGCCCGCACCCGGCCCCAGCCGGGTCGGGCCTGCCGCGAGCGGCCCAGCGAGCGGGCGGGCGTCCAGCCCGCGGGCCACACCCGCCCCGGCGGGTTGGCCGGTCTTCGCCCGTCCAGGGCGGTGGAGCGTCCAGCGGAACAGGGAGCGCACGGGCGGCATCCAGCCGCTCGGGAGCGCCGGGGAGAGGGGGCCCGGTCGCGCCGGGCGAGGGCCGTGACAGGCCCCCAACGGGGACCGCCTGGCACGGGCGTTGCCGCGGCCGGGGTCGTCCGGGTTCGTGAGGGGAGCCCTCTTCCGCGGAGCGGAAAGGGGGACCCGATGGGGGCGGGGGCGAGCCGGGAACATCTCCCGAGGTGCGCGAGCACGGGGGGAATGTCCCGGCGAGTTCGGGCCCGGTCCCGGCCTCTCCCGCGGTCGAGCGGGAAGGTCGGGCGAGGGCCCCAGGGGCCAGGATCGCCCGGGGGGCGATGCGCTCTTCGGGGCCGGTCCGGCGTGCCCGGACCGGGGGGCCTGCGGTGGCGTGGCGGGTGCGGTGCGGCGGCGCGGGGCAGGAGCAAGCCGAGTGACGGACCGAGCGACCGGCAGGAGCGAGGGCCCGCGCCAGCGGGTGGAACCGGCACGGGCTTGCACGAGCGAGCCGCGATGTCCCGCCCCGGCGGGAATCACGGGGAGCGAGTTCTAGGCACCCTGGCGCGGGCGTCAGCCCGCGTCCTCAGCGTCTTCGGGTGTTGGGCGGGGGAGCAAGCTGCGTGAGGCAGAGAACCTGGACGGTCTCGGGTGCCGGAGCTGCTTGCGGGGGTCTGGAGAGGATGTTCCGGCTGCCTAAGTATTCCTGGTCGACGCGGGGAATTCTCCAGCATCGTCCGGCGGTTGCGACGGTCGACGGGCCCCGCGGGGTGACGGGCGGCTTGACTTTATTTCTCAAATTTGTGAAAATCTCAACCGATAGGCTCGCGATGCCACGGAGGGGATGAACGGAGGCAGGATGCCTACGACGAATGTCATTTTCTACCGGGAGGACGACGACTCGGTCCCCATCCTCGACTGGTTGGATGCGATTCCGGCGAAGGCGCAGGTGAAGTGCCTTGCCCGCTTGAAGCGGCTCGAGGACCTCGGGCACGAACTGCGTCGCCCCGAAGCGGACCTGCTCCGCGACGGGATTTACGAGCTGCGGGTGGGGCTCCAAGGCCTCCATTACCGCATGCTCTATTTCTTCCACGGGAAGGACGTGGCGGTCGTCTCCCAGGGGCTGACCAAGGAGCGGCGGGTCCCGCCCCGCGAAATCGACGCGGCGATATCACGCATGCAAAAGTTCGAAGCCGACCCCGAGCGGTACACGTTTCAACCGGAGTAGATTCAGGCAGGAGTGTTTGCACGATGGGACGGAAAAGCCGATTCGCCTCGAAGGGCCTCGAGTTCGCCTACGACCGCTACGTCGGCAAGGACAAGCAGAAGGCCGAAGCCTTCGAGGCGGAGCTGGCGAACGCCGACGTGGCCCGCAAGATTTACGACCTCCGCACGCAGGCGAACCTGACCCAGGGCGAGCTGGCGAAGCTCGTCGGGACCTCGACCTCGGCCATCAGTCGGCTCGAAGACGCCGACTACGAGGGCCACTCCCTGGCCATGCTCCGCCGCATCGCGGCGGCCCTCAACAAGCGGGTGGAAATCCGCTTCGTCTCCCTGAAGGGGGCGACTCCCTCGGCGTCCTGATGCGTCCCTGGCGGTCTTCTGGTCTTCTGCCTGTCTTAGAAAGTTAAGAGAAAAATTGGAGATACTCCAAGGCGACCGAGGAACCGTTGGCCGTCTTCGGGCAACGGTTCTGAGCGTCGCAACCGGCCGCTTGGAGCGGCCGGGACGCGAGCGCGGAAGGCGAGCCACGGACGGCGGGGCCCAAGGCGTGGCTCCGGGGGCGTTCAGGACCCCCGCCTGGCGAGTGGACTGCGGCTCGGTGGGACACCCCCGACCGGCGAGTCTTCTCCCCGGCCGTCCCACCGCCGACCGAGTGCGGACGCCGCTCGTCCAAGCCGCCGATGTTCCACCATTCTTTCGCGGGGCCGGGCCCGGTGGACTCGTCCGGTGGGACGGCGAAGATGAGTTTTGAGCCGAGACAACTCGCCGCGGTGGGACAGTTGTGCACAGGGCCGACGCGGCTCGGATGCCTTTCAAACACGAAACCCCCGGCCATCCTGGCAGGGGGCTCGTGCGGATGTTGGTTCTCAGTCGCGGTCAGGCGGCTGATGGTCGGAGGTTAACCCCCCTGCCCTCCGCGTTCAAGGTCGGCGAACGCTACTCGAAGAGGTTGGCGATGTCTCGCGAGCCGTGGAGCACGCGGATGACCTGGATGCCATCCTCGTCGGGCCGGTAGAAAATCACGTAGTTGCCGACGGCGACGCTCCTGAGGTTTGCGGCGAGCTCTCCGCGGAGGCGGCCCGCTTCGGGCATCTCGGCGAGCGACCGACAGCGGTCCTCGATGCGGTCGAGCAGCTCCTGGGCTGCGGCCGGATTCTCGGCGGCGATGTAGCGGGCGATTTCGCCCAGGTCATTCGAGGCGTCTCGGGTGAGCCGGTATCTTTTCATCCTTCCCTGTCATTCATTTCGCCCGCAGCTCGTCCTTGAGTCGCCCGAAGACCTCGGCCCCGTCGAGCAGCTCGCCCTGGTCGGCCTGGGCGATGCCCGCGGCGATGTCCCGCCTGAGCTCATCCCGCCGGACCTGGCGGAGCTTGTCCTGCTCGTCGAGCAAGCGGAGGGCCTCGCGGACCACCTCGCTCGCCGAGAGGTACATCCCGCTCTCGACCTTCCTCCGCACGAACTCCTCGAGTTCGGGGGTTAGTGAAACGTTCATTCCGGTTGTTCCTCCATGTGTTTCTCCCCCTCAAAGAGTAGCGCCGATAGCAAACTTTGTCAAAGTTTGCTATTCCCCCTAGCGGCTCGTAGGGGGCTCCTGCGGCCAATCTTCTATCCGATACCCTTCCCCCCTGCCCTGGCCCGAGTTAATGCCGTACGGGGCGATTACGGGAATCTGGGCGTGCCCAGCGGGCCCGTCTCTCACCAGCTTCGCGGAATGCGGGCCGTTCGCGTCCTCGTGGGGCAAACCCCCTGCCCTCCTCGGACTCGGCTCGCGATTCGGCTCGTGCGCCTCCGTGCGACGGCGGGATTCTTCCCCGCACCGCGGAGGGGCGACGGGTTGCGGAGCGTCTCCAACCTGTATGGAGGTAGAGAGGCAGACGGCGTGTCCCTCTATGCCTCCACACTCCCCGGTCCCGCCCGAGCGGAGTCGGGTCGCCATGCTCGACAGTCGCTCTCGCGGCCCTGGATTGAGGCGGAACGCCTCGGCCTGGGGCAATTTGCCTCGGCGAGAATCCGGCGGTGGGAGGGACCGAATCCGACGCTCGCGAGTGTGCCTCCTCACTCCAGACTCGCCGCTAGTGAGTGTGCCTCTATACCTCCGATGAATCTCAGATTGGGCGATTGTCCCTGGAATCCTTGGCGATTCCGGTGTTCGCCAGCATACCTCTACACTCCCATTCGATTCTGTCTGCCTCTATACCGCCAGACCCGCCCCGCGTCGGAATGGCTCTCCCGCCTTCCGCCTTGCGGGCCCTTAGGTCTTGGCGGCTTGCCGTCAAAGCGGCTCGCGGCTTCGCGGGTTGGGCTTCCATCCGGCACGGCTTCCTTCCGTCCGGGCCTTTGGCGTGAAGCCCTGGGCCCGGCCTGGTCGATGATGAATCCGATTGGCTGCGAGTCGATGTGGGCAGGCGCGGCGGTCGTGTTTCGGGAGAGCTTCGTCATGACGGATGAGCATCAAGACGGCCAACCGACTCGGGCTCGGAGACGCTCAGCCGTCAAAACGGCTCCGCGTCCATCCGCCTCGAAGGTCAAGTCGACGCTCCATCTGAGCGTCGAGGCGTCCCAGCGGCTGAGCGTCCACGCCACGATGCTCGGCGTCGACCGCTCGGAACTGGTCGAGCAGCTCATCCGCGAGAACCTCAAGCGGTTCGTGGTTTCCGACCGCGGCGGCTCCTCGGCCGGGCCGGACCCGGCCGCGGGCGAGGAGTAGCGAGCCCGCTGTATGGAGTCAGACTCCACACTCGCTCCCGCTTGTGTGCCTCTATACCCCCGGACATATCCGGCTGGGGGAATCGTCCGTGATTCCGAGGGCTCGCGGTGTCTGCCGGTATGGAGGCACACAGATTGAGTGTCCGGAGGCACACTCGGACGGAGTCTGCCTCCACACTCTCGGCTAGCGGGGGTTCTTCTTCTGCGACTTGGAGATGGCGGTCTTGAAGGCGCTCTTGAGTGTGATGGGGAACGCCTGGGCGGTCGGCGTGCCCCAGCGTCCGCGGGCCGGGACGTTGCTCAGGTCGAGTTCCTCGAGCGACTCGTGGAGCGTGAGCACCAGGGCGTGGAAAATCTCGGACGCCTTCGCGTCCCGCTGGATGCTGTAGGTCTGCACGTAGTCGATGATTTCATCAATCATCCGCTGCGTTTCGGGCGTGGTGTTGATTTGCTTGCGGGGCGGGGCCTTCGGGATGCGCCGCCTGCGACGCTTGGGCGCGGCGGGCTCGTCCGCCTGCGGGGCAGGGCGGGGCTCGGCCCGTTCGACGCTCCTCGGGGTCTCCTCGGTCGCGACGTGCGGCCTGCGGAACTCGACGACGTTCTCGCTCGCGGCGTTCGGTTCCGCCGGGGCAGGGGGGGTCGTCTGCGGGGCCGGGCGCGGTGCGGCCGGGCGCGCGACGGGGGCGGCGTCCACCTCGTCGAGGTAGTCGCCGAGCTGCACGGGCCCGCCTTGGTCGGGGATGTCGAGCTTGAAGGAGGGCGGCAGCCCGCGGTTGCCTTTAGCCACGGTTCGCCTCCATCAGCGGGAGCGGCTCCTCGCCCTCGGCGACGGGACCGAGACGCTTGAGGACTTCCTGGGCGAGCGACCGGAACTGCTCGGCGGCCGGATGGTCCGGGGCGTGCTCGAAGATGGTCTTGCCGTAGACGCTCGCCTCGCGGTGCTTCACGCTGCGGTGGATGTTCGTGGCGAAGACGACGCCCTGGCCGAACTTCTGCGTCAGCATCTGCTGGATGTCGTTGTCGAGCTTCGGCCGCGAGTCGAAGTTGCCGAGCAGCACGCCCAGGAGCGCGAGCTGCGGGTTGTAGCGTTCGCGGACCTTGTCGACGGTCCGCCAGAGCGTCTCCAGGCCCTTCAGGTCGTAGCCCGAGGGGAAGACGGGGATGATGTAGTAGTCCGAGGCGATGAGGGCCGTGGTCATCAGGAACCCGAGGTCCGGCGGCGTATCGATGATGATGACGTCGCGGACGCCGCGGAGCGATTCGAGCGACTGCTTCAGGCGGTGGCGGTGCTCGTTCTTGATGTCGTCGGCGTCGAGGTCGGAGTAGTCGTCGTTGGCGATGGTGGCCTGGAGCTGCGATTCGAGGCGGTGCGGCACGGTGCCCAGGGCCCGGTGGCCGGGCATGACCGTGAGCAGGCCGCCGAAACGCCCGTCGTCGAACTCGTACTCGATTTCGCGGGCCGCTTTCTTGCCGAGGTAGGCGTCGGCGAGCGTGTAGAGCCCTTCGTGGGTGAGCTGGTCGCGGTCGATGCCGAAGGTGTCGGTCGCGTTGCACTGCGGGTCGGCGTCGACCACGCAGACCGAGAGGCCCTGGTCGGCCAAGGCCGCGGCGATGCTGACGGCCGACGTGGTCTTGCCGCAGCCTCCCTTCTGATTGGCCAGGGTTATGGTCACGGTCCGTCCAAATCGCATCGCTCGGGTCCTCCTCGGGAAAAATTTCTGAGGGAGGTATACCACTATGCCTCCACACTCACTAGGGGAATCTGTCTGACACTATACCTCCACACAGATGGCCATTCGTGTGCCTCTATACCCCCAGACAGATAGCGGTTAACCGCGAGTCTGCCTCCTGACTCCACACTCCCGGAACTGCCGAAAATCGCGGGCGATTCCGCCGCTCGCTCGGCTTCGAATGCACGTGTGGAGGTATAGAGTCAGACTCATCGCTAAGTGCTTGTGTGTGCCGGTATACCTCCACACACAAGCGTTTCCGTGTGCCTCTCTACCCCCGGACAGAAGGCCCGCGGCGGCGGCTTCCGGGGCAATTCGAGGGCAGTTTCTCTAGTACTGGCAAGCAGATAGGGAATTGCGGGGCGTCCGACTCGGCCCTATAGTCGAGCTTTAACGGGGTTGAAGCAGCCCCGTGCCCCGGCTCATGGGGAGCCGGTGGCGACGAATCAGATGGGCAAACGGATATGTAGGGCTGAAGTTCGCAAGAACCCAGAAAGCAAAAAAGCGACCGCCTGCCAGGGCGAGTCGCTTTGATTGCTTCGCGGTCGGTTGACCGGAGATGCCGGAAGGGGCCTGCCAGGGCTCCAGCGGCGCTAGATGCAGGGGCACAGAACACCCCCAAGTCTAGCGCCCTTCCTGTACCCCCGTCAATCACAAACCTCCGCGAAGGACGGGGATTTTGCGCCCTGACGCTACCGGTCTGCCCTCGGGCCGACGCGGACGCCCGTTTACCGTCCGCATGCTCGGGATGGGGCGATGGCATCGAACGAACGCATTGGGGGAGAGGGCCTACAGGGACGAATCGCGGGGGGATACGAGCCGGTCTCGGTGACGAGGCTCGCGATGGCCTGGTGGGCGTATCGCGAGGGCCTGGTCACGAAGCTTGCCTTGCGCGCCTACTTCGGCTGCATCGAGCTGGAGACGCGGCGGCGACTCTCCGGGAACAAATTCCAACCATCGATGGAAGGGCTCAGGAAGCTCGTGGGCGGGCCCGAGTCGGGGCAGGGGGGCCTACGCCCCGCCGTCAAGCAACTCCTCGACCTGGGCCTCCTCCGCTCGTGCACGAAGGCGGGCATCGCCTTCGCCGAGTCGGCCGACGAGCTGCGGTGCCCGGACCGCTCGGGCCTCGACGCGATGCTCGCCCAACTCCAGGGGGCCACGCGCAAGGTCCCGGTGCCGCGGCGGATGATTCGTCGCCTGGCCGGTGGCCTGAGCAAGGCCCGGACGGCGACGGTGCTCGCCCACCTGATTCGCTGCCTGTTCTATCGCAAGGGCGAGGGCGTGAACCCGGTCGGCTGCTGCAAGGCGTCGTGGGTCGCCGACGTCTTCGGCGTGACGGAGCGGAGCGTCTTCGACGCGAGGAGGTTCCTCGTGCTCGAACTCGGCTGGCTGCTCCCCGAGGATTGCTCGCAGCACGTGCTCAACCGCGACGGGCTCTGGGTCTCGGTGAACCTCGATTGGGGACCGGAAGGGCAGGCGACTCCCGCCGAGTTGTCCACAGCGGAGGCGGTCGCGGCCCCCGCCGCGGCGGATGAATCTTCAGGCCCTCGGCCCGAAAATGCGGGGCATTTTGCAGGCCCTAGTACAGACAAGAAACCCCTTCGGGAATCTAACAACCAGAAACCCGCCTCACGGCCTGCGGCCTCCGGCGGACCGGCTGGTTTTTCGAATTCGAACCCGGCCGAGAAGAAACCCGACCTTCGGGACGTCGTGCCCGATGACCTCCGCGACGGGACGCGACTGCTCGAGCTGCACGCCCAGGCGGTCGAGGCCCGGTTCATCTCGTCGAGCGAGGCCGACCGGCTCGCGTTCCTCGCGGCCTCGGCCCACGCCCGTGCGGTCGGCTCGAAGCCGTGTCGGCTCTTCTCGTGGATGGTCCGCGGCAAGCGGTTCGAGTTCATCACCCAGGCCGACGAGGACGCGGCCCGCTCGCTGCTCAAGCCGCCGGTTCCCCGCGAGAGGGAGCGTCCAACTCCGGCCCCCCCGCAACGGCCGGAGGAAACGCTTTCGGCGGATGCCCTGCTGGCCCGCTCGGTGCAAGCGGCGCTCGCTCGTGCGGGATTCCGCGGCGACCCGCTGCCGCTGGTGCGTCGCGAGCTTCCCGAGTGGACGCGGGCGCGATGGGACGCGGCGGTCGCCGAGTTGGACCGGTCTCGCTCCTCCGGCCGTCCGGGCGCGGCGATGACGTCGGTCGGCCAGACGCTCCGCGACCTCGGAATCGGCGGGGCAGGGCATTGAAAGGACGACGGATTCCGGGCGGACCGCGGGAAAAATCCTTGCCCTCTTGTCACGGATACACGATATAGTGTAATAGTTGAAGAGGAGGACCGAGCCCATGGCGAAAAAGCAATCGACCTCGACCGAAGCCGCCTGCTGTGCCCCCGACGACTCGTGCTCTAAGGGCTCGCCGCTCGCCAACCGGCCGCTCCTCTCGTTCGTCGAGGCGGTCAAGGTCATGGCCCTCTTCAAGGTGCTGGCCAACGACACTCGCATCCGCATGCTCCATCACCTGGTGCGGAGCGGAGAGGCGACGGTCACCGACCTGGCCAAGACCCTCGGCATGACGCCGCAAGCGGTCTCGAACCAGCTCACGCGGCTCTCGGACACCGGGATGCTCCAGGCACGCCGCGACGGGAACAACATGTATTACCGGGTCGTGAACGGGTGCGTCGCCCCGCTCCTCGACCTGGCCCTGTGCCTGATGCAGGACGAAGGAAAACCCCAACCGAAGAACGGAGGATGAATTGAGCAAGGTCATCGAAGAAGTCGTGCGGGAGAAGTACGCCGCGGTCGCCGCGAGCACGCTCACCAACGAGAGCGCGGGCGTCCAGGCCGTTGCCGAGGCGTTCGGCTACACGGCGGAGGAACTCCGGAGCATCCCGGCCGAGGCCAACATGGGCCTGTCGTGCGGCAACCCGACGGCGACGGCCAACCTCCGGCCCGGCGAGGTCGTGGTCGACCTGGGCTCCGGCGGCGGCATCGATGTGCTGCTCGCGGCGAAGCAGGTCGGGCCCACGGGAAAAGCCATCGGCGTCGACATGACCGACGAGATGCTCGACCGTGCGAGGAAGAACGCCGAGAAGGCCGGGGCGGCAAACGCCGAGTTCCTCAAGGGGACCATCGACGAGCTGCCGCTCTCGGATGCTTCGGCCGACTGCATCATCTCGAACTGCGTCATCAACCTCGCCCCGGACAAGCGGGCCGTGTTCCGCGAGATGGCTCGCGTGCTCAAGCCCGGCGGTCGCGTTGCGGTCTCGGACATCGCCCTCAAGAAGCCGCTCCCGCCCGAGATTAGCAAGGACCTCCTCGCCTACGTCGGCTGCATCGCGGGGGCCATCCCCGTCGACGAATACCGCGAGGGCCTCAAGGCGGCGGGCTTCGCCCACGTCGAAATCATCGACTCCGGGGCGGACCTGAACGCCTATGCCCAGATTGAAGGGCAGTCGGGGTGCTGCGGCACCGCGATGACGAGCGAGCCGGTGGCCCTCGAGCCCTTGGCCTGCTGCACGCCCGCCCCTGCCGAATCGTCGGCGTGCTGCACCCCGACGAAGCCGGTCGCCGTCGGCGAAGCGTGCTGCACGACCGAGGAGAAGGCGGCGGCGAGCGACGCGGGGGCCTCGTGCTGCTCCCCGGCCGAGTCGAAGACGCCCGAGCTCATCACGCGACTTGCCGAACTCTCCCGGCTCCATGACCTGAACGACTACGCGGCGAGCGTGAAGGTCTATGCCATCAAACCCTGACATCCGAACCATGCGAGAAACCATGTCCTCAGAACCATCCGAGAGTCGCACGAGGCTCTTCGCTCCGCTTCGCGAGCACGCCGAGCGTCTCTCGTCGAGCTTCGAGGGAATGACTCCTCAGCACCGCGAGGCGGGAGAGACGCTCGCTCGCTGGATTGCCGCGAATTACCGGCCCGGGTCTCCGCTCAACGTCATCGTCGTCTGCACCGGGAATTCCCGCCGGAGCATCCTCGGCTCGTCGATGGGCAACCTCGCCGCGGCCTATCACGGGTTGCCCGAGATTCGATTCCACAGCGGCGGCACCGACCCGACCGCGTTCAACCCCCGCACCGTCTCGACCTTGAGGGCCATCGGCTTCGAGATTGAACCGAGCGGGAGGGAAGCCGAGCGTGGCGAGCCGGGACTGGAGAATCCCGTCTATCGCGTGGCGTGGGGCGAGGGCCTGGAGATGCTCGAGTTCTCGAAGCACTACGCCGACGCGAGCAATCCGCAATCGGGCTTCGCCGCCCTGATGGTCTGCGGCGAAGCCGATGCGGGCTGCCCGATGGTGACGGGGGCGACGCTCCGCGTCTCGATGCCGTTCGAGGACCCCAAAGATTTCGACGGCGAGCCGTCGGAGGCCGAGAAGTACGCCGAGCGAAGGGATGACATCGGGCGGCTCATGCTCTCGGTGATGGTGCAGGCCCACGAGCTGAAGGCCGCAAAGGAGACACGATGAAGAGCGAAACCATCGAGACATGTCATCCCAAGGCGGGAGGCCGTCTCTCGTTCCTCGACCGATACCTGACGCTCTGGATTTTCCTGGCGATGCTCCTGGGCGTGGCCCTCGGGCAGTTCGCCCCGTCGGTCACCGAGGCCGTCACGCGGCTCTCGGTCGGCACGACCTCGATTCCCATCGCGGTGGGGCTCATCCTCATGATGTACCCGCCGCTCGCCAAGGTCCGGTATGAGCGGCTCCCCGAGGTGTTCCGCAACACGCGGGTCCTCGGCCTCTCGCTCGTCCAGAATTGGGTGATTGGGCCGCTCCTCATGTTCGGCCTGGCGCTGGCGTTCCTCGCGGACAAGCCCGAGTACGCCATCGGCCTCATCATGATTGGGCTCGCCCGCTGCATCGCGATGGTGATTGTCTGGAACGAGCTCGCCAAGGGGGATTCCGACTACGCGGCGGGGCTCGTGGCCTTCAACTCGGTCTTCCAGGTGCTTTTCTATTCCGTCTATGCGTGGCTCTTCGTGAAGGTGCTCCCGCCGCTCGTGGGAGTCCACTTCGGCGACGTCGACCTTTCGCGAATCACCATCGGGGCGATTGCTCAGAGCGTCTTCATCTACCTCGGGATTCCGTTCCTCGCGGGGATGCTCACGCGATTCGTGCTCGTCAGGGCCAAGGGCCGCGAGTGGTACGAGACGCGATTCATCCCGGCGATTAGCCCGCTGACGCTCGTCTCGCTCCTCTTCACCATCGTGGTGATGTTCTCCCTCCAGGGTCAGAACATCGTGGCTTTGCCGTTCGACGTGCTCCGCATCGCCGTGCCGCTGCTCATCTACTTCGTCGTGATGTTCTTGGTCTCCTTCTGGATGGGATGGAAGCTCGGGGCCGACTACTCGAAGACGGCGACGCTCGCGTTCACGGCGGCCTCGAACAATTTCGAGCTGGCGATTGCCGTGGCGGTGGCGGTCTTCGGCATCGACTCGGGGGCGGCGTTCGCGGCCGTCATCGGGCCGCTCGTCGAGGTGCCGGTGCTCATCGGCCTGGTGAGCGTCGCCCTCTATTTCCAGCGGCGATTCTTCCACGTTACCCGTCCGGAAGGGGCTGAAATCGTCCCGACCTGAACTCACCGCCCGAAGGAGCTGAACCCATGAACGACACCCATCAACCGGATTGCTACGGCAGGATGTTCCCCGACCTGCTGCATCTTCCCGAGGGCCGCCCCGCCCGCGGCAGGGTGTTCACCGTCCTACTTGAGCGGGTGGGCGGGATGTTTCGAGGCGGCCGTTCTGTGGCGGCGGACTTGGCCGCGTGGGAGGAGTGTCGGCGGTGCCCCAGGTTCGAGGACTGCTACAAGCTCTCGATGGCGAAGCTGGCCCTGGAATCGGCCGTTCAGGACCAGTGAGGGCTGTTGCCAGCTTTGCGGCCCTGGTGTGGGACGCTCGATGACCGTCCGCTCAAGCGGCGAAGGAGAACAGGATGGAACTAGACACGCTGTCCGACCCGGCCGAATTTGCTCAGGCCATCCGGGGCCTCGCCCGAGACGCCCACCGGACGCTGAGATACTCGCCATCCGCGGCGGCTTTGCGGGGGCTCTCCCGACGCATCGATGCGCTCGCGACGGTCCTCGGGGACCGGCGGGGGGGCCCGGTCGGAACCTGGCTGGAGAACCTCGGGCGAGAGGTGCGGTTCGCCGTCGTCCACCCGGCCCGGTTATCACGCCCCGTGTGCCTCTGTGCGTAAACTGAACCCCTCGCTCCGGCAAACGGGCGGGATGATGGAGCCCTGATGAAGTCGATTCTCTGGTATCTGCTGGCCGCCCTGGGCGAGATTGCCGGGTGCTTCGCCTTTTGGGCCTGGCTCAGGATGCAGAAGAGCCCGCTCTGGACCCTCCCCGGCGTCGCGTCGCTGGTCGTCTTCGCCCTGGCCCTGACTCGCATCGATGCCGCCGCGGCCGGGCGAGCCTATGCCGCCTACGGGGGGATTTACATCCTCTCGGCCCTCGTCTGGCTCTGGCTGGTCGAAGGCGTCCGGCCGGACCGCTGGGACGTGCTCGGGGCTGGGGTCTGCCTCGGGGGGGCGGCCATCATCCTCTACGGGCCTCGGGGGCAATGACGACTCAGAGCGAGGTGCGACATGGAAAAGACGAGCGTCCCGATAGCATGCACGCTGACCGCCGACCAGCTCCGCGAGCGGCGTGAGGGTCTCCTCCGCAAAGTAGGCTCGTCCTTGCAACAAACGCTTGAACGGGAGGGCGGGTACGCGTTCCGATTCCCGCCCGAGCTGTTCGACGAGCTGTCCCGAATCGTCGGACTGGAGCGGCGATGCTGCCCGTTCCTGCGATTCGTGCTCACCTCGGAACCGAGCGACGGGCCGGTCTGGTTGGAAATCACCGGACCCGCAGAGTCGAAGTCGTTCCTCGCTACCTTCTGGGAGTGAGACCCATTTCCCAACCTTGGCCCGATACTGACACGTTCTGACCGCGTAAGTGCCGCTGTCGCATCACGATTCTCTGGCGTAGATTTAAGACGCTTGAAGCCGCGGCGATGACGCCGCGTGTCGTCGGTGACGTGGAACGTTACTGGCGTCTTCGAGATGGGCGGCACCACCCGGTAAAACCGGCCTCACCAGCCGGTCTAAGGGGGCGGGATTCACCATCCGCCGCGGTGTCGACTCGTAGAGCTGGATGCCATGAGAGTGGCTCGTCCAGCTCGACGGAGGCTCATCGGAGTAATCCTCGCTTCGATGCCCGTGGGCGACGTCGCCCGGCACGCGAGAGCAATCCCGATGTTCTATCCGATAGGTCCGAGGCGCGTGGGTGAGTCGTGAGTTTCACCCGCGGCAGGTCGCGGTTCCCCGAGCGTCGGGGATGGTCCGCCCGCGCGGGCGGCCATCGATGCCTGCCGGATTGCCTACGCCGCCGCTCGACGTCTCGTGGAAACGGGGCGACAGGGAAGAACCTCGATGTCCTCGGGCATTCGAGGCCGTGATGTCACGAAGCGGGTGCAAATCCCGCCCGAGGGGTCCGGGCCCACGTGGTCCGCTCAACTCGGCTGGCGTGGGGAGCTTCCGTCCTGGCGACAGGCGGGACCGACTCTTTGACCGGGGTCGGGGACCTTCGGCAAATCCGAAGGCCGCGAAAAGCTCAACCATGAAAGGCCCGCGAGGGCTTGCCAGTGAGTCCAATCGGAGACGGTACCGAACCGCGAAAACCGCACGCCGACGGGTAACCGGGCGCTTCTAGTTTCGGCCCGGAGAAATCACTCATCGGTGGAAACTATGCCTGGGCGGGAGCCCGGGACATACGGCGTGCGGCCCGGGGGATGACACCCCCTAGCGACGTGACCGATTGGGCGGAGTGCATCCCTAACCTGGGAAGGGCTGCGGCGGCCGGAGTGGTGTCCGGTGCCCGGCTTGGTCGGCCGGGTGATTCAAATGCCGCAGTCCGGGAGTGTCCCGCGAGTAGGAGCCGACGCGAGTCGGGCGAGCGTGCTGCAAGGCAGTGGCAGGCTCGTTCGCGTGCCCGGGTGGTGCCGGGCACGGAGGCGACGACGAAAGCGGGGACGAGTTTTTACCCATCTCTGAGGCGTTTCGGTCGGCGGGGACGAAGGTGTCCCCGCGCGGCCGTTTCCTCTGGCGAGGAAGTAATCGTGGTCGAGCGAGATGTCTCTCGGGAGAGGGGCCGCACGCTCGGCGGCGAGCAGACGACGGGACGAACATGCTGAAACGTATGAAAGGACCGTTGGAGGTTGATGGAGACCGCTACTTCTATGAATTGAGCGACTTCAACTGAAGAAACTAGTTTTCGCGGGGCCGCGGCGACGCCGCGTTCCTCGACGTAGCGGCTTGCCGCCGAAGGATTTGGGCCTTTTCGGCAGTTGGGCCCTGACCAACTGCCTCACCGTTGTTGCGTGCGATTGCTCGATGGGTGTCGCGATGGAAGAGACGAGACTCGTGACGACCTCGCTGGAGGGTTTCATCCAGCAGGTCGCGGTGGCCTGCATCGGCAAGGGCTACTTCTACTACGTGACGGGCCGCGTGCCCGAGGGGAAGGACCCGCGGTCCATCGACCGCAAGCTCGCCGAGCGTTACGGCGCCACCCTCTCGAAGTGGTCGCGGTACCGGCGGAAGCGGGGCGGGCACGCGAACGTGCGTTACCTGCGTCACGAGCGGTTCTTCGTGCTCTTCGCGACCGACGGCGTCTCGCCGTTCTTCCATCACGAGGCGGGCCTCATCCGCGACTGCCGCCGCGAGCCGTTCAAGTATGGCGGCTACTCCCTCAGCTCCAAGGCCGGGCGGGTCTGCGTCCGCATCGAACGCGAGCAGTACAACGTGCTCAAGGCCGTCTTCCTCGAACTCGCCCTGCGTCGCTCTCCCGAGCGACTCGAACGTATGATTTCCAACCTGCCTTTCGAGCCCTATGCCCCGGTGCGTCGCCAGCTCCTCGGCCTGGTCCGCTCGGTCAACGCGGTCCGCAAGGCGGCCGGGCTCGCGCCCCTGCCTTACGAGTGCGTGCGGATGAAGCGGAGAATCGTCCGGCCATTCGCGGGGACGGACGACTCCGCGGAGGGGTCTCGGGGCGAGAGCGAGACCGGCGAGACGCCGGTCGAGGTTCAGCCGGACCTCGCCAGGGCGACGGCGTCGCGGGCCGCGTTGTAGATGTGGAACATCTCGGTCTTCTCGGCGAGCGATGGGTAGCGACGGGCGTCTTCCGCCCAGCGCCGCCACGCAGACTCGAACCATTCCAGGGCGGCGAGCAGGCTCGGTGCCGCGGCGAAGAGCCGTGCGAGGGCGAGTGCTCGTTCGGCGTCGTCCGTGTCGGGCTCGTCCCAGAAGGGGATGGTCGCCAGCGTGATACCTCGGTGGTCGATGATTTCGTAGACGTCGTCGAAGCCATCTGCGTCGCGACGGTAGTCGAAGGGTCGGACGGTCGTTCGTGGATTCTGTTCGCTCATGAGGGTTCTCCTTCTTCGTTTCGAGGCCGCGCCCATCGCGGCCTGACGGGGATGCGTGAAGAGGCCGCCGGAGCCGTCCGGGGCAAGCGGAAAACTAGGGTGGGTCGGGGCAGGCGATTTTCCGCTTGCGGCGGACGGCGGCGGCCTTAGCGTTCCCAGGTCAGGCACGCAGTGGGGCGATGAGAGGCGAAGCGGAGGGACCGAATGGGCAGGATTCCACCGGACGGCGGCCGAGGCCGACCGCTGCCCGGTGGCGAAGCTACGCTGCGATGGCTCTCGCGAGGATGGCGTAGACGTCGGGAGGGACCTGGTCGAGCGGCACGACGTGGGGCACGTCGTCGCTCGTGAGGGTCGAGGGGATGACGCTGTGCGTGCCCGGCTCGGAGCGGACGAGGACGCATCGGCCGTCGGTTAGGAAGCACTGGTAGTCGAACTTCGCGTCGGAGTCGGGGAAGTGGCAGACGGCGTGGAGGGACATCGCCACGGCGTACGTCATCCCGGGTAGCGGCCCGAAGAGTTGCAGGGCGTACTCCTTCAGGTACCGGGCCTTCAGGCCCATGTCGCGTTCGATGTGCTCGGCGGCGTGGCGGAGCACCTGCCAGGCTTGGTCGTCGCCCAGGTCGGGCCGCTGGGCGAGCACGTCCTCGACGGTCCAGATGAGGGCGACGCTCCTCGATTTCGCGAGCAGTTCGGGGATGTCGACGACGACCCTCAGCGGCGGTATCCGCCACGACCGCTCCCGTAGCCCGTCCAGGAAGCCCTCGATTTCCCCGAGGACTCCGTCCAGCTCCTCTTCGAGCGCATCGTCCAGGTCGATGCTCAGCGTGTGCGTGATGCTTTTCATGAAATGTCTCCTGTTCGTTTCGAGGCCGCGTCCATCGCGGCCTGTCGGGGACGCGGGAAGAGGCCGCCGGAGCCGTCCGGGGCAAGCGGAAAACTAGGGTGGGTCGGGGCAGGCGATTTTCCGCTTGCGGCGGACGGCGGCGGCCTTAGCGTTCCC
>CALCIA010000152.1 GCA_937907435.1 uncultured Actinomycetes bacterium
CGGTGTTGCACAACACGGGAGGAAGCGTGGAGTTCCCGGCATCTTCGTGACGACGTCTGACTCCCGTCACGGATCCGTGCCACTCCCGTCGCACTCTCGTCACCCTCCCGCCGGTGTCCCTCCACACCTTCCGCACACCCGCCCCTCTCGCCACGGCCACAGCCTGCCCGGGCCGTGGCGAGAGGGGCGCGTCCTCCCCGGGCGACAGCTTGCGGGGCCTCGTCCCTCCCGCCTACCCCCGCAACCGCGCCACGGCTTCCGCGAGGGTGTCGAGAATCTCGTTCGCGCCCTCCAGTTCGCTCTCGGGATGCGAAGTGCGGAAGGCGACCACCGGCACTCCGGCGGCGCGGGCTGAGTCGATTCCGCTCGGGGCGTCCTCCAGGGCCAGACAGTGGGGCGGGTCGGTGGCGAGTTCGCGGGCGCCGAGGAGGAACGGTTCGGGGTCGGGCTTGCCGTGGGCGATCAGGTCGGCGGTGACGAGGACGGGGGGCGGGTCGAGGCCGGCGCCGCGCAGGCGCGCCGTCGCGAGGGCGGTCGAGCCGCTGGTGACGACGGCGATCGGGATCGGGCCGGCCAAGAGCTCGGCGGCGCCGGGGTAGGCGGTGACCGAGCCTGCGTCGTCGACCTCGTCGCGGTCGATCTGCGCCTGCTCGGCGTCGCGTTCGCCCTCCGGCACCAGCAGCGCGACCGTCTCCCGCGTCGGCCGCCCCATCGCGAAGCGGTGCGTCTCCTCCTCGTCAAGGCCGCGCCGTCGCGCGAACGCGCCCCAGGCCCGCTGGCTGGAGGCGACGGAGTCGACCAGGGTGCCGTCGAGGTCGGCGAGGATCGCCGCGGGCGCCCAGATGTCGGCGGTCTCGAGCACCGGGCGATCCTAAGGAAGCGGCGCCGCGCGGCGGCCTCCGCGCAGCAGCTTGCCGCGCGGCAGCAGGCCGAGCAGCGCCTGGGCGGTGGTCCAGACCGGGGTCGGCGCGGAGCCGGAGGCGTATTCGAGCGAGCCGTCGGGACGGGCGAGGCTCGCCAGGTAGCCGAGCGGCGTCGCGCCGGAGGCCGAAGGACGTCCCACCCCGAGCCGGGCGACCCGCAGGGCGACCAGGGCGAGGCCGGTGCTCTGGGCGTTCGACTCACCGCCCGGTGACAAGGGGAAGCCGCCGTCGCTCGACTGGGCGGCGGCGACGAAGCGGCCCGCGCGGCGGGCGGCGGCGGCGCGGCCCGCCCGGGCCAATGCCCAGGCGACGAGGCCGGTGGTGTCGACGTCCGAAGGGACGCCGCGGCAGAAGCCGAAGCCGCCGTCGGGATGCTGCGCGCGCGTCAGCCAGGCCACCGCCCGTCCGACCCGCCGCGGGGCGCGGCGATCGAGGGCGATGACGGCGATCGCCGTCGCGTTCACGTCCTCGCCGAGCGATCCGTCACGGCGCAGCTCGCCGAGGCGCCCGCGAAGGAGCGCGGCCGCGGCGGCTTCGATCGGCCCGCCGCGCCGCACCGCCAAGGCCAGCCGCGACCAGAGCGCGCCCGCCGCTTCGCGGTGGTGGCGCAGGTAGCGGGCCGCGCGGGTGGCGAGCCGCCCCGGACGCGGCGGCGCGCCAGGGACGCCGGTGGCGGTCGACGGCCCCGCCGCGCCGCCGCCCGGCACCGACCCGGCTCCGCCGCCCCCGCCCCCGGCGCCGCCACCCGTCCCCCCTTCCACCGGTGGCTGTTCGCCGAACAGCGGGCCGCAGAAGAAGCGCACCTCGTCCCCTTCGGCGAGCGCCGCCAGGCAGCCGCCGGGAGCGTAGGCGCCGTCGACCGTCAACGACCAGTATTCGTCGGGGGCGCGGGAGGCGTAGGCGCCGATCCGTTCGATGAAGAAGTCGCGGAAGTCCGGGTTCCAGCTGCCGCGCCAGGGGATGCCGGCGGCGCGCATCGCGTCGTCGAGCGCGCCGGTCGCGGTCGCCGCGGCCGCGGCGCCGACCGGGCCGTCGCAGGCATGAGGGCCGCTGCCGTCGCCGCCGTCCACGGGATGCGGCGCGGTGGCGACCGGCCCGACGAAGAGCGGCGCCGGAGCGCCCGCCGCTTCGACCCGCAGCTCGACCGTGACCGCCCGGGCGGGCGCCGCCGCGACGAGCGCGGCCGCCGCCACGACGCAGGCCGCGGCGGCAAGCCGCAGGCGGCCCGGCGCCGCCGTCCGGGCCGAGGCCCGGACGGCGGCCGATCCTGGCCGCGACCTCATCCCCGCAGGGACCGGCGCGCCCGCGTGACCCGCACCGCGCCGTCTTCGGCACGGGTGGCGGCAAGCAGGCGCAGGCGCACCTCGCGGCCCGCGCGCGTCACCTTCCGCAGCCCCGGCGAGGCCGGGATCACGACGCGCTCGCCCGCGCCGGAGGCGAGCCGGTAGGCGGCGCGACCGCCCGCCCGCCACGGATGACCCGGGACGCGGAACCGCGCCGACAGCAGCCCGCGGCAGCCGAATTCGCCGAGCCCTCGGGGGCAGGCGACGGTGACCGCGAGGCCGCTGCCGCGACCCTCGACCCGGCCGCGGATGCGCACCCGCGCGCCGGAGATCCGCGTCGGCCCCACGGCCGCCCCAGGCTCCGAAGCCGCGCCCGCGCCGGACCCGGCGCCGACCGGCGGCACGGTGACCCGCGGCGGCGTCCCCGCGTCGGCCGCTTCTTCGGCGAAGCGCAGGTAGACGAGGTCGCCGAAGCCGATCGGCGCGCTCGATTCGGCGCTCGCCGCGCCGCCGTCGACCCGCACCTGCCAGCCCCAGCCTTCGCCGGCCGGGACGCCGTCGAGCGAGGCGAGCCGGGTCCCGCCCGCGCCGTCCTGCGCGGCGAACTCGGACACGCAGCCTGCCGGCTGCGAGCTCGCTTCGGCCCGCGCCAACAAGGTGGCGAGGTCGCTGCCGTCGGGCACGTCGACCCGACACATCCGCACGTCGGCCGCCGCGGGCTGGTGGCCGATGACCAGGGTCACCGGCACCGTCGTCCCCGCTTCCACGGCTTCCGCCGGGCGCACCGCGGGCGCGCCCGGTTCGGCCCGTTCCGGCGCCTCGGTCGAGAACGCGACCCCGGCGAGCGGGCGCACCGCGCCGTAGGTCTCGAACGCCCCGCCGCCGTATTCGGAGGTCCAGTCGAAGTGGCCGTCGGGCTGCTGCATCGAGACCAGGTAGTCGAACGGCGTCTTGCCGTCGGCCGTCGTCCATTCCGGCGACTGCGGGTCGATGCCGCATTCGACCAGCCCGCTCGCCACCCAGGCGGTGGTGTCGGTGTTGACGCCGACCCCGAACGGCGCCGGCGCGCTGAAGCCGCCCGTTTCGACGTCCTGCCGCGCGTGCAACAGGGCCAGCGCCCGCTGCAGGTCGGGGTCGTCCGGCTCCACCCCCGCCGCGCAGAACGCCGCGACGACCGAGCCGGTCATGTCGGTGTCGGCCGGGGCGCTCGGCGAGGCGCTCCAGCTCCAGCCCCCGTCGGCGAGCTGCCTGGTCCGCAGGTAATCGACCTCCTGGCGCAGCAACGGCTGCGGCGCGCCGACCTGGTGCAGCGCGAGGACGCCGAAGATGTCGTCGTTCAGGAGCCCTGCTTCGCCGATCTGCGTGCCGTCGAAGAGTTCGGCGACGCGGGCGACCAGGTTCGCCTTGTCGACTTCCGCGGACACTCCCAGCCGCGAGGTCTGGATGCCGCCGGCGACGCCCGCGAGGATGCCGCGCTCGGCGTCGGTCCCGGCGCCGCCCGGCCCGCTCGCCCGCCATTCGCCCAGGTAGAAGTCCTGGGCGCTCGGGTCGAGGAGCCCGGTGCGCACGTCGGCGGCGTTGGTGCCCGCCGCGGCGAGCGCCGTCATCCCCCAGTCGCTGCCGAGCGCGCCGCTTTCGGCCTGGGTCGATTCGAACCATTGCGCGCCGCGGGCCGCCGCCGCGGCGGCTTCTTCGGCGCTCACGGCGGCGCCGGCCGCGGTCGGCGCGAGCGCCGCGGCAGCGAGGATCAGGACCACCGCGCCGCAAGCGCGCAGGGGCCCTCGTAGTCGGGTCATTCGTGGCGTTTTCATCGCCGTCTCCTTTTTCAGGGCGGCGACGCACGCGCGGAAGGCGAGTGGGCCGGCCGCCTGGTCGCGAGGCGAACCTCCTTGCGACTCGCGACCGGATATTCGGGCTCGGGATCGTCCTCCTGACCCCCTTCCCGGGCCGTTACTCGGCCCAGTGGGACAACCGGTCAGTCGTCACCCACACCGCTGCGCGTCAGCCCCGGATTCACACCGGAGTTCCCCACGCCGTGAGTCGGCGGCAGCCTAGCGAACGGCGCGGCGGCTGAGCTGGATCTTCCGCGAGACGCGCTTGGTCTTGCCGGCGGCGCGGAAGGCGACCTTGACCCCGACCTTCGCCCGTCCCTGCCGGCGCAGCCGGCGGTTCGTCTTCCCCTTCGGCGCGACGATCAGCCGGTAGCGGCCGGCGGCCGGGGTGTCGAGCGATTCGGCGCGCACCGCCACGCCGCTCAGCTTCAGCATCCCGGCGGTGTTCACCTTCGCGGTCAGGACGGCGGAGCCGTTGGCGCGCCGGCGGACCCGCGTCACCTTCAGCGTCACCGGCTTCATCGGCGTGGCTTCCGGTGCCGGGGTCGGGGTGGGCGTGGGGGTCGGCGTCGGCGTGGGCGGCTGCGGCGGGGTCGGCGGAGCGGGCGGCAGCGCCGCGCACGTTTCTTCGATCCCCGCCGGGACAGCCGGACCGGGAGAGATGATCGTGTTGTAAGCCGCCTTGGCAGCCTCACCGAAGTAGGGCCCGAAGAGGTAGCCGGGCTGGTTTTCGTAGGCGTAGGCCGTAACCGAGAGCACAGTCGGTGCCCCGCTGCCGATCCCGACCACCCAAGGCCCCCCGCTCGCGCCGCGGGTGAAGTCGCTGGCGATCTTCATCGGCACCGGCAAGAAGGCCCCGGTCGCGTCGGCACCGGCGTAGCCGGCGGTGTGCGAGTAGAGGAGCTCGCCGCTGTAGGGCGATTCGGCCGGGTAGCCGAACTGCGTGTAGGTCTGGTTGCAGGCGGCGTCGAAGCCAATCCCGAAAGAGCCCACCGCCTTTTCGACGCTTTCGCCTTCGTTGTACGACAGGCCGACGAACGCGAGGTCGCCTCCCTCGTTGGGGGTAGACCCTGACTTGGCCGTCTTCTTCCACAGTTCGGTGGCCTTGAAGTATTTCGCGTGCCAGACACCGTAGGGCGCGGTGCCGTTGCGATAACCGGGGATGAAGATCAGTTCTTCGTTCGTGACCGTGCCGGTTTCGGGGTCGATCACGCAGTGGCCGGCGGTGACGACGATGTTGCCAACCGCGGAATTGACCACGCTGCCCGAGCAGACGTAGTCCTCTTTCTTGTATTCGCGCACGCCGACGCGGATTTCGAAGGTGCCGAAGAGCTTGCCGTTGGCGCTGTTCGGGAACAGGGTCGATTCGGCCGCGTCGACTTCGGTCCCTTCGAAGGCGGCGGTCTGGCTCGCGGCCGCGGTGCGGAGCGCGGCGGTGCGCGCGGCTTCCGACTGTGCCGCGGGCGGCGGCGATTCGGGGGCGGCGGCCGGCGCTTCGGGATCCGGCAGTGTGACGATCGGCAACGGTTCGGCTTCTTCGAGCCGCTCGCGGCTCCAATGCCCCCATGGGCCTTCGCGCGCCGGCGCGAGCGATTCGACGACGGCGCCTTCTTCGGCCGCTTCGGCGGCGGCAAGCGTCGGGAACGCGAAAGCGGCAGCGACGAGAGCAGCCGCCATGGCGTACGCCGAACGTCGACCGGGCGAACCGATCAAGTTTTTCGCTTTCTCGTACCCATTTTTGCGGACAAGGGCAGGGTACCTCCTGATCCGCCTCCTGGAAACCGTCGATTTGACCGGTGAACGACCTTTCATCAGCCCCAACCCGCGGCGCCGCCGGACGGAGCGCCTCCGGGGGATTCGCCGCCCGCGGCCATTTCCCCGCCTCGCGGGCGGACGGCACCCGCCCAGCTGTTCTTTATGGCCCTGTGGGGTCCATAAAGAACAGCTGGCGGGGCGCTCAGCCGCCCGGCGCGGGCGGCGGGCGTTCGGGGATCGACTGGCCGGCTTCGATCCGGGCGCGCAGTTCGGGGCCGCGGCCGGCGGCGACCGCACGGGCGGCGCGGGCGGCGCTCAGCTCGACCTGGTGGTCGATCGCCAGGTCGAGCAGGTCCTGTTTTTCGATGTCCTCCTTCGCCCAGCGCAGGAAGACCCAGCCGAAGATGCAGAGGGCGAGGATCGTGCACTCGGCCATCAGGATCGCCCCCGAGGTGCTCTGGTCGGCGATCGGCGTGATGCCCACCGCTTCGGCGGTCGCCGAGTAGTCCGGGTACATCACCACGTTCGACCACATGAAGACGTTCGCCATCACCATCGCCGGCGCCCAGATGAAGACCGTGTAGATGACGTGGGCGCCCTTGCCGAACCACTGCGGCTTCGGCAGCGGCCCGAAGAGCGGCATCCAGAGCAGGATGCCGGTGCCGAGGAACAACATGTGCTCGAGCACGTGCAGGGTGGTGTCGGTGAGGACCGCCTGGTAGAGGAACGGGATGTGCCAGATGTAGAGGTTGATGGTGAAGAGGGAGATCGCCACGACCGGGTGGGTGAGGACGCGCAGCGGCCGGCCCGCGCGGAAGCTGAGGAGCGGCTGCAGCAGCGGGCCGGTGAAGCCGAGGACGATGAGGAGCGAGGCGACGTCGGCCAGCATCAGGTGCTGGATCATGTGGACCCAGAGGAGCTTGTCGGCCTGGTCGTCGAGCGGCCCCGCCACCGAGGCGCCGACCACGATGATCCCGAAGGCGAAGCAGAGCTGCCGCCAGATCGGGACGGGCCGGCCTTCGTCGGCGAGCGTGTTGGCGCGCTTCAGGTAGGCGGCGGCGAGCGCCAGCGGCACCGCGACGTCCATCGCCGTCCAGAAGGTGTCGACGACGCCGGCGACCGGGACGATGCTCATCGGCATGCCTCCGCCACGGCGGGGTTCAGGGTTGGCTCGGCGATGGAGACGGCCGCCAGGACGAGCAGCGCCTTGAGGCTTCGGGCCGCGATCGCCGTCGGCGCCGCGAGGCACCGATCGTCGCGAATCGGCATACCCACAGAATAGGGCCATCGAGCCCTCCCGGCGGTGGTAGCGTCGTCCGTGGGTCACTACAACGCCGATTCGAGGAGAGTGCGTCATGGCTGAAGCGCTGAAAGGTGCGTGCCTCTGCGGCAGCATCGCGTACGAGGTCAAAGATCCGGAGGCGATGGGCTACTGCCATTGCACCCGCTGCCAGCGGTGGACCGGCTCGAGCCTGGCCGGGGTCGTCGTCGCCAAGGAGAACTTCCACTTCACCGACGGCGAGGACCTGGTCGAAACCTACGAAAGCGAGTTCGCCCCGCGCAACTTCTGCGGCAACTGCGGCTCCAGCATCTACGACGACCTCGGCGACAAATACTTCGTCGCGGCCGGCCTCATGCGCGACCTCGACATGACCCCGGCCTTCCACCTCCAGGTCGCCTACAAAGCCCCTTGGGAGCAGATCGGCGACAGCGCCGAGCAGTACGCCGAGAACCCGCCGGCGTAGGCGCCGCGCTCGCTGAGTTGTCCCCGCTCTGAGGTGGACAACTCAGCGAGCGGTCAACGGGACGGCGCCTGCGATGCGCCGAGAGCCCAGAGGGACTGGTCGGCCCAGGCGCCGAGGATCACGGTGTCGGGGTCGACGTCCTGGCGGTCGGCCCAGCGGCAGGCGAGGGTCTGGAGGCGGACGGTCAGCGGGAGCTGGGCGAGCAGCGGGTGCAGGCCGGGAGGCGGGTCGAGGCGGGCGACCGGGATGCCCTCCTGCTCGGCGGCGTCGGCCACGGCCGCGGTGAGGCCGGTGGGGTCGCCGTCCGGGTCGAGGGCGATCAGCTGGTCCTCGCTCCTCAGCGGGACGGCGGAGCCGTGCAGCAGGTACTCGGCCTCGAAGCCCTCGGCGAGGACGCGGGCGGCCTCGCGGAGCTTCAGCGCTCCCTCGCGGGCGGTCGTCGCCGCCGGGCCGGCGCCGAAGAGGACGGTGAGGCGGCGCGGCGGCGCGGCGACCGGCAGCGGCGCGACGCCGGCGTCGTCGACCAGGCCGGGGAGCGCCGCCAGGTCCGCCGCGGTCCACTCCTCGCCGCCGAGCGCCGAGGCGAGGCGGGCGATGGCGAGCAGCGCGGCAAGGTAACTGGCGGTGTAGGTCTCCGAGCGCTCCGGCGGGGCGGCCTCGATCGCCTCCGGCCAACCCTTGCCTTCGGCGGTGATCGTGAGCAGGCGGGTGCCGGCGGCAAGCGCGTCCTCGCGGGCCCGGCCGGCGAAGGCCGTCTCGGTGGTGTGGCTGATGACGATCAGCGCGTCGTCGGGACCGGGCGACGGCGGCGCCGCGACGAAGCTCGCCGCCGAGCGGGCGCGGGCGTCGAGGCCCGCGGTCGCCAGCATCGCCGCGCCGAGGCACGCCGCGTGCTCGCTGGTGCCGGTGCCGACGAGCCAGACCCGCCGGGCGCCCTCGAGCCGCGCGAGCGCCGGCGCCAGGTCGAGGCCGAGAACGTGGCGCAGGACCCGCCCCTGGATCGCGATCGTCTCGGCGAGCGCGCTCATCGGGCAACCTCCCGGGGACGGTTGTTCGCCATACGCGGAGAAGCGTCGAGGGCGGCGCCGCAGAGCCAGGCCAGCACCTCGCCGGCATCACGGTCGGGCGGGAAGACGGGGTAGAAGACTTTGACGATCCGACCGCGCGCGGCGACGAAGGTGAGGCGGCGGTAGAGGGTTCGGCCTTCGACCGCGAAGGTGGGCAGCCCGAGCGCCTGGCGCAGGCGCAGGCCATCGTCGCCGAGGAGCGCGAACGAGATCTGCTCGCGGGCGGCGAACTCGGCCTGCTCCGCGGACGCCTGGGCGCTGATCCCGACCACCGCCGCGCCGAGCCGTTCGAAGTCGGCAAGCGCGTCGCGATACGCGCAGCTCTGCGGCGTGCAGCCGCGGGCGCCGGGGATGTCGTCCCAGCCGTGCGGCGACGCCACACCGGGCGTGCCGGTCCTCGGGTAGACGTAGGCGACCAGCAGGCCGGCGGCAAGCTCGCCGAGCCGCGCCTCGCCGGCGGTCGTCGCCGGCAGCGCGAGTTCGGGAACCTTCCTCCCGACCAGGCCGTCCGCGGCCCCGTCGTCCACCGGAATCGGCAGGTCGTCGGGCAGCCGCGTGTAATCGGCGCTCATCGGGCCATCGTGTCGCGGCCGGCCCGCCGAACGCAACCGCCACCGCGGCACAACCCCGCCCCGCCTTTCGGCCATCGCGGCCTCCGGCCGGGCTATGGTCGTCGCGTGGCCGCCGAACCACAGGTCGTCTGGATGCCGGGCCGCGTCCGCACCGAGATCCACCTGACCGGGGCCGACACCGGCGGCGCCTTCTGCCTGCTCGTCGACCACCCGCCGCCCGGCTGGTCGCTGCCGCCGCACATACATAAGGACGCGGCCGAGACGATCCACGTGGTCGAGGGCGAGTTCGAGCTGACGGCGGGCGGGGCGACCGAGCGCCTCGGGCCCGGCCAGACCGCCCACATCCCGGCCGGCGTCGTCCACTCCGGCGCCAACGTCGGCGCCGCCGTCGGCCGCCGCCTCCTCACCTTCTCCCCCGCCGGCATGGAGGCGTTCTTCCGCGAGGCGGGCGCGCCGTCACCCGACGCTGAGGTCGATCGCGACGCCGTCCTCGACGCCGCGATCCGGCATGGCTGGCGGTTTTCAACTTCTTAACTTGATTCATTCCAGAAAAGCTGCATACTGCTCCCCTTGTCTCCGACCGTCGACTACGAGCAGCTGCTGCGGGGGGCGGACCTGCGGGTCACCCGGCCGCGGCTCGCGGCGCTTGCCGCCGTGCACGACAACCCGCACGCCGATACCGGCTCGCTGACGCGGGCGATCCGTGACGACCTCGGCGAAGTTTCGTCGCAGGCCATCTACGACGTGCTGCGGGCGCTCACCGACTCTGGGCTGGTGCGGCGGATCGAGCCCGCCGGCTCGGTCGCCCGTTACGAGTCGCGGGTCGGCGACAACCATCACCACGTCATCTGCCGCTCCTGCGGCGCGATCGCCGACGTCGACTGTGCCGTCGGCCACACCCCCTGCCTCACCGCGTCCGAGACCCACGGCTTCACGATCGACGAGGCCGAGGTCATCTACTGGGGCGCCTGCCCCGACTGCGCCGACGCGCGTCCCAACCCCACGAACTGAAGCGAACGAAGGAAAGGAACCCAGTGTCTGACACCCACGAGACGCCCGACGCCGTCGTCGGGAAGATGGACGAGCCGCAGGCCAACGAAGCGGAGAAGTGCCCGGTCGCCCACCGCGCGCCGGAGCCCGTCGAGGGCGGCGGCAACAACGGCTGGTGGCCGCAGCGGCTGAACCTGAAGATCCTCGCCAAGAACTCGCCGCTGACCAACCCACTGGGCAGCGACTTCGATTACGCGGCCGCCTTCGAATCGCTCGACCTCGACGCGGTGAAGAAGGACATCGAGGAGGTGCTGACCACCTCGCAGGACTGGTGGCCCGCCGACTTCGGCCACTACGGCCCGCTGGTCGTCCGCATGGCCTGGCACGGCGCCGGCACCTACCGGCTGAGCGACGGCCGCGGCGGCGCCGGGACCGGCCAGCAGCGCTTCGCGCCGCTCAACTCCTGGCCCGACAACGGCAACCTCGACAAGGCCCGCCGCCTGCTCTGGCCGGTCAAGCAGAAGTACGGCAAAAACATCTCCTGGGCCGACCTGCTGATCCTCTCCGGCAACGTCGCGCTGGAGTCGATGGGCTTCGAGCTCTTCGGCTGGGCCGGCGGGCGGATCGACGCCTGGGAACCGGACGACGACGTCTACTGGGGCCCGGAGCAGGTCTGGCTCACCGACCAGCGCCGCGATGCCGACAACGAAGTCGACAAACGCTGGGGCGCCAGCGAGATGGGGCTGATCTACGTCAACCCGGAGGGGCCGCAGGGCAACCCGGACCCGCTCGCCGCGGCGAAGGACATCCGCGCGACGTTCGCCCAGATGGCGATGGACGACGAAGAGACCGCGGCGCTGATCATCGGCGGCCACACCGTCGGCAAGACGCACGGCGCCGCCGATCCGGAAAAGTACGTCGGGCCGGAGCCGGAGCGGGCGCCGCTCGAGGCCCAGGGCCTCGGCTGGATCTCCAACTACAAGAGCGGCAACGGGACGGCGACCACCACCAGCGGCATCGAGGTCACCTGGACCTACCACCCGACCCGCTTCGACAACGAGTTCCTCCACATCCTCTATGGCTACGAGTGGGAGCTGATGGAGAGCCCCGCGGGCGCCCACCAGTGGCGGCCGAAGGACGGCGGCGGCTCGGACATGGTGCCGGAGGCCGACGACCCGACCAAGCGCCGCGAGCCGCGCATGCTGACGACCGACCTGTCGCTGCGCTTCGACCCGATCTACGGGCCGATCACGCAGCGCTTCCTCGACAACCCGGACGAGCTGTGGGACGCCTTCGGGCGCGCCTGGTTCAAGCTGACCCATCGCGACATGGGCCCGCGCGAGCGTTATCTCGGCCCGGAGATCCCGGAGGAGGTGCTGATCTGGCAGGACCCGGTGCCGGATCCGACCGGCGAGCCGATCGACGCGGCAGACGTCGCGGCGCTGAAGGAGCAGATCCTGGCGTCGGGGCTGCCGGTGTCGCAGCTGGTCGCGACGGCCTGGGCCTCGGCGTCCACCTTCCGCGGCAGCGACAAACGCGGTGGCGCCAACGGGGCGCGCGTGCGGCTCGAGCCGCAGAAGGACTGGGAGGTCAACGACCCGGGACAGCTCGCCAAGGTGCTGACCGTGCTGGAGAAGGTCCAGAGCGACTTCAACGGCGCGGGCGGGCATCAGGTGTCGCTGGCCGACCTGATCGTGCTGGGCGGCTGCGCCGCGGTCGAGCAGGCGGCGAAGAACGCCGGCCTGGCGACCCGGGTCCCCTTCACCCCCGGCCGCACCGACGCCGGCCAGGAGATGACCGACGTCGACTCGTTCGAATACCTCAAGCCGGCGGCGGACGGGTTCCGCAACTACCTCGGCGAGGATCCGCGGCTGCCGGGTGAGTACCTGCTGGTCGACCGGGCCAACCTGCTGACCCTGACCGCGCCGGAGATGACGGTGCTGGTCGGCGGCCTGCGGGTCCTCGGCGCCAACAGCGGCGACTCCCAGCTCGGCGTCCTCACCGACCGTCCCGAGACGTTGACGAACGACTTCTTCGTCAACCTCCTCGACATGGACACGGTCTGGAAGCCGATCTCCCCCGACTCGACCACGTTCGAGGCCCGCGACCGCGACGGCAACCTGAAGTGGACCGGCAGCCGTGTCGACCTCGTCTTCGGCTCAAACTCCGAGCTGCGCGCGGTGGCCGAGGTCTACGCCTCCGACGACGCGAAGGAGAAGTTCGCGGAGGACTTCGTGGCCGCCTGGGACAAGGTCATGAACCTCGACCGGTTCGACGTGAAGTAGGGGGCGTCGGGGCGTAGGGCCTGCGGAGAGGCGTAAGCCCTCCGGGTGAGTTCGCAGTTCTCCGCGCATAGCGCGGATTACTGCGAACTCGCCGGGGCCGGTGGCCGTCCGGGCGGGTCGATGGCGGTGGGTGGGTCCTGGGCTCCTCATGGGGGTCCTGGCAGGCTGTGACCCCCATGAGGAG
>CALCIA010000153.1 GCA_937907435.1 uncultured Actinomycetes bacterium
CACAGCCTGCCAGGACCCCCATGAGGAGCCCAGGACACCCCCGCGCCACCTCGGCCAGCCGCCCGCCTCCCGAACCCCCGCCGTCCCCCGCCAGCCCTACCCCCGCCGAATGGTCCGCCGCCCCACCCGCAGCAGCGGCCGGGCCCCGTCCCGCAGCGCCTTCGCTCTTACCTCGCCACGGCCGTACAGCAGCCGGGCGGAGTTGCGGACCGCCTCGCCCAGGGTGCGGTCGTAGGGGTGCCACCAGAAGTCGCGGGTGAGACCGGGCTCCCAGGCGTTCATCTTGATGTCGACGCACTCGTAGAAGCCGAATTTGGAGTGGGAGCGGCCGAGGCCGGAGTTCTTCACCCCGCCCCAGGAGCACTGGCAGGCGCCGTGGGAGAAGGAGTGGTCGTTGATCCAGACCATGCCGGACTCGAGCACCCGCGCGATGCGTTCGCCGCGCGCCCGGTCGCGCGTCCAGACCGAGGCGCCGAGGCCGAACGCGGAGTCGTTGGCGAGGTCGATCGCCTCCTGCTCGGAGTCGACGACCACAATCGGCAGCACCGGCCCGAAGATCTCCTCGCGCATGATCCGCATCTCGTGGGTGACGCCGGTGAGGACGGTCGGCGCGATGAACTTGCCGGCCAGGCCGGGGACCTCGACCGGCCCGCCGCAGAGCTTGGTGGCGCCGCTCGCCACCGCGTCGTCGATCAGCTCCAGCACGGTCTCGTACTGGGAATCGGAGGTCATCGGCCCGATCTCGGTCTCCCACGCGAGCGGGTCGCCGACCCGCAGCCGCTCCGCCTCCCGCGCCACTCCGGCGACGAAGCGGTCGGCGACCTCGCGCATCACATATACGCGCTCGATCCCCGAGCAGGTCTGCCCGGCGTTGGCGAAGCCGCCCCAGACCGCGCCGCTCACCGCGTTGCCGAGGTCGGCGTCGGCGCAGACGATCATCGGGTCCTTGCCGCCCAGCTCCAGCACGCTGCCCTTCAACTCCAGCGCGCAGACGCCGCCGACGTGACGGCCGACCTCGACCGAGCCGGTGAAGAAGACCTTGCCGACCGAGGAGCGGCAGAGCTCCTCGCCGATCGCCCCGCCGCCGTGGACCACCCGCAGCAGCCCCTCCGGCACGCCGCCGCGCTCGAACACCGCGCGGATCTTCTCGCCCAGGAGCGGCGTCAGCGAGGCCGGCTTCAGCACCACGCCGTTGCCGGCCATCAGCGCGATCGCCACCTCGCCGAAGGGGATCGACCAGGGGTAGTTCCACGGCGCGATCACCCCGACCACGCCGATCGGCTCGTAGGAGAAGTGCCCGCTCTTCGACGCGGTGAACGCCTGGCGCATCGGCACCTTCTCGTCGGCCAGGATCTTCGGACCCGCCTTCGCCACCCAGTGCAGCGCGTCGACGGTCGGCAGCAGCTCCATCGTGTAGGCCTCGACGCGCGGCTTGCCCTGCTCGCGCACCAGCAGCTCGGCGATCTCGTCGATCTCGTCGAGGAGCGCGTCGGCCGCCCGCAGCATGTAGCGCGCCCGGTCCTTCAGCGTCAGCTGGGCCCAGGCGGGCTGGATCCGCGCCACCTCGTCGACGACCCCCTGTACTTCCGCGGGCGTGATCGTCGGCACGCTCCCGATCACCTCACCGGTGGTCGGGCTCCGCGACTCGAGCATCTTCGTGGACCCTGCAACCTCCGTAGCGCTCTCCATCAATCGAGGGTACATCGTCCCCCCGGCCCGGCCGACCCCTCGCGGGCGCTCGCGTCCTAGACTCCGGACCCGTGGCGGTGAGCGCGCAGGCGGCGCTGCTCGAGGTCGCGGCAGGCACGCTCATCGGACTCGTCGCCTTCGGGCTGGTTGCCGGAATCGGGATCACGGCGGTCGGCCCTGGCGGGGTCCTCGTGACCGTCGGCCTCTTCGTGCTCACCGACCTCTCGCCCGCCGAGGTGGCGGGGACGGCGATCGTCACCCACGTCGCGACCGGCACCCTCGGCACGCTGGCCTACTGGCGCTCCGGCCAGCTGCGCCGCCCGCCGACCCGCCGCGCGGCGGCCCTGCTCGCGGCCGCGGCGCTGGTGGGGACGCCGATCGGCGTGCTGGTCAACGGCGTGGTCTCGGGCCCCGGCTTCGCCATCCTGCTGGCCGCCGCCGTCGCCGCCACCGGGCTCCTGGTCCTGGTCCGGGAGCACCGCGTGGGACCCCCGGCCGGGCACCCGCGGGCGGCGCTCGTCGCCGTGGTCGGGGTCGCGGTCGCCGCCGCCTCCGGCCTCTTCGGGATCGGCGGGCCGATGCTCGCGGTGCCGCTCCTGCTCGTCTGCGGGATGCCGGTCCTCGACGCCCTCGGCGCCGCCCAGGTGCAGTCGATCGTGATCGCCTCGGTCGGCACCGTCGGCTACGCCGCCCAGGGCGCGATCGACTGGCCGCTGGCCGTGGCGGTCGGCGTGCCGGAGCTGGTCGGCGTGCTGATCGGCTGGCGCGTCGCCCACGCGGTCCCCACCCACCGGCTGCGCCTGGCGCTCGCCGCCGCCCTGATCTGCCTGGCTCCCTACCTCGCCCTGCACGGCTGAGGCGGGCGGCGGGGCCGCGGGGCGCTCGTGCCGCCGCCGGGTCCTCATACTGGGGCGATGAGCGATCAGCTCTTCGACACCGGCGACGGCGGCGCCGCGGCGGGCGAAGGCGCGGAAGCGATCCCGCCGAACGCGCCGCTGGCGGTGCGGATGCGGCCGCGGACGCTCGACGAGATGGTCGGCCAGGAGCACATCGTGGGGGAGGGGTCGGCGCTGCGCGCGGCGATCGAATCGGGACGCCCGCACAGCGCGATCCTCTACGGGCCGCCCGGGGCGGGGAAGACGACGCTGGCGCGGATCGCGGCGCGGATGGCCGACGGCGCCTTCGAGGAGGAGTCGGCGGTGAACGCGGGCAAAGCCGAGATCCGCGGGGTGATCGAGCGGGCGCGGGAGCGGCGGCGCTCCTCGGGTCGGCCGACGATCCTCTTCCTCGACGAGATCCACCGCTTCAACAAGGCCCAGCAGGACGCGCTGCTGCCCGCGGTCGAGGAAGGGCTCCTCACCCTGATCGGGGCGACCACCGAGAACCCCTACTTTGAGGTCAACTCGGCGCTGATCTCCCGCAGCCAGGTGTACGAGCTGGCGCCGTTGTCCCCGGGCCAGGTCGAGGAGCTGCTGCGCCGCGCCCTCGCCGACCCCGAGCGCGGGATCGCCGACCCGCCGCCGGTCGCCGACGAAGCCCTGGCGATGCTCGCCGAGCGCAGCGGCGGCGACGCCCGCACCGCGCTCTCCGCCCTGGAGCGCGCGGTCGAGCGCGCCGGCGGCAAGGAAGTCGACGTCGCCGCCGTCGAGGACGCGCTGCAGCGTCGCGCGATCTCCTACGACCGCCAGGGGGACCGCCACTACGACTTCATCTCCGCCTGGATCAAGTCGACGCGCGGCTCCGACGTCGATGCCTCGCTCTACTACCTGGCGGTGATGCTGGAGGGCGGCGAGGACCCCCGCTTCATCGCCCGCCGGATGGTCATCCTCGCCTCCGAGGACATCGGCAACGCCGACCCGATGGCGCTCGTCGTCGCCGACGCCGCCGCCCGCGCGGTCGACCGCGTCGGCCTTCCCGAGTGCGCGCTGAACCTGAGCCAGGCGGCGATCTACCTGGCCCTGGCGCCGAAGTCGAACGCGGCGACGACGGCGATCGGCGCCGCCCGCGAGGAGGTCCGCCGCCACGGCGCCCAGACCCCGCCCGACTACCTCCGCGACGCCCACTACCCCGGCGCCAAGGCCCTCGGCCGCGGCAAGGGCTACCAGTACGCCCACGATCATCCCGGCAACGTCGCCGCCCAGCAATACCTCCCCGACCCCCTCGCCGCCCGCACCTTCTACGAGCCCACCGGCAACGGCCGCGAGAAGGCCTTCGGCGAGCGCCTAGCCGAGTTGCGCCGGCGCCTGGGCAGGGGGTAGGGGAGTAGGCCGCGGGTGATTGCGGCCGGGGCGCGCCAGGGGGCCCGCAGGCTGGCTCCCGGAAGGGATCGGGTCCCGCAAGCTGGCGCCCGGAAGGGCCGGTTCCCCGCAAGCTGTCGCCCGGGAAGGGACCCGCCCCTCTCGCCACGGCCCGGGCAG
>CALCIA010000154.1 GCA_937907435.1 uncultured Actinomycetes bacterium
GTCGGTGTTGCACAACACGGGAGGAAGCGTGGAGTTCTCGGCATCTCTGTGACGACGTCGGACTCCCGTCACGGATCCGTGCCACTCCCGACGCACCCCCGTGACGCCCCCGCGCACGACCCTCCACACCTTCCGCACACCCGCCCCTCTCGCCACGGCCACAGCCTGCCCGGGCCGTGGCGAGAGGGGCGCGTCCCCTACCCCGGGCGACAGCTTGCGGGGCCTGAACCCTCCCGGGCGACAGCTTGCGAGTCCCCGTCCCTTCCGGGCACCAGCCTGTGGGGCCAGGACCCTCCCGGACGCCGGCCCGCGCGCCCTGGACCCTCCCCGGGCGCCAGCTTCCCGGCCTCCGTCTCTCCTCCAGCCGGTACTCCTCGAGTCAACCATCCAGACACGGGCCCAACAGTGCGTCAGCTGTTCTTTATGGCGCTGTGGGGGCCATAAAGAACAGCTGGGCGAGGGTCAGCGGTCGAGGAGGCGTTGGAGGCCGGCTAGGCGGGTGTCCCACTCCGCGCCGACGGTGGTGAGCCAGGCGGCGGCGTCGGCGAGGGGGCGGGGGTCGAGCTCGAAGAGGGACTCGCGGCCGCGGCGGCTCTGGGAGACGAGGCCGGCGCGGCCGAGCGTCGCCAGGTGCTTGGCGACCGCCTGGCGGCTGATCGGCAGCTCGGCGGCCAGGCCGGTCGCGGTCGCGCCGCCGCCCGCGGCGAGTGCCGCCACGAGGTGGCGGCGGGTCGGGTCGGCGAGAGCGGCGAAGACCGCGCCCGCCGCGGCGTCGCCGCCGGGCCCGCTCGGTTGGGGGAGAGGCTGCGGCACCGTCGCCTCAGGCGAGGACGAGGCGGACGGCGGTGCGCAGGCGGGCCAGCGGTGCGCCCCAGGTCGCGGCGAGGAGCAGCGGGCCGGTGGAGCGGAGCGGGGCGGTCTCGATCACGGTCAGGCGGGTGCGCTCGGCGACGGCGTCCAGGACCAGTTCGACCCGGCTCGACCCGCCGCCTTCGCGGCGCCAGCTCCAGGCCAGGCGTTCGGCCTCCTCGACCAGCTCGACCTCGCCGCGGCGCTCCTCGCCGTCGGCATAGCGGCAGACGATCGCGCCTCCCGGCTCGGCCTCGATCTCGACTTCGTCGGCGAGCCACTCGGCCAGGAGCGCCTCCTCGGTCAGAGCGTCCCAGACCTCGGCGGGGGCCGCGTCCAGCTCGACGCTGCGGCTGACGCGTTCGGCGTCGGCCCGCTCCGCGGCCGGTCCGCGTTCGCTCCTGGGTAGGGTCATGGGACTGCTCCTCTCGTCTGGAGTACGGATGCGCAACTGAATGGTTGCACACGTGCTAGGCTGGGGAACGCGCAACCGATGGGTTGCGCATGAAAAGCACGCAAAGCTTCGCGGAACACCGAGAAAGAGAGACAGAAATGCCACTGGTCCCGATGGTCGTCGAGCAGACCGCTCGCGGTGAGCGCTCCTTCGACATCTACAGCCGCCTGCTCTCGCAGCGGATCATCTTCCTCGGCGAGCCCGTCACCGAGGATCTGGCCAACCTGATCATCGCCCAGCTGCTGCACCTGGAGGCCGACGATCCCGACAAGGACGTCAGCCTCTACATCAACTCGCCCGGCGGCTCCGCCTACGCGGGCCTGGCGATCTACGACACGATGCAGTTCATCAAGCCCGACGTGCAGACGATCTGTTACGGGATCGCGATGTCGGCAGGGTCGCTGATCCTCACCGGTGGGGCGAAAGGCAAGCGGATGGCGCTGCCGAACAGCCGCATCCTCATCCACCAGCCCTCGAGCGGCTTCGAAGGTCAGGCCTCCGACATCGAGATCCACGCCCGCGAGGTGCTCGAGCTGCGCGACCGCCTGAACCAGATCTACGTCGAGCACACGGGCCAGACGATCGACAAGATCTCCCTCGACATGGAACGCGACAAATTCTTCAAGCCCGACGAAGCGCGGGAGTACGGGTTGATCGACCGGGTGATCGAGTCCCACGACTTCACCCCGAACCCGACTGGCTTCCGCGCCGGCGGCAACGGCGACGGCGGCGGCAGCGACGAGGGCCCGACCGCCGGGGGCGGCACCGCGTAGCGCCGGTGCGACTGAGGCGGACGAAGCGGCGGCCGGCGGGGAAGGAGTCCCCGGCGGGGAAGCGGCAGCCGCCGGAGCGCGCGCCGTCGCCGGTCAAGCGGACGGCCCCGGCAAGGCGGCCGCCCGCCTACTTCACGGTCGCCGGGATCCGGCTCGATCTCGAGCTCGAGCGGCTGCGCGGGCTGCCGGCCTTCGCCGACGGCCCGCTGACGAAGAGGCGCCCGGAGCTGAAGGTGCGGCGGGCGAGCACGCGGCCGAACCGGGTCGGCTTCGCGGTTCCCGCCGAACACCGCCTGCAGGTGACGGCGTACCCAGGGATCCGCCCCGGCGACGTGCTGGAGACGCTGCTCCACGAGCTCGTCCACCTGCACGTCGGCCGCGCCCGCGAGGCGCACGCCTGGCACGGGCGGACCTTCAAGACGACGCTGGCGCGGGCGATGGAGGAGGCCTACGGCGTCCGCGGCGTCGGCGCCCGAAGCACCTTGCACGGCGCCTACGCCGAGGCGATCGAGCGCCTGCGGGCGAAGCCGCAGCTGGAGATGGACCTGGCCTGACGGTCATCGCCTGCAATTACCCCCGCCGGCGAGGGGTAAATGCAGACGGTCAGCCGAGGCGACGGACGGCCCAGGCGCCGACGACGGCCGCGGCGCCGCCGGAGAGGATGCCCTGGACGGAGGCGCGGCCCGCGGCGGGGTCACGGCCGGCGATGCCGAAGCTGATCGCGTCGCCAAGGTCGACCGCGGCCGCCACCGCGGCGGTCTCGCACAGCCGCGCCCGGTCGTCGCGGACGGCGAGGGTGAGGAGGCCGAGCGCGATGTCGCGTCCGCCGGTGATCCGGGTGAGGGCGCGGGCCGAAGTGTCGGACGCGTCGAAGCCGAGGATCCTCAGCGCGGGCCGCGTGGCGAGCAGCGCGCCGGCTCCGAGCGCGATCCGCCCGCCGGCGATCCCGAGCACGGCGGCGCGGGCGAGCGGGTCGGGCTTGCGGCGGCGGCGCATCCCGCAAACCTAGTCGGCCCGGCCGCGCCGCGCGAGCGAGGCGGGCCGGAGGCGTCCGCCGGTAATCATGGGGACATGGCCGAGGGCGACACGATCCTGCGCGCGAAGCGCCGGCTCGCCGACGCGCTGGCCGGCCAGGCGGTCGCCGTCAGCGCGCCCAACCCGCGCGGCCGGGCCGCCGGGATCGAGCGCCTCGACGGCCGCACCCTGGCGGGGGTCGACGCGCACGGCAAGCACCTCCCCTTCGACTTCGGCGACCTCGTCCTCCACAGCCACCTGGGGATGAGCGGCGGCTGGCACGTCTACGAGCGCGGCGCGCGCTGGCATCGGCCGCGCTCCTCGGCCTGGGCGGTGCTCGGCGGCGAGCGCGCCGACGCGGTCCAGTTCGGCGGCCCGACCCTCCGGGTCCTGCGCGCGAGCCGCGTCGCGATCGACCCCCAGCTCGCCCGCCTCGGCCCCGACATCCTCGCCGAGGATCTCGACCTCGACCGGATCCTCGCCAGGTTTCGCGCTGCCGGCCAGTCCCGCACCCTCGGCGACGCGCTCCTCGACCAGCACCTCACCGCCGGCATCGGCAACATCTTCAAGAGCGAGGCGTGCTGGGCCGCCCGCATCGACCCCTGGCACAAGCTCGTCGAGGTGAGCGACGACGACCTCCGCGCGGTCCTCCAGGCCGCCCGCGAGCAGATGCTCGCCGCGGTCGAGCTCGGCGACCGCCACCGCTTCCACGTCTACAAGCACCGCGGTCCCTGCTCCCGCTGCCGCGGCACCGTCCGCCATCGCGGACAGGGCGACGCCAACCGCACCACCTGGTGGTGCGGGCGCTGCCAGGTCTGAGCGCCGGCGCGGCGCCCTATGGCAGGTTCTTGACGAAGCGGCTGCGGCTGGTCTGGAGCTCGTACCCGACCGAGGCCCAGAAGGCCATCGCGCCCTCCTTGTGGGATTCGGCGATCGCGTTGAGCCGGTGGGCGCCGAGCGCTCCCAGGCGCTCCTCGCCGGCCCGCACCAGGGCGGTGGCGAGCCCGTTGCGCCGGTGGGCGGGGTCGACGGCGAGCCGGTAGAAGGTCGCGCGCCAGCCGTCCCAGCCGACGATCAGCGTGCCGACGATCACCCCGCCCGCCTCGGCGACGATCAGCGCCTCCGGGTCGCGCTCCAGCAGCCCGCGCAGATCCTCGACCGATTCGGTGCTCGACGGCGAGGCCTCCGCCCGGCGCCACAGGTCGAGCGCCGCCTCGACATCGTCGAGGTGGCCGTTGCGGAGCAGGGGAGCCGACGGGTCATTCATGAAGGGCGGGGGAGAGCCGACGATCGGACTTGAACCGATGACCCCTTCATTACGAATGAAGTGCTCTACCAACTGAGCTACGCCGGCGCGGTCGCCCATTCTAAGCCAAGGATCGACTCGCTTAGGGCAGGCCGGGAGAGGGCTGAAACTCAAGGCAATTCACAGGCCGAGTCGGCGGGCGTCACCCAGTTGGAGCCGTGGGGGCGCACCGTCGGTCTCGCCGCTCAGGGACCGAGCACAAGCAAGGGCGGCTGCGAGGCGTTACGGTTGTAGGTGCCCGTTGGGAACGGGAGTGGGATGAACAGGGAATCAGGGATTAGCTGCATGCCGCAGAACGCACGGATGATCGGCGTCCTCCAAGCGCCTTCGGGGCTATGCGCCTCCCTCGCCCGGGGCCTTCTCGACCGCACGCTCGTATGCCGCGGCGAGGTCAGCGAGACTCAGCCCCAGGCCATCTCCGAGCAGTTGCATGACCAGCAGCCAGCCGGGGTTGTTCTTGCTTCGCTCGATGTCGGAGACCTGGCTCTCGGTGATCCCCGCGGCGGTGGCGACCTCGATCTGTTTCAGCCCCTTGGCTTCGCGCAGCTCGCGCAACGCCTGGCCCAGGCAGACGAGCGCGGCCGGGGGCTCCTCGTATTTGGCGCGCGGCATGCCTCCACGCTGCCTGTCACAGATTCGTCACACTTACAGAAAGAACGAAGTATGATCGGGCCGACGTCGAGGGCATGGGTGCCCGGGACCAGGGAGAGGGGAACTTGAACAAGCCAACGTCGCGGGGCGCGGGGCAGGGAACCGCCGCGCCGAATAAACGTGCGGATAGGCAGGACAAAGCGGCGCCGGCCGGTCGTCGGGAGCCGCTCTATCCGCAGCTCAAGGCACGGCCGGGCGCCGATCGCGAGGCGGTGCGCGCCGACCAGCGGGCGCGCCTGCACGGGGCGATGATCGAGGGGGTCGCCGAGTACGGCTACACCGGGATCACGACCCGCCGCCTGCGGACGCTCGCCGGGGTCAGCGCGAGGACGATCTATGAGCACTTCCCGAGCAAGGAGGCCTACTTCCTCGCCACTTACGACCAGGTGGTGTATGAGGGGATGGGGCGGATTCAGGCGGCCTACCGGGCCGGCGACGTAACCGAGCGCGACTGGAGCGCCGGGCTCTGCCGCGCCTTCGAAGCCTTCACCGCGGAGATCATCGAGCGACCGAAGCCGACCCGCCTCGCGCTGCTCGACGTGTTGGCCGCGGGGCCTGCGGCTCGCGAACGGGTCGAGCACGCCGAAGCGGTCTTCGCCCGGATGGTCTCCCAGAGCTTTGCCCAGGCGCCCGAGGAGGTGGCTATGCCCCAGTCGCTGCTGCTCAGCCTGGTCGGCGGCATCTGGTTCGTCACCCGCAGCCGCCTCCTGCGCGGCCGCCCGACAGCGATCAAGGGCTCCGGGCAGGAGCTTTTCGAATGGATGCTCACCTACCGCGACCCGGCGGTCGAGGCGCTGCCACGGCGGGCACCCGTGCCGGCCCCGGCCCGCGCCAGTCGGTCCCGCCCCAAGGACGACGAGCGGACGAGGCTCCTTCGCGCGGTCGCCGGGCTGGCCGCCGGCGGCGGGCTGCCGGGCCTCACCCCCGGCCAGATCACCCACCGCGCCGAAGTCCACGCCGACGCCTTCGCGGCGCATTTCCCGACCGTGAACGACTGCTTCTTCGCCTCGCTCGAACTGATGAGCGTCGAGGCCGTGGCGCGCGCCCTGCGCGAGAGCGAAGGCGCGCCGGACTGGCCGCGGGCGCTCTGCCGCTCGGTCCGCGCCCTGCTCTGCCAGATCGCCGAAGACCCGACATTCGCCCGCGCCGCCTTCGTCGCGGTCTACGCGGCCGGTCCCTCTGGAACCCAGCGCCGAGCCGAGCTGATGCGCTCCTTCGCGGCGCTCCTCGCGCGCCAGGCGCCGCAGGGCGCCAAGCCGAGCGCGCTGGTCGCCGAGGCGATCGTCGGCTCGGTCTGGAGCATCGCCCATCGCCACGTCGTCCACGACCGCGCCCTCATGCTGCCCTCGCTCTGGCCCCACGCGGCTTATCTGGCGCTGGCGCCGATCGTCGGCGCCGAGGCGGCCGTGGAGGCGATCCGGGCGGAGATCGGCGCCCTCGATCATCTTGCTGTGGGTCGCCCCTCCGCGATTGCTGCCGCTTCGGCGAGTCGCCCTGCGGCAGCTGCGGCGCCCGCCGCCCCGAGGTAGGGCGTCAGCTCCATGTAGGTGGCGGTGGGGACAAGCCCCGGCACGCCCGCGACCCCGCGTTCGGCAATCTCACGGCTGACCAGCGAGTAGACGGAGAAGACGATCGCCTCGCGGACGACTTCGGGAACCTCGGGTGCCAGCGCTTCGCCGCCCTCGAAAAGCTCGCCGAACGGCGCCAGGACCCGATCGCGCAGCGCCAAGGCTTTCGGGCCTGCTGCCAGCACCTCGACCAGCACGGTCGCTGCAAAGGCCGGCTCGGAGGCGAGGTAGCCGAACAGCTCGCGGTTGACGGCATTCATCTGGGCCGGCCAGCTCCTCGCCGTCCCGTAGGCAGCGCGGGAGACGGCGACGCAGCGCCCGACGATCTCCTCGGTGGCGAACAGGAAGGCCTCTTCGGGGCCTCCGGGGAAGTGCTGGTAGAGCGCTCGCAGCGAGGTCCGCGCCGTGGCGACGATCGCCTGGCCGGTCAGACGCGATACGCCCTCGTTTGCGCAGACCTCGGCGACCGCGTGCAGCAGCCGCTCCTCCATGGGGACCTCCGCGGGCGCTGCAGCCCTACGCTGGCGGTCGGGCGCCGCCGGAGGGACGGGCAAGGCCGGCGGCGGCGCCGCGTAGCTCAGCACCCAGTCGGCGAGCGCCGGGCCGAGGACGGGCAGCACCTCCACGTCGCCGCGCTGCAGGCGGTTGTGGATCACCATCTGCACTCCGGCGATGAGCGCGGCGACGATCGCGCCGGGGAGCGCCCGGCCGGGCGAGGCCGCGAAGCTGCGCGCGAGCAGCCGCTCGAACTGCGCCAACGCCCGCTCGACCCGCGCGCTGCCCGGTGCCCCGGCTTCGTAGACGTTGACGACGCACACCTGCGCTGCCGCCGGTTGGGAGACGATCAACTCGATCAGCGCGCCGATCGCGGCGCGCACCCGTTGCCTCCAATCGCGCTCGCCCGCGTAGCCAGCCTCCACCATCCGGATGCTGGTGCCGTAGAGCTCGTCGACCGCCGCCAGGAAGCATTCGTCCTTGCTGCGGAAGCACTTGTAGAAGTTGACCTCGGTGACGCCCGAGGTGCGCGCCAGGTCGCGAAGGCTCGTCTTCGAGTAGCCCTGCTCGGCGGCCAGCGCGACCACCGCGCCGTAGAGCCGTTCGCTCTGGTGGCGCCTGGTGGCCTCCGCCCCGCGCGGCTGCGGGCCGGGGGAGAGTCGGCGGCCGCGCAGCTCGGCGACCTCGCCCCACGGGGTCTTGACGCTGTCCACCGCCTCGTATTTGTCACTCCTCATTACTAAGTAGTTTAGTCGGTGTTCTTTCAGTGCGATTGATAGGTGTAGGTAGGTTCACTAGTCTGGTATTCTCCGCTACTTATCTCGGTACGAGGAATAGGCAGGTTGGGAGATGGCGCTGCTGCACGGAAGAGGGGTGGTTAGACCGATCCGGCCGGGCGGGCCTCCGGAGGGCCGCTGAGTCCGGTGGGGGATCCGCGCCGCGATCGCCCGCCCGAGGACGGCGGCGGCTACTTCGCGCTGCTCGCCCAGGAGCCGGCCCGCGGGCTGTTGCGCGAGCTGCGGGAGGGACCGCTGTCGCTCGCCGAACTGCAGGCGCGCCGCGGTGTCGCCGAGCGCACCATGCGCCACCGCCTCGAAGCGCTGGAGAGGATGGGGCTCCTCTGCCGGCACCCGCTCGCCGGGGACCGGCGCGCGACCGGGTGCGCCCTGACCGAGGCCGGGCTCGAGCTAGCGCTGATCATGGCCGAGATCGAAGTGGTCGCCGCCAGGCACGGCTTGGGGTCGCGGCTCATCGAGGTGATCGCGGAGCGCCGTCGTCGCTTGATCCTGCGCGCCCTGATCGACGGCCCGCGGACTTTCACCGAGTTGCTGCGACTCGTCCCGGGTCTCACCCACGCCGCGCTGGTGCGCGATCTGGCCGCGCTGCGCGCCGTCGGCCTGGCCCACGAGCGCGGCGGCGGCCGGCGCGGCGCCTCGCTGCACGAGGTGACCGGGTTGATGGCGCAGTTGCGCCGGGCTCTTCTGCGCTCGGCCGGTTGGCGCTGGCGTTGGACGCCGCACGGCGCTCCGCGGATGGCCGGCGATCTCGCCGGCCTCATCCGCCTGAGCGCCCCGTTCGTCGCGCTCGGGCCGACGGTCAGCGGCAGGGTCGAGCTGCACGTCGTGCCGCCGGCCGGCGGCATGCGCGGCTGGTCTGACGTGGAGGTCTCCGCCGCCGCCGGGAGCATCTCCATCGTGGAGTTCGACGCCGCCGGAAAGCCCGATGCCCGGGTTCAGGGAACGCCGCTCGCCTGGTGCGAGGCGCTTTGCGGCGCGGCGGCCGGCGGACTCGGAATCGACGGTGAGATCGCCCTTGCCGAGGCGCTGCTCGCCGGCTTGGTCGCTGCCCTGGCGCTCTGAGCAACCATGCGCAGGCGACTGGACGGACGGATGAGCCAAACAGAAATCTCACGCAAATTGCGACAAAACAAATACCGGCAACTCAACGGACCGTCGCGGCAATCCCCCAAAAGGGTGGATCGCATCGCTGACCTACATCGACCGAGAGATACCGGCAAGCTCGTGGACCTCACACGGCATCTTGAGAGCTTTTGTCCGCAAACTCGCCATGCAGGGCACGGTAGGACGTGCTATCCAATTCGATGCTCCCGGAGACGGAGCCGCCGTGTACTCAGCAAGGGCAACGGCGACTTCCATCCACGGGGCCGGCCCGGGAAGTTCCTGGCCGCATAACCAAACCGGGTCCACACGGACCCATCTCTGGAGGTTACCGGATGCACTACCTCGAAGCGAAGTTGGCGAGTTTGTTCTCGCCGTCCAAATCAAAGGCCAGCAGGCCAGGTTCACGGTTGCGGACGATGATGCTGGCGGCCGTCGTGCCGGCGGCGCTAATTGCCGCGATGGCGATATCCGTGCCATCCGCCGGTGCGGTGGCGTGTACGGGCAACATCCTCTGCTCAGGAGGCGGAGCCGGAGCGAAGATCCGCGACGACTTCGACAACGCCCCTGCGTTCAAGGGGTACGGAGCCAACATCCTCGCCACCAACACCCAGAGCACGTTGCGCCTCCGCGCGTTCGAAGGGGAAAAAGAAAAATTCTCAAACACGAATCCGGCGAACTATGCCTATTTCGGGATCGACCTGCTGAACAACCCGGTGACGAGCACCACCGTGTGCAACGACTCGGAGGGTTGGGTCACGTTCGCCGACATCCAGAACTCGACCCCGTCACCGGTATATGCCGGGACCTCGCCGACGAGGTTCGCGGCGTGGCCGGTCGTGATCTACAGCAACGCGCTGAACGCCGAAAAAAAACCGGTGTGCGGGGCGAACGCAGGACGGGTGACGATCGAAAACGCCCACCTGTTCTTCTCGGCACTTGGCGCCACGGCGGCCGGGACTTTCGTCGGCAGCTATGAGCAACCGGGCGCCAACTGCGCGGCCGGTGGCGTCAAACTCGACATCGCCCAGCCCGGGGTCACGGCCGAAGCTGGCGGCGTCAAATTCACCTCACAGATCGACAACGGAGCGGGGGCCAACGCCTTCATCTGCTTCGTCTCCTCGAACAATGTCGTGTTCCCGACCACGGCGCCTACCTGGACGCCGTTGACCGGGTCCGTCTGGCACGACTGAGGACGACCGGGGCGATCTGGTCATGAGGAGGATGACCTTCTTGCCTCGGCACGCGGGGCCGGCCCGAGTTTAGGGCCGGCCCCGTCGTGCCTCTGAAGAATCCATGTCGGTCAAGAAACCAACGAACATCGCGTTGCTCGTCGCCCTCGTGGCGGCGGTGACGATGGCGATCGCGGCGAGCTCGGCGTCAGCGGTGGCATGTACGGCCAACGTCCTCTGCTCAGGAGGCGGAGCCGGAGCGAAGATCCGCGACGACTTCGACAACGCCCCTGCGTTCAAGGGGTACGGAGCCAACATCCTCGCCACCAACACCCAGAGCACGTTGCGCCTCCGCGCGTTCGAAGGGGAAAAAGAAAAATTCTCAAACACGAATCCGGCGAACTATGCCTATTTCGGGATCGACCTGCTGAACAACCCGGTGACGAGCACCACCGTGTGCAACGACTCGGAGGGTTGGGTCACGTTCGCCGACATCCAGAACTCGACCCCGTCACCGGTATATGCCGGGACCTCGCCGACGAGGTTCGCGGCGTGGCCGGTCGTCATCTACAGCAACGCGCTGAACGCCGAAAAAAAACCGGTGTGCGGGGCGAGCGCGGGACGGGTGACGATCGAAAACGCCCACCTGTTCTACTCGGCATTGGGTCTTACGGTGGCCGGGACGTTGGTCGGCAGCTATGAGCAACCGGGCGCCAACTGCGCGGCCGGTGGCGTCAAGCTCGACGTCGCCCAGCCCGGGGTCACGACCGAAGCGGGTGGGGTGAAATTCACCTCGCAGATCGACAACGGAGCGGGAGGCAACGCCTTCATCTGCTTCGTCTCCTCGAACAATGTCGTGTTCCCGACCACGCCACCCAACTGGACGCCGCTGACCGGGTCCATCTGGCACGACTGAGGATGACCGGGGCGATGTGGCCATGAGGAAGATCGCCTTCTTGCGCCGCGCATCTGGATTTCACGGCCTCCGGCGCGCCCTGGTGGCGGTCTCTTGCTTGTTGGCGATCGGGCTCGTCGGCTGCGGCAGCACCGACCCTGGCGGCAATCCGAGGCCCGCGCGCGTGCCCGACGGCAGTGCGGGGATCGTCGGCACCGTTCCGATCAGCCTTGCGAGCCTCCATCGGTGGGAAGCGATCGCGGGCCGCGGAGTGCCACCGGGACAGGCACGACAACGCAAGGCGCTCTCGTACCTGATCGAAGCCCGCTGGGCGGTGCAGGAGGCGGAAGCCGAGGGCATCGATCAGGCGGCCGTCCGCAAGCTCGTCGCAAGCCGGGTCTCTGCGGGCGGGGCGCATGGGAATGCTGCGCCTCCTGCCGAGCGCAGGTTCCAGGCGAAGGTGGAAATCGCCTCAGAAGCCCTGCGCGAGCGCCACAGCAGCGTAGGCGCGAGCCCGACGTCCACGCAGATCGAGCGCTATTACAAAGGGCATAGATCCTCCTTCATGCTCCCGCCCGTCCGCCAGACCGTGATGGTGGTCAACCGGAGTCGCAAGAAGGTGCTCCGTGCGCGGGCCGCGCTGCGACGCGGCGAGGGCTGGGCCCCGGTCGCCAAGCGGTGGTCGACCGACTCCTCGGCGGTGACTGGCGGCTCCTACGCCGTCGTGCCCCGGATCGCGCCGGCACCCGTCGTCCATGCGGCCTTCTCGGCCCCTTCGGGGCGGCTGGTCGGCCCGGTGAGGGCCAGGCCCCGCGCGGCACCCCAGCATCCCGTGTACTACCTCTTCAAGGTCACCGGCGGCAGCCCACGGACGATCCAACCGCTGAAGGTGGTGAGGGCCCAGGTCCGAAGCCTGCTCGAAGAACGGAGTGGGGAAGGGGCCCTCGCTGCGTACTCACGCTCGTTCGAGCGCCGTTGGCGCGCTCGTACGCTGTGTGCACCCGGATATCTGGTCCCCCAATGTCGGAACTACCGTCACACCGGGCCTCGCCGATGAGCCTTGGCCGGCTCGGTGGGCCAACCAGAAAACGCTGCTATCGCGCCATAGCCGGACGATCTAGCTTGGGCTGGCTTACCAGGAAGCGAGCCGAGGAGGAAGCAGTGAGCCGGAGGCGACCCCAGCGAAACATGCGACGCATATGGGCACGAGTTGCGTTCGCTTTCGTCCTGATCTTCTTGCTTCCGCCTGCGGCCGATGCGGCGGCCGAAGAACTGAAGATCGAACTCGGCGGCACGGGCACCGGCAAGGTCGCCAGTGAAGACGGCTTCATCAACTGCAGCAACATCGTCGGCGAAGAGGCCGGTGCCTGCAGCCACCCCTATGGATTCGGGGCGGCGCTGACCGTCACCGCTGGCCCTGGCTCCACCTTCGCGGGCTGGACGAAGAAAAGCTCCACCGGCGTCGAAGGGACCTGTACGGGGACCACCAATCCCTGTGAAACGGGCTTTCTCTTCGTCGAACCGCTCACTCTCGAAGCCACCTTCGAACCCGCCGCCGCGGCGCCCATAGTCAAGATCAACCCGGTCGAACCGCCGAGCGCGCCATGCACGAGCGCCCCGACCGCGACCGAAGCCTGCTTCTCCGGCGAAGTCAACGCCGAAGGCGGCGCCACGAGGTGGCGGTTCGAATACCGTACTCTCGGCGCCTCGACCTGGACCAAGGTTCCCAGCCCGGAAGGCGACGCGGGCAACGGCACCTCGTTCGTCTCGGTCTCGGTCACGGCCGGCGAACTGGAACCCAATACCGAGTACGAGGTCCGGCTCGTGGCCAAGAGCATCGGCGGGGAACCGGAAACCGGTGTGGAGACCTTCACCACGCCGGCCGGCGTCCCCACGGTGACCACCGGGCCTCCATCCGGCGTCGGTGCCACCACGGCGACCCTGACCGGCACCGTCAACCCACGCAACTCCGCGGTCATCGCCTGCCGCTTCCAGCTTGTCCCGCTCGTCCAGTTCGAAGCCGGCGGATTCGCGAGCGCCGCCCCGGATCAGGAAGCTCCCTGTGTGCCGGCACCCGGCTCGGGCGGGGCCGCGGTCGAAGTCAGCGCTGCCGCTTCCGGCCTTCAGCCCGAAGCGGCCTATCGCTACCGCCTTCTCGCCACCAACGTCGCCGGCACCGCCGATGGCGGCGTGCTCTCGCTCTTCACCTACCCGCCCGCGCCCGAAGGAGCGAGCTGCCCGAACTCCTCGCTGCGCCTCGAGCCCTCTCCGTCCTCAGAGCTGCACGAATGCCGTGCCTACGAGCTGGTCACGAGCGCCGACAAGCACGGCGCCGACGCGATCACCTCGCCGATCGTCAGCGCTACCCATTCCAACTTCGTCCCGCTCGCCGTTCCCGGCAGCGAACCGGGCGGCGTCGCCTGGACCGACATCGGAACCGGTCCCAACCCGCTGCCCGACGGCGGTAGCGAAAACTGGTACCTGTCCCGCCGCGGCGCACCTTCGGCTTGGCAGGTGGAGTCGGCCGGCCGGGCCGCGCCCGCCGGGCAGGAACCCCAATTCATCTTGGAGACCGCTTCCGCGGATCTATCCACGGTTGTGTTGCAGGAAACGCTCGTCGACTTCGCCACCGGCGAAAAGACCGTGACGGGCTTCTGGCTCCGTGGCGCAAACGGCGTGTTCACGCAGGTCGCTCCCCCCTCGGCGGCGGCGGTCGTAGCTCCCACTTCATTCTGGGAACTCAGCCCCGACGGCAGCCACCTCCTCTTCGCGACGAGGGCGCACCTGCTGGGCGAAGACACGACCGAAGCGGGTGCCCGACAGCTCTACGAATGGACCCAGGGCGGCGGCCTGCGCCTCGCCGGGCTCGACAGCGACGGCACTCCGACCAGCCCCTGCGGGGCGACCCTGGCCGGGTCGGCAAGCCATCGGGAGAGTGTCTCCGTCGACGGCTCGCGCGTCGTCTTCCTTAGCCCGGACCCCAAATCCGCAACGCCTGAATCCAACCGTCCCGCGGCGTGCAATTTCGGCGGCCCCTCGGGCAGCTCCTACGTCTCCGACCTCTACCTGGGCGAAGGTGGTGAGTCCATCGACATCTCCAGGCCGCCCGCCGGGGTCCCCGACTACGGCGCCAGCTTCGTCGGCGCCACCCCCGACTTCTCGCGGGTCTTCTTCGTCACCGAATCCGCCCTCCCCGACGACGATCCCTCGACCCCCGAAAAGACGACCGAAGGGCCCGGCAACGCCGACCTCTACATGTACGAAACGGCAAGCAGCAAGCTCACCCGCCTCTCGGTGAGTCAACCCGGCGGCGAAGTGAGCGCCGGCGTCAGCCCGAACGGCGGCATCGCTCTCTCGTTTTTGGCGCCGTACTCGACGCTCGTCGCCGAAGACGGCCGCGCGGCCTACTTCCTCGCCTGCGGCCGGCTCGTTCCGGGCCAGGGACGTACCTGCGCAGAAAACGGCTCCGTTTCACAAAACGGCTCCGTCATCAGCCGAAACCTCTACTTGTGGCGCCAAGGGGCGGGAATCGCCTATGTGACGAACTTGAAAGGCGGTCGCTTGGCAGTAGCCACTGAAGGCAAGCCGCTTCGCACCGAAGCGATTGAATCGTCGCTGCTCCCAACCGCAGCAGCCGTCGATCATGACGGCTCGGCTCTGGTGTTCACTTCGGTGAGTCGTCTCAGCGGCTACGACAACCGCGGCACCAGCGCCCTCTACCGCTACGACGCCTCAACCGGCCAGATCGACTGCGTCTCCTGCAGCCCGGTGGGCCTGCCGATCCTCGGCAACGTGACATCCGCTGGATCCGCCGGGCGCGGCCCCGTCTTCGGCACCAACTTCGAAACCGGCGCGGCCCTCCCTAGCAGGGGCATCCCGTTCGAACGCTACGGCGGCCTTTCCGCCGACGGCAGCACGGTCGTCTTTGCCACCACCGACCAGCTGCTGCCGCAGGCCACCAACGTCGAAGGGGTGCAGCGCAGCAACGAAGCCATCTACGACCTCTACGCCTGGCGTGACGGTCGCCTCTCCCTGATCTCCACCGGCCGCAGTCAGAGCTCCGACTTTCTGATCGGCACCTCCCCCACCGGCAGCGACGTCTACTTCCTCAGCTCCTCCCAGCTCAGCGCGCAGGACACCGACCATGCCTACGACATCTACGACGCCAGGGTCGGAGGCGGCTTCGCCTCGCCTCCGGCGCCCCCGCCTCCCTGCGGCGGCGTCGACTGCCGCGGCCCCGTCGGCTCCCCGCCCGCGGCGCCGGGTGCCGCCAGCGCCGCCTTCGCCGGCGAGGGCAACGAGCGCCCCCATACCCGTCGATGTGGCAAGCGCCAGGTCCGCCGCGGCAAGCGCTGCGTCTCGAGGCGCAAGCCCGCTCGGCACCGGGCGCGTGCTCACCATCGACCCGCCAAGGGCGACCGGGGAGGTTCGAAGTGAAACGCGCCATCGCAAGGGCGCTCCTGGCGGGCGTCGCCTGCCTCGCGCTCGGGTCCACCGCGCCGGCGGCCGCCCGCGCGGCGCTGCCGATCGAAGCCGGCAGCTTCCTCGCCGGCTCCTTCGCGGGTGAAGGCACCGGGAAATACGCGCCCCTGGGGATCGGCGCCGTGCCCGATGTCCGCGCCGGCGGGCACCCGTTCCTCTCCGCCACCTCCTTCACCTTCCAGACCCACCCGGTCGGCACCGGCTCGTTGCCCGAAGGCTCTGCCAAGGACATCGTCGTCAAGCTGCCACCCGGCTTCGTCGGCAACCCGACCGCGACGCCTCGCTGTTCGCAGGAAGCGCTCTTGCAGCAGGGCTTCTGCCCCAACGACGCGGTGGTCGGGCTCGCCTACCTGCCCGTCCTGGCCTTCCCATGGGGTGCGAGGCCGGATCCCGCGCCCGCGCTCTGGTTCTCCGTCCCGGTCTACAACCTCGAACCCGCCTTCGGCGAACCCGCCCTGCTCGGCTTCCACATCAGCAACCCCTCCTTGGTCACCATGATCCACTTCGGCCTCGACCCGGCGCGCGACTATGCGATCGACGCGACCGTGCGCAACGCCTCGGGCCTGGCGACCGTCTACTCCAGCAAGCTCGCCATCTGGGGCACTCCGTCCGCCGCCGGCCACGACGCCTGGCGCGGCTTCGGCCCAATCGGCCCAGCCGCCTTCTCAGGTCCCGGTTGCATGCAGGAAGTCACTACCGTCGATAGTGGCCCGGAATCGGTCGGCAGTTGCGACGCCGGGATCCAACAGCGCCCGTTTATCACCGACCCGACCGCCTGCGACGGCAAGGGCGTGCTGACGACGATCGCGGTCGACTCCTGGCAGGAACCGGGTGCCTTCGACGCCGATGGCGCGCCCCTCCTGAGTGACCCCGCCTGGAGCACCGCCGTCGCCGAAGCGCCGCCGGTTGAAGGGTGCGGGAGCCTCCAGTTCGGTGGCCCAGCGGCGCCGGCGACGCTGAAGCTGCAGCCCGTGGTCCGCAGCGCCGACACCCCCTCCGGCTACGAGGCGAAGCTCAACCTCCCCTACAACGAAGACCTGCCCGGCGAAAGCTTCGCCAACCCCAAGGGCCTCGCCAACCCGACCCTCCGCGACACCACCGTCACGCTGCCCGAAGGCGTCGTCGTCAACCCCTCGAGCGCCAACGGACTCGGCGCCTGCACCAGTGCGCAGATCGGCCTCGTGTCGCCGCTCGGCGGGACGCCGATCCGCTTCGACGGCCAGCCCGCGCAGTGTCCGAATCCCTCGAAGATCGGCACCGTGGAAGTCACGACGCCGCTGATCGAACACACCCTCGACGGCTCGGTGTATCTGGCGAAGCAGTTCGACAACCCCTTCCGCAGCCTCCTTGCCATCTACGTCGTGATCGAAGACCCTGAAACCGGCACGATCGTCAAGCTCGCCGGCCACGTCGAAGCCGACGAGGCGACGGGGCGCCTGACCACGACCTTTACGGAAAACCCGCAGCTTCCGTTCACCGAACTGGATCTGCACTTCTTCGGCGGGTCCCAGGCGGCGTTGCTCAACCCGCAGACCTGTGGGCAGAAGACGACGACGAGCGTGTTGACGCCCTCGTCGGCGCCGCAGACGCCGCCCGTCACCTACCGGGACTCCTTCCCGGTCGAAGGCGGGGCGAACGGCGGCCCCTGCCCGGCGACCGAAGCCCAGCAGCCCAACGCGCCGAGCTTCGAAGCAGGCACCACCTTCACCAACGCCGGCCTCTACAGCCCCTTCGTGCTGAAGCTGAGCCGCGAAGACGGCAGCCAACGCCTCCAGAGCCTCAACCTCAGCCTGCCGCCCGGCCTGACCGGCAAGCTCGCCGGTATCCCCTATTGCTCAGAGGCCCAGATCGCCCAGGCGGAGTCGCGCGACAAGCCCGGCGACGGCGCCCTGGAGCAGGCCGGTCCCTCTTGCCCCGTGGCGAGCCAGATCGGTACGGTCACCGTGGGTGCGGGGGCGGGCTCCCAGCCCTACTACGCCCAGGGCAAGGCCTACCTCGCCGGCCCCTACAGGGGCGCGCCGATCTCGATGGTGAACATCGTCCCCGCGGTAGCCGGGCCGTTCGACCTCGGCGTGGTGACGGTCCGCACCGCCCTCTTCGTCGACCCCGAAACGACCGAGATCACCGCCAAGACCGATCCGCTGCCGACGATCCTCGAAGGCATCCCGCTCGACGTCCGCTCGATCGCCGTGAACCTAGACCACCCGGGGGGCTTCACGCTCAATCCGACGAGCTGCGAAGCAATGGCGATCTCGGGCCAGGCGATCTCGACCACCGGCAACGTCGCGCCGCTCCAGAACCGCTTCCAGGTTGGCGGCTGCGCGGGCCTGCAGTTCAAGCCCCACCTGGAGCTGAGCCTGAAGGGCGCCACCAAGCGCACCGGCCACCCGGCGCTGAAGGCGGTCGTCACCTACCCCAAGCACGGCACCTACGCCAACATCGCCCGCGCCCAGGTCGGTCTGCCTCATGCCGAGTTCCTCGACCAGGGCAATCTCGACAAGGTTTGCACCCGGCCGGTGCTCATTGCCGGCAACTGCCCGAAGACGTCAATTTACGGGCACGCAAAAGCGTGGACGCCGCTGCTCGACGACCCGCTGAAGGGCCCGGTCTATCTGGTGGGCGGTTTCGGCTACAAGCTGCCTGCGCTGGTCGCCGAACTCAACGGCCAGGTACGGATCCTGCTCAAGGGGAAAGTCGACACCACCAGGCACCAGGGCATCCGCAACACTTTCGAAGCTGTTCCCGACGCGCCGGTCTCGCGCTTCGTTCTCGAAATGAAGGGTGGCAAGCGCTACGGCCTGCTGACCAACTCCGAAAACATCTGCCGCAAGACCCAGCGCGCGAGTGCCCTGTTCAGCGCACAGAACGGAGCGAGCCTGCACGTGCGACCGAAGATCGCTAACGGTTGCAAGCACCGGCACGCCGAGAAACACAAAGGCCATACGCGCCAGAAGGCCGGATAGGAGCTTCCGAGATGGCCGCCGTCCTGTTCTCCCTGGCAGACGGCGCCAGGTGCGCTGTGCAGCACCGCCACGGTGCCGCCGAGCACCCGCCAGGCCGGCGCCTCCCCTGCGGGCCGGCCTGCACCGCGAGGGCCGGGGCGGTGGCGGGCACCCTGCTCCCGCCCCGCCCCGGCTTTCGCATCCCGGTTGACGGGGCGGTTCCGTCAGCGCCGATCTCGATGATGCCGCGGTGGCGCGCGAGCGGAAGGTGAGGAAACGCGAGGAGCACGAGGTCGAGTTCTCGCGCATCGTCGCCTTCAGCGACGGGGTGTTCTCGATCGCGATCACGCTGCTTGTCCTCGGGATCTCGGTCAAGTCCGGGCTGCCTCACGACAAGCTCGCCCACGCGCTCTGGGAGCAGCGGGAAGCGCTGCTCGCCTACGCGATCAGCTTCGCCGTGATCGCCCGCTTCTGGATCGTCCACCACTCGTTCTTCAGCGAGGTGAAGGCGTTCGACTCGCGGCTGATCGCGCTGAACATGCTCTACCTCGGCTTCCTCGTCCTGATCCCGTTCTCCAGCCAGGTGCTGGGCGATTACGGCGGAGAGCTGCCGGCGGTCGTCGTCTACTCGGCGAACCTGGCGGCGGTCGTCCTGATCGGGCAGTGGATGAGCTGGGACGCGCGGCGCGCCGGGCTGACCACGATCGACGCGGAGACGGAGCGCGAAAACATGGCCCGCGGCTTCTTCATCGCCGCCGTCTTCCTGGGCTCGATCGTGATCGCCCTCTTCGACGCGAGCATCGCCCCCTTCGCCTGGTTCCTCCTCTTCTTCGAGGGCCGCGGCCACGTGATCGAACGGCTGAGCTCGCGCTAGGCGGTTGGCCCCAGGCGGGCCCAACCACGGTGAGTTCGCAGAAATCCGCGGATAGCGCGGATAACTGCGAACTCACCTACCCGGCCGGCTGGCGCTTGGCGACGAAGGCGACGTCGCTGCCGGGGTGGGCGCAGCTGACGGCGACGCCCTTGTCGACCCTCACCGCCTGACAGCGGAAGCCGTCGATCGAGCAGGAGCCGCGGGAGGCGTTCGCGGCGAGGTCGCAGGCGCCGGCTCGGCCCCAGCGGAGCATCGTCGCGCGGGCCGTGCCGCAGTCGACCGCGGTGGCGCGGAGGCCTTCGACGGTGGCGGCGCTCTCCTTGCAGTCGACGACCTTGGAGCCCGCCGGGGCGTTCGGGGCGGTCGCCTTCTTCGGCGTGCCGCCGCCGTTCGTCCCACCGCCCGGCGGCGCCGTCGTGTTCGAGCCGCCGGAGCCTCCGCCGCCGCACCCGGCGGCGAGGAGCGCTGCGCAGATCACGGTCACGGCAAATGCGAGGAGCCTCACACCGCCGAAGCTACCCGTCCGCTGTCTCCTTCACCGCCGGCGGGCCCGCGTGGGGAAGATTCCCGCAGACCGGACAGTCGGGCTCCGGGACGACTTCTTTGCGTTCGACCTCCATCGTCCGCAGGTCGTAGATGTGTTCGACGCCCTGCGTGGAGGGGGTCGCCAGGCCGGTCAGCTGGTGCATGATCTCCATCCCGATCTGGCCGCCGATCAGCCCGCAGGCGGGCCCGATCGTCGCCGCCGGGCTCGGTTTCGCCCGTTGTGCGTCGATCGCCGCGTCGAGCAGCGGATAGTCGCGCCGCCAGGCGATCGTCTGGCAGGCGTAACAGCCGGTCACCCCGGGGACGTAGAGCGGCCCGACCCGCGCGATCGGCGGGAAGTGGCTCATCGTGATGTAGGGGATCCCGGTTTCGAAGCAGGCTTCGTTGCACCAGACCTCGACTTCGAAGGCGGGCCAGTCGATCGCGTCGATGACCACGTCGGCGCCGTCGATGAAGTCGGCGATCTCGACCGCACTGCCGAGGCGCCGCGCCGTCGCCGTGATCTTCGCCTCCGGGTTGAAGGCGCGCAGGCGCGCCGCCGCGACCTCCACCTTCAACAGCCCGAGGTCGGCGACCGAATAGAGGATCTGGCGGTTGAGGTTCGAGATCTCGACCCGGTCGCCGTCGATCAGCCACAGCTCGCCGATCCCGCAGGTCGCCAGCGCCATCGCGGTCCAGCCGCCGAGCCCGCCGACGCCGAGCACCGCGACCTTCGCCTCGCGTAGCCGCCGCTGGCACTCCGAGGGCACCAGGCCGTTGCGGGCGATGTCGGAGAAGTAGCGCAGCTGGCGGTCGAAGCGGGCGTACTCGGTGGGGTCGATGAGGTCGTCGTCGGCGGCGTCCTCGAGCACCTCGAGCTCCAGCAGCTGGGTGATCGTGTCGTCGACCAACTCGTCGCCGAACTCGAGGTGCAGCTGCTCCAGCGTGTGGGCGCCGTCGAGTGCCTCCAGCAGCCGTTCGTCGAGCTCGCGCGGCTTCTCGATCTTCACGTCGCGTTCGGAGCTCGGGCGGCGCAGGTAGACGTCGCCTTCCGGTGATTTGAACGACTCCGTGGTCCGCTTGATCCGCGGTCGCCGCATCGCCATTCGCCACACCTCCGTCGTCACGCCCCGTCGCCCACCGGCGGGGTCTTTGGAGGAGACTCCCATATAGGTGGAGAGCGTTCCCGCGCTCCAATAGATTTTTCAAAAAGTGGGGAGGACGCCTAATGAGAAGGCGCGGCGAGCTCCTTCGCGCGGGCGAAGACGGCATCGATCATCGGCACCGTGAGCTTGCCGGTGAAGGTGTTCTGCTGGCTCGGGTGGAAGCAGCCGAGCAGGGTGAGGCGGTCGTCCAGCGGGGCTTCGGCGCCGTGGCCGAAGCGCGGCTTCGGGCGCGGGGTGGCGATGCCGATCGTGGCCGCCGCTTTGAGGAACCCGTCCCAGCCGAATTTGCCGAGCGCGACGACGACGCGGGCGCGGTCGAGGATCTCCAGCTCGCGCTCCAGGTAAGGGAGGCAGTTGTCGCGCTCCGCCGGCGTCGGCTTGTTGGCGGGCGGTGCGCAGCGGACGACGGCGGCGATGTAGGCGTCGCGCAGCCGCAGGCCGTCGTCGCGGCTCACCGCGGTCGGCTGGTTGGCGAGCCCGGCCCGGTGCATGGCGGCGAAGAGCCAATCGCCGGAGCGGTCGCCGGTGAACATGCGGCCGGTGCGGTTGGCGCCGTGGGCGGCGGGGGCGAGGCCGACGAGCAGGATCCGCGCCTCCGGGTCGCCGAAGCCGCTGATCGGGCGCGCCCAGTAGTCCTGGCCGCGGAAGCGCTTCGGCGGGTCGGCGGCCTCGGCCTCGCGCCAGGCGACCAGGCGCGGGCATTTGAAGCAGTCGTGGACCTCGGCCGCGAGCTCCGTCAGCGCGGCCGCGCGCCTCGCCTTCGCCGAGCTCATATGGTTGGCCGTCGATCCATGGCACCGAACCGAATCACCAGGGGCGGCGCGGCGCTTGCAGTCCTTCTCATCACCGGCATCTTCGCTGGTTGCGGTGGGGGAGGGTCTTCGACCGCCGTGGCGACGGAGGCCGCGGCACCCCAGCCGTCGGCCGAGGCGCAGGCCGACGCGCAGCTCCTCGACAAGGTCCTGGCCCGCCAGGAAGCGGCGGTCGAAGCCTTCGGCGCCGTGGGCCGGGAGCTGCCGCCGCGGCTCGCCCGCATGGCGGCCTACTTCTGTGCCCAGGAAGGGGAACACGTCGACGCGGTGCTGAAGGCGCTGCGCGGCCTCGGGAGCCCCGCCGAACCGACCGCGGAGCCGCTCGACACGAGCGGTCTGGAAAGCGACCGGGAACGTCTCGTCTTCCTCTACGAAGTGGAAAGCGCGACGGTCGACGAGGAGCTGAGCGCGATCTCCAAGCTGGAAGCGAGCTGGCCGCGCTCGCTGCTCGCCTCGACGGTCGCGAACCAGGCCCAGCACCTGACCCTGCTGCGCCAGGCGCTCGGCGCCGGGCCGCTCGCCTCGGTCCCGGCCCCGTTCGAGAACGGCACCGCCGAGCCGCCCGCCGAATAGAGAGTCGACCCTCATCGAGCACACTTAATTTTGCGGTGGTCGGCAGCCCTTAATTGAGGAATACTGCCCGCGATGACCGGGCCCCTCTACGCGATCGGTCGCTGGTGCTCGCGCCATCACTGGCCCGTGATCAGCGCCTGGATCGTGCTCGCGATCGCGCTTCTTGCGATCAGCAACGCCTCCGGCTCGAAGACGAGCGAAAACCTGACGCTGCCGGGCACCGGCTCGACCCAGGCGACCGAACTTCTCGAAGAAAACCTGCCCGAGCAGGCGTACGGGTCGAACCCGCTGGTGCTGGAAGCGCCCGCGGGGGCGAAGCTGACCGAAGGCAAGTACGCGAAGGCGGTCGAAGAAACCGTCAAGAAACTGGAAGCCGAGCCCGACGTCAACTCGGCGATGAGCCCGCTCACGCCGGGCGCGCAGACGCTGAGTCAGAGCCACCCGAACATCGGCTACATCCCGGTCGTCCTCGGCGTCGGTCCCGGCGAAATCACCGAAGACCAGTCGCAGGCGCTGCTCGACGCGGCGCAGCCGTTCGAGGCGGCGGGCGGGAACGCCTCGATCGGCGGCTACGTCGGCAACCAGCTCTCCAAGCCGTCGACCGAGAAATCGGAGCTGATCGGCCTGATCGCGGCGGTGATCATCCTGCTGTTCGCCTTCGGCACGGCGACGGCGATGATGCTGCCGATCGTCGGCGCGCTGATCGGCCTGATCTGCACGCTGTCGATCATCAAGCTGCTCGAGCACGTGCTCGAGGTGCCGGGGGTGGCGGCGACGCTGGCGACGATGATCGGCCTCGGCGTCGGCATCGACTACGCGCTCTTCATCGTCACCCGTCACAAACTGCAGCTGAAGGAAGGCATGGAGCTGCGCGAGTCGATCGCGCGGGCGACCGCGACGGCGGGCGGCGCCGTCGTCTTCGCCGGCTTCACCGTGGTGATCGCGCTCTGCTCGCTCGCCGTCGCCGGGATCCCGCTGGTGACGACGCTCGGCTTCACCGCCGCGGTCGCGGTGGTGATCGCGGTCTGCGCGGCGGCGACGCTCCTGCCCGCGATGCTGGGCGCGCTCGGTCCCCACATCAACAGCCTGCGTTTCCACCTCGGCAAGACGCACCCCGACGACAAGGAGCCGCACGGCTGGCGCAGCTGGGCGGAACGGATCGTGCGGATGCCGTGGCGCTCGGCGATCGCGGCGCTGGTCGTGCTCGCGATCCTGGCGCTGCCGATCTTCCAGCTGCAGCTGGGCCAGAACGACATCAGCGCGCTGCCGAAGGAAACGACCTCGCGCCAGGCCTACGACGGGTTGAACGCGGGCTTCGGCCCCGGCGTCAACGGACCGCTCCTGATCGCCTCGCAGTTCACCTCGCCCGAAGAAGCGCAGCAAGTCCTGCCGACGCTGCAGAAGGCGATCGGCGGCGCCGCCGACGTCGCCGCGGTCACCGAACCGACGCTCTCCGAAGACAAGAAGGTTGCCGTTTTCACGGTGATCTCGAAATCGGAGCCGTGGGCCGACAAGACCGTGACGCTGGTGGAAAACCTTCGTGACGAAGTTGTCCCGGGGGCGTTGGAAGGGACGAAGGCCCAGTCGTTCGTCGGCGGCCAGACGGCCGGCTACATCGACCTCGCCAACCAGATCGCCGAAAAGCTGCCGCTGATGATCGCGGTCGTGGTCGGGCTCAGCTTCCTCGTCCTGCTGATGGCCTTCCGCTCGATCCTGGTGCCGATCAAGGCGGCGGCGATGAACCTGATCTCGGTCGCCGCCTCCTACGGTGTGGTCACCGCCGTCTTCCAGCTCGGCTGGGGCTCCTCGCTGATCGGGTTGGACCACTCGATCCCGATCGTCAGCTTCGTGCCGTTATTGATGTTCGCGATCCTCTTCGGGCTCTCGATGGACTACGAGGTCTTCCTCATGACCCAGATGAAAGAGCACTACGTCGAGTACGGCGACGAGCGGCGCGCGGTGGTCGAAGGGCTCGCCAACACCGGCCGGGTGATCACCTCCGCGGCGGGGATCATGGTCTGCGTCTTCGCCAGCTTCGTGCTCAGCGGGGACCCGGTGGTGAAGGAGTTCGGGGTCGGCCTGGCGGTGGCGATCGCGATCGACTCGACCGTCGTCCGCTGCCTGCTGGTGCCGGCGGTGATGGAGCTGATGGGGAAGTGGGCCTGGTGGATGCCGGGTTGGCTTGACCGCCTGGTGCCCCACATCAGCATCGAGGGCGAGGAGTACTTCGCCGCCCGTGATGCGGCCGCTGCAGCCGCGGCCCCCGCGCCCGCGGCGGGCGCCGCTGCGTCAGACTGAGGGGCCGGTGTTCCCGCTCAACCTGCCCAACGCGCTGACGATGCTGCGCATCCTCGCGGTGCCCGTGGTCGTCGTCGCGCTGCTGGTGGAAATGCCGAACGGCGACGTCATCGCGGCGGCGGTCTTCGCCGCAGCGGCCCTCACCGACGGCCTCGACGGCTACATCGCCCGCTCGCGCAACTCGATCACCACCTTCGGCAAGCTGATGGACCCGCTCGCCGACAAGCTCCTGATCATCGGCGCCCTCGTCTCCCTGGTCTCGCTCGGCCGCCTCGAAGCCTGGGTGGCGATGGTGATCATCGCCCGCGAGGTCGCCGTCACCATCCTCCGCACGATCGCCGCCGAGCGCGGCCTCGTGATCGCCGCCTCCTGGCTCGGCAAGGCGAAGACGGTCCTCCAGATCGCCGCCGTGATCGCCCTGATCGCCACCAACCCCTCACCCGCCTGGGTCGACATCCTCGTCTACGCCGCCGTCGCAGTGACCATCATCAGCGGCGCCGATTACTTCTTCGGCCTCCGCCGGAGGATCGACCAGCAGCAGCGCGAACGCGCGGCAGGCACGACGCGCAGCGCGGCGTAAGGCGGTCGGTTCCCGATTGGGCGGGGGTGCGGGGGGCGGCCGGCCGTCCGAGGGGGTCCTGGGCTCCTCATGGGGTCCTGGCAGGCTGTGACCCCCATGAGGAGCCCAGGACGTGAGGCTTTCGTGGGAGAGGCGTCACAGGGACGTGAGGAAGTCGGACTTCCGTGACGATCGGGTCGGAGAGCCTCCACACCTCGGCCGGATC
>CALCIA010000155.1 GCA_937907435.1 uncultured Actinomycetes bacterium
GAAATAGAGGGCCGGAAACGCGCTGCGTGTTTTAGGGCCCCTATAGGGGGGTCAAAACACGCAGCGCGTAGGTCGCTGTTGCACAACACGGGAGGAAGCGTGGAGTTCCCGGCATCTCCGTCACGGATCCGGCGGCCGGGAGCTCGCGTGGTTCGAAATCCACCTGTGGCGTGGATTTCGAACCACGGTAGGACGACCGGGGATCCGCGTGGTTGGAAACCCGCGCCATACGCGGATTTCCAACCGGGGAGATCCCTGACCGTTCGGGAACCGGCCCCCGGCGCCCGTCGGTGACGGCCCGCCGCACTTCCGGCGCACACCCGGCGCACTCCCGTGACGCTCCCGTCAGGATCCCTCCATGCTTTTCATACCCGCCACTCTCGCCACGGCCACAGCCTGCCCGGGCCGTGGCGAGAGTGGCGCGTCCCTTACCCGGGCGCCAGCTTGCGGGGCCTGAGCCTTCCCAGACGGCAGCTTCGAAAGTCCCCGTCCCTTCCCGGGCGCCGGCCTGCAGAGGCCGCATGCCTCCTGGGCAACCGACGCTCAGCCAGGGATCCGCAGCTCTGGCCAGGTATCGGGGCGGCTGAGGTCCAGCTTCGGCAGGGTGAGGACCGGGAAGCCGCTCATGGTGGCGATCGTCTCGCGGTTGTCGGATTCGATCGGGGTCGGGGACTCGGGCCAGGGGTTGAGGACGATGGCGGCGACTTTGAGGCCGACCGAGCGGGCGGATTCGACCGTGAGGAGGGTGTGGTTGATCGTGCCGAGGCCGGGTGGGGCGACGATGACGAGGGGGTAGCCGAGCTCGACCGCGCAGGAGCGCATGGTCCAGGAGGGGGAGAGGGGGACGAGGAGGCCGCCGGCGCCCTCGCAGACGATCGCGTCGACGCCGTCGGCGGCGGCGCGGGCCGCGGCCATCACCCGGTCCGGGTCGATCTCGACGCCGGCCAGGCCCGCCGCCAGGTGGGGCGACATCGGCGGGTCGAAGCGGTAGGGAGCGATCTCGTCGTCGGTCTGGGTGGAGCGCGCGGCGGCGCGGAGGATCGCGTGGTCGGGGAGGTTGTCGATCGCGGCTTCGCCGCCGCCCGCCGCCGCGATCGCCGTCGCCTCGTCGTAGCTCGGGAACTCGTCCATGCCCGTCAGTGCGGGCTTGAACACGGCGACGTTGTGGCCGTCGTTCGCCAGCGTGCGCGCCAGCACGGCGGCGACCACCGTCTTGCCGATTTCGGTGCCGGTGCCGGTGACGAAGACGCCGCTCGCGCGCTTCGTCTGGCCGACCTCGTCGAGGGTGATCGACGCCTGCCACTGCTCGCGCGAGAGGCCCGGCATCAGGCGGCGATCGTCGGGGCCTTGAGCAGGCCGATCGCGCGCGCCGCCTCAGCGACCTCATGGGCGGCGCGGCGGAGCTCGGCCGGCTCGTGCGTCGCCATCACCGTGAAGCGCAGGCGCGAGGAACCCTCCGGCACGGTCGGCGGCCGGATGCCCTGGGCGAAGACGCCGCGCTCCAGCGCCCGCTCGCAGAGCGCCATCGTCGGCTCGGCGTCGCCGATCTCGATCGGCACGATCTGGGTGGTCGAGGCGCCCGCGGAGAGCCCCTCGGCGGCAAGCGCCTCGCGCAGCGCCTGCGCGTTCGTCATCAGCCGGTCGACCCGCTCGGGCTCGGCCTCGAGCACGCCGAGCGCCGCCCGCGCGGCGCCGACGACCGGCGGCGGCGGCGCGGTCGAGAAGACGAAGGAGCGCGCCCGGTTCACCAGGTAATCGACGGTCTCGGCGCTCGCGCACACGTAGGCCCCATAGGCGCCGAGCGCCTTGCCCAGCGTCCCCATCACCACGTCGACCTCGCCGGAGAGGCCCGCCGCGGCGACGGTCCCGCGGCCGCCCGGGCCGACGGCGCCGGTCGCGTGCGCCTCGTCGACCATCAGCCGCGCCCCGTGGCGCCGCGCCAGCTCCAGCAGCTCGGCCAGCGGCGCGACGTCGCCGTCCATCGAGAAGACCCCGTCGGTGACGATCAGCGCCGGGCGCCCGGCCGCGCCGCGCAGCAGCGACTCCAGGTGCCGGACGTCGTTGTGGCGGTAGATCGCCGTCTCGGCGCGCGCCAGCCGGCAGCCGTCGATGATCGAGGCGTGGTTCAGCGAGTCGGAGAAGACGACCTCGCCTGGCCCGGCCAGCGCCGCGATCGTCCCCGTGTTCGCCAGGTAGCCGGAGCCGAAGAGGAGCGCCCGCTCATAGCCCTTGAAGTCGGCCAGCGCCTCCTCCAGCTCACGGTGCGGCGCCATGTTGCCGCTGATCAGCCGCGAGGCGCCCGCCCCGGCGCCCCAGCGCAGCGCCGCCTCCGCCGCCGCCTCGCGCACCCGCGGGTCGGCCGCCAGGCCCAGGTAATCGTTGGAGCAGAGCAGCAGCACCTCGCGCCCGTCGAGCAGGACGCGCGGGCCCTGCGGCCCTTCGATCAGCCGCAGCCGCCGGTGGAGGCCGCGCTCACGCAGCTCCTCCAGTTGGGCCGCGACCTCGGTCACGCCATCGTCCCTAGGCCGCGGCGGTCGGGTATTTCGGCGTCCGCTTGTCCTTCTTGACGACCCGCAGCTGGGTCGAGGGGTCCCACATCGGCGCCTCGTCCTGGTGGTCGATGAGCGCCTCCATCGGCGTCGCCGGGGAGTCGCCCTCGAGCCAGCCGGAGCGATTGTCGGGGCGCGGGTTGGAGCCGTTGTCGGGCTGGCGCGCCACGTTCAGGCCGAGCTCCTCGAACATCGCCCGGTCGTCGGCGGGCTCGGCGCCCAGCGTGGTCAGGAAGTTGCCCATCATCACCCCGTTGAGGCCCGCCTTGACCGCGAGGCCGTGCAGCTCGCCGAGGTTCTCCACCCGGCCGCCGCAGAGGCGGAAGAGCGCCCCCGGGATGATCAGCCGGAAGATCGCGATCCACTTCACGACCTCCATCGGCTCCATCACTTCGCGCTCGCCGAATTTGGTCCCCTTCTTTGGGATCAGCAGGTTGATCGGCACCGAGGTCGGGTTGATCTCGGAGAGCTCGAAGGCCATCTCGACCCGCTGCTCCTCGGTCTCGCCGAGGTTGAGGATGCCGCCGACGCAGGTCTCGAGGCCCGCCTCCTTGACCGCCTGGATCGTCCGCAGCCGGCCCTCGTAACGGACCGTGGTCGAGACCTCCGGGTAGTAGGAGCGCGCCGACTCGACGTTGTGGTGGACCCGCTGGATCCCCGCGTCTTTCAGCGCCTTGGCCCGCTCGGTCGACATGTGGCCGATCGAGGCGCAGCGCTTCAGGTTCGTCTTCTCGGCGACGAGTTCGGCGCCTTCGAGGATTTTCTGGAAGTCTTTTTTGGAGAGTCCCTGCCCCTGGGTGACCATGCAGAAGCGGTGCGCGCCGGCGGCCTCGGCGGCCTTCGCGTGTTCGAGGATCTGCTCCGGCTCCATCATCGCGTGCATCACCGTGTCGGCGTCGGCGAAGCGGGATTGGGCGCAGAAGCCGCAGTCCTCGGCGCAGCCGCCGGACTTGGCGTTGACGAGCGAGCACATGTCGGTCGAGTCGCCGAAGTTCTCGGTCCGAACCTCCCAGGCGCGCTCGACCAGTGCTTCGATGTCGGCGGGCTCGGTGAGGTGGCCGAGCTCGAGTGCTTCTGCTTGCGTGATCAGAGGGGGCATGGCGGTCCTTTCCGGGGTGCGATCGGAAAGGCTATGACGGAACGCGGATATGTGCGGTCCGGGGAGGGGCGGGGCTGTGGGAAGCCACAGGTCGGCGGTGGCTAGCATCGGCCCCATGGAGAGAGCGAAGGCGCGGCGCCGGCGGCTTGCGCTGGCGACCCTGGGCGCGCTCGCGGCGCTCGGCTTCGCGGCGGGAGCGGTGATCGGGGGCGGCTCCGGAGGCGACTCCCGCGACCCGGGCGGTCGACCTACCGTCCGGTGCCCGGACCAAAAGACGACCGCGGCCGGGTGCGGCGAGGAGGCGACTGGGGGCGGCGGCGCGGGGTCGGCCCGTCGTCCCACGCTCGCCGAACGGCTGGCCCCCACCCAACTGGCGGGGGAGCGGATCGTGGTCGGGCTCGGCGGCACCGGGCTGACGCCGGCGCTGCGGGGCGCGATCCACGCGGGGAAGGTGGCGGGCGTCGTCCTCTTCGAAGCCGACTTCCCGAGCCGCGCCGCGGGACGGAAGCTGATCGCGGCGCTGCAGGCGGTCCCGCGGCCGCGGCAGCTGCGCCGCTTCCCGCTGCTGGTGATGACCGACCAGGAGGGTGGCCAGGTGAAGCGGGTCGACGGGGCACCGGAGGCCTCGGCGGCGACGATGGGGGCCGAAGGGGCGGGCTTCGCGCGCCGCGAAGGGCGGGCCACGGCGGCGAACCTGCGGAGCCTCGGCGTCAACGTCGACCTCGCCCCGGTCCTCGACGTCGCCCGTCCCGGCGGTGTGATCGCGGCCACCGAACGCGGCTTCGGCGCGACCCGGGCGCAGGTCGCCGCCACCGCGGTGCCGTTCGCGACGGGGCTCCAGGACGGCGGCGTCGCGGCGAGCGCCAAGCACTTCCCCGGCCTCGGCGCCGCGAGCGAAAACACCGACTTCGAAGCGCAGCGCATCGGCCTCTCGAAGGAGGAGCTGCGCGCCGTCGACGAGGCGCCCTACCGCGCCTTCATCAACGCCGGCGGCAAGGTGGTGATGCTCTCGACCGCGATCTACCCGGCCTTCGGGGGCCGCCCGGCCGCCTTCGAGCGGCGGATCGCGACGGGGGAGCTGCGCGGCCGGCTCGGCTTCCACGGGGTGACGATCACCGACAGCCTCGGCAGCGCCGCGGTCGCCGAATTCGGCGGGCAGCGCGAAGCGGCGGTGGACGGCGCCGCCGCCGGCGACGACCTGCTGCTCTTCGACGACCTGCCGAGCGCCCTCGCCGGCCACGAGGCGCTGGTCAAGCAGCTCGCCAAGGGCGGGCTCGAGCGGGCGCCGTTCACGGCCGCGGTCGGGCGCGTCCTGCGCCTCCGCGCCTCGCTCCCCTGAGCGCTTCGCCCCCTGACGAGTTCGCACTTCTCCGCGGTATGCGCGGAGAAGTGCGAACTCGCCGGGGGGGCGCCGGGCCCGTCAGCTCCGGCCCGGCGCGGTGACCTGGATCGCGTCCGGGTGGAAGACGCGGAAGTCGTCGCCGCCCGCGTCCTTGGCCGCGTACATCGCGGTGTCGGCCTCCGACACCAGCGTCGCGTAGCTCATCAGCGGGTCGATGCCGAAGACGGCTACGCCGACGCTGACGGTGACCGAGTCGATCTCCGGGTCGGCGGGCGCGTGCTCGCGGATCGCGGTGACGATCGCTTCGGCGACCACGCTCGCCTCGTCGGGCCGGCAGCTCGGCAGGCCGATCGCGAACTCGTCGCCGCCCAGCCGTCCCAGCACGTCGCCTTCGCGCGTCCGCCGGCGCAGTACCTCGGCGACCTCCTCGATCAGCTTGTCGCCCGCCGGGTGCCCGTAGGAGTCGTTGACCGACTTGAAGTTGTCGAGGTCGAGCATCAAAAGGGCTCCGGTGGTGCCGTCGCGGCGCGAGCGGGCCATCGCGGCGCGCACCTCCTGCTCGAAGCGGCGCCGCGTCCGCAGGCCACTGAGCGAGTCTTCGTCGGCCTCGCGCTGCAGCTTTCGCATCCGCTCCTCGCGGCTCAGGACCCAGATCAGCGAGCCGAGCACGGCGGCCATCGCGAGCCCGGCGGCGCCGAAGAGGATCGGGATGCTGACGTCCGGGCGGTCGGGGTCGTGGACGACCAGGACCCAGGTGCGGTCGGCGATCTGGATCCGCGCCTGGGCCGGGTCTTCGAGCTCGCCCTTCGGCCCGACCACGGTGCGATTGGCGACGTCGAGCTGGGCGGTGACGTCGTTGGGAAGCGTGGTGATCGCCGTCTGGGCGAGGTCCTTCAGCAGGAAGCTGCCGGCGGCGAAGCCGATCAGGGCGCGGCGGCGCTGCGCCACCGTCTCGTTCGGTGCCCCGTCGCGGTAGACCGCCCTGTAGACGTTGATGCCGGAGCCGCCGAGCAGCAGCGGGATGACCCCGGTCGCGGTGGCGCGCCCGTCATCGACGGCCTTCATCAGGTAGGGCGCGCGGGCGGGGTCGGTGCCGACGTCGAAGCCGAGCGCCGACCCGGCGGCGCCTTCGGCGTTCGAGGCCACGTAGGTGAGCGGGTAGTAGATCGGCCGCCGCTTCGCTTTGACCAGGTTGCCGTCGGGACCGCGTTCGACGATCGGGATGCCCTGCTCCCGTTCGTAGGCGGCGCGCTCGGCGAGCGGGACCACGTCGATGAAGGCGGCGGCGTGGAGCACGTTTTCGTTGACCAGCGACTGGCCGATGACCGCGAACTCGTGCTTGGACACGTTGCCGTCGGCCTTGATGAAGGCGCCGGCCGCGGCAAGCTCGCCCACCGAGAGCGCGCCCACCGACTCCGCCGCGCGCGCGGCCCGCCCGGCCTCTTCCTGCTGGCGGGCGTGGAATTCCCGTTCGTCGTGCTTGTAGGCGAGGATCGAACCGACCACGGCCCCGGTCCCGACGACCAGTACCGCACAGATTCCGATCCAATAGCGCAGACGCATTTGCCTATATTCGGCCATGCGGGCCAGAGCTTTTGCCCTGGGTGAGCCCTTGCCGATGGATCGCTAATCAGTAGTCGGGAGCGCCGTGGGCGAGTAATCGGATTCGCGCGGCGTGACCGGTTGATTGGGGGGCTTGCGGGCGCGGGCGGCCGTCCGGGCGGGGGTCCGTGGCGCTGCCGGCCGTCCGAGGTGGCGCGGGGGTGTCCTGGGCTCCTCATGGGGGTCCTGGCAGGCTGTGACCCCCATGAGGAGCCCAGGACGTGAGGCGTTCGTGGGAGAGGCGTCACAGGGACGTCGCGAAGTCGGACTTACGTGACGATCGTGT
>CALCIA010000156.1 GCA_937907435.1 uncultured Actinomycetes bacterium
CCTGCCCGGGCCGTGGCGAGAGGGGCGGGTCCTTCCCCGGGCGACAGCTTGCGGGTCCCCCGTCCCTCCCGGACCCCGCCGCGGCCGGCCTCAGCTGCTCTCGGGCGCCAAATCGACGCCGAGCACAGCCGGGTCGACCTCGGGGGCCGAGACCGGCAGGGTGAGCGGGGCGCGGTCGAGCTCGCTCGGCGCTTCCGGGGTCTCGCGGGGGCGGCGGCGGCGGTCGGCGTGGCCGAGGTAGAGGACCAGCTCCCAGTTGGCGGTGCCCTCCGGGGTCGGCTTGAGCGCGGCGGGGGCGCGGGCGGCCATCTTCTTCGGGCCTTGGGGCTTGTAGAGCCAGGAGACGACGTTGACCCAGATGTCGACGAGGGAGGTGCGGACGCCGATGAAGGCGATGATCGCGTAGGAGCCGAGGATGCCGTTGATCGCCGCGAAGACCGCGTTCGACCAGAGGTCGTGTTCGTAGGCGACCTTGAAGGTGTAGACCGACCAACCGACCAGGAGGTAGGGCAGGGTCACGTACATGAAGGCCGGCACGGTGCGGTTGCGGACCTTCGGCGTGCGCATGAATTTGCCCTTGGCGCCGGTCAGCGCCTGGACGATCGAGCTGATGCTGCCCGCCAGGTTGACCGGCAGCAGCAGCAGGTTGAAGCCGTAGATGCGGAGGGCGTCGGTGTATTTGTAGCCGCAGTACTTGAGGTCGATCGCCATCACCACGAAGTAGGGGATCGCGACCGCGTAGGTGAGCGGCGAGACCAGGTGCCCGTTGAACGGGATGATCATCAGGCAGAGGACGAAGAGCGAGGCCCAGAAGGTCGAGGCCATGTAGTTGAGCCGCAGCAGCAGCTCGCCGATCGAGGTCCGTTCGCCGCGCTTGCGCCGCGCGCGCACCGCCCGCCAGAGGTTCGGCAGGATCAGCAGGCCGCCGTTGGCCCAGCGGTTACGCTGGATGCAGAGCGAGCCGAAGTCCGGCGGCGTGGCGCTGAAGGCGAGCCGCTCGTTGTAGTTGTGCAGGGCCCAGCCGCTCGCCGCGAGGTCGATCGTCGACTCGGTGTCCTCGATCACCGTGCGGTCGGAGATGTAGCGGTAGATCTTGAACGGGCCCTTGTATTCGACCTGCTCGATGTCGGCGAGGGCGCCTTTGCGCAGGACCGCGTTGGCGCCGACCCAGAAGGTCGCGTTGTTGTAGGTCATCCCCTGGTGGATGATGTGCTGGAGGTCGGTGGTGGCGCCGGCGATCCGCTCGATCCGCGTCGCCGCGCCGGGGAAGGCGCTGTACGGCGACTGGGCGACGGCGACGTCCTGGTGCTCCTCGCACTCCATCAGGTGGACGAGGCGCAGGCAGTACTCGGGCATGATCACGCTGTCGGCGTCGATCGTCAGCACGTAGTCGGCTTCCGGCACGACGAGGTCGGCCTCGTGCTCCTCGCACGGCATCAGGAAGAGGCCGGCCGGGGTCCGGTCTTCACGGTAGGCGCCGCCCATCAGGCCGATGTAGCTGTTCAGGTTCATCGCCTTGTTCGGCTCGGCCGAGAGCGAGGCGTACTGCTTGCGCTGGAAGCTCGACACCTCGCAGCGGAAGATCCAGGCGAGGCGGCGGTAGAGCTGCGCCATCCGCTCGGCGCCGATCTTCTCCGGCTCGTCGTCGGCGGCGTTGCGCAGGGCGCCGCCGATCACCGCCAGGTCGGCGGAGAGTTTGCCGAGCACGTGGTTGGCGAAGAACTCCTCGTTGTGGTCGGAGACGTGGTAGCGGTCCGACAGCGAGCGGATCCAGGCGCCGGCGAACTCGTACTCGGCGGCGATCGCGTGGACCTCGGCCGCGGTGGTCGGCAGGGTCGGGTCGACGGAGCGCTCGAAGGCCTCGAGCGCGCGGTCGAAGCGGCGGCGCGGCTCGGAAAGCAGGCGCTCGACCTCGGCCGGGAGCGCCTCGGCGCTGTCGAGCAGCTTGCGCGGGCCGGCGTAGCGCGGGTTCGGGGGGTCGTCGACGAGGAGGACGACGCGCAGGTCGGGGTACTCCTGCAGCGCGGTCGAGAGCAGCGTCATCAGGATCACGCCGGGCTCCTCCTGGTAGGAGGGGATCAGCGCGGTGACCGAGGGGCGGCGCTCGGCGTAGAACGCGTCGAGCATCGCGCGCGGCGTGCGGCGGCCGGTTTTGGTCCGGTAGTAGAAGCCGAGCCGGCCGAAGAGGTAGGCGGTGGCGGAGGCGGCAAGCAGGGTGACGGCGGTGAGGAAGCCGACCGTCTCGACCAGGCTCGCGTGTCCCACGACCCCTTCGATCACCTGGCCGTTGACGACGCTGAAGAAGAGCGCCGCCCAGGCGGCGACGGTGAGGACGACCGCGGCGCGGCCGATCGTCATCGTCCAGTCGCCGACGATGCGCGGCACCTGCGGCATCGGGTCCTTGTGGCTGTCGGCGCCCCACTGGCGGCGGGGTCCGTCGTGCTTGCGGCGGAAGAGGCTCATCAGCGTTCGGCTCCTGCGGTCGTTTCGGCCCCGGTGGGTTCCGTGGTCTTCGGCTCGCCCGGGTACTTGAAGAGCGGTTCCCAGGGGACGCTCGGGTCGGAGGGCAGTTCGGCCAGCGGCTGTTCGCCCTGCGTGTACCAGCGGGCCCGGTAGGGCAGCTTTTCGAAGGTCACGCGGTCGCCTTCGTGGTACACCTTCGCCGGCGACCAGGCGGGGTGGTCGCCTTGGTCGAGCCTGACCAGCTTCGGCGCGTGGCTGCCGGCCGGCACCGGGCCGATCGGCTGCCAGGGGCCGCGCGGGGAATCGGCGGCGGCGGTGCCGGGCGGGGTGCCCTGGTTCCACCAGCCGGCCTGGTAGATCTGGCCCTGCCAGACGACCTTGTAGCCGGCGACGTAGGCGGCCGCCGGGCGCCAGATCGGGTACGGGCTCTTCGCCGGGTCGTCGGCTTCCGGGGACGGGTGGGTCTGCGGCGCTGAGGCGGCTTCGGCCTCGGCGCGATGGGCGGTCTTGGTCCCGCGCAGCTCGCTGAAGATGTGGGTGAATTCGAGCGGCTTCTGTTCGACGCCGCTGCAGGTGTTGGACAGCTCGCCGACCTTGGCGAAGGCGCCGCCGCACTGCTGGTCACGGTTCAGCGACCAGATCGAGACGCGCGGGATGCCGCGCTGCTTGACGAACCCGGCCAGTTCGCGCGCGTCCTTGGTGGTGAAGCGCTCGGTGGTGACGTCGTTGACGCCGATCATCGGAGTGACGCCGACGTGGCCCCAGGCGGCGGAGGCGCTGCTCGGCAGGCCGGCGGCGCGCCAGAGCGTCTGCACCTGCGCCTGAGTGGCGACGAGCGCCCGCTCGATCGTCCCGATCATGTCGTGTGCGGCTCCTTCGCCGGGCCCGAAGTCCATCGTCATCGCGTTGACGCCTTCCAGCTTCACGCCCGCCTTCAGCATTGCCTGCACGGCGGCGATCCCTTCGGCGGTGAGCCCGCTGGTCGCGACCGGCAGCGTCATCCACACCTTCAGCGGCTTGCCTTCCGCGGCGCGCTGCTTCTGCACGGCGGCGATCGCCTTCGCCCGCCGGGTGTTGGCGGCGGCGTCAGCGAGGTTGGCGCCCTCGACATCGAGGTCGATCGCCTTCGCGTGGTAGCGCTCGATCGGTTCGAGGTAGGCCTGCTGGAGCTGCTGCGGGTCGGTGCAGTCGACCGCCAGCTCGGTGTTGGCCTGGCCGCCGTAGGAGATCATCACACTGCCGCCCTGGCTGCGCAGCTGCGCGGTGCGGGCGTCGAGGTCGAGGCCCTGCTCGGCGTCGTCCAGCGTGTAGAAGTTGCCCCACGAGGGCGTGCACGGTTCTTCGGCGTCGCTGACGACAAAGGCCAGGTAGACGCTCGAGACCGGGTTCGAGGACGGCAGCTGGAACGGGTAGATCGGCGTGTTGGTGACGTCTACATAAGGGGAGTAGACCGGCACCGCGTCGGATTTGGCGCTGGCCGCCGGGGTTTCCTTGCCGGCCAACTGCCAGACGCCGAAGCCGACCGCGCAGAGCACGACCAGCAGCACGACGACCCGGATCGCCGACAGTTCCCGCGGCGGCGGCTCGAGCGGCGCTTTGGCTTTTTCCTTGACGATGACCATCGGCGTCCCCCCGGTCTTCGGCAGGACTCAGCGAGGACTTGAGCGCTGCACGGGGGGAGGAGGATCCGGCGCGGAACGACGTGCTGCTCCTGGCAGGGAGGCCTCAGGGCCCGCAGGCTGGCGCCCCTGAGGGACGGGGACCCGCAAGCTGTCGCCCGGGGTAGGGACGGGGACCCGCAAGCTGTCGGCCCGGGGAAGGACGCGCCCCTCTCGCCACGGCCCGGGCAGGCTGTGGCCGTGGC
>CALCIA010000157.1 GCA_937907435.1 uncultured Actinomycetes bacterium
CCTCTCGCCACGGCCACAGCCTGCCCGGGCCGTGGCGAGAGGGGCGCGTCCCCTATCCCCGGGCGACAGCTTGCGGGTCCCCATCCTTAAACGGGCGCGAGCGCGTGATCCGTGCGCCTTCGCCAACGCCCCGATGTTGATGGGCCGAAAATTACGTCTATAGGGCTAGTTTTCGGCCCATCAACTTGGGGGTGATGGGGAAGTGTGGCGTTCTAGGAGGGCTACGCACTCGATGTGGGGGGTCTGGGGGAACATGTCGACCGGGCGGACGCGGCTGAGCTTGTAGCCCGCCTCCTCTAGTTGGGCGGCGTTCGGGGCCAGGGTGGTCGGGTTGCAGGAGACGTAGACGATGCGTTTGGCCTCGCACTCGATCAGGCGGCGGACGATTTTCTGGGAGAGGCCGGCGCGGGGTGGGTCGACGATGACGACGTCGGGCTTGCCGGCCTCCTCGATCAGGGGGCGGACGCCGGTGCGGGCGTTGGCGGCGACGAACTTGGCGTTCTCGATGCCGTTGCGTTCGGCGTTGCGGGTGGCGTCTTCGATCGCCTCGGGGACGATCTCGAGGCCCCAGACCTCGCCCGCCGCGCCGGCCAGCGAGAGGCCGATCGTGCCGATGCCGCAGAAGAGGTCGAAGACGCGCTCGCGGCCGCTCAGGCCCGCGAACTCCTGGGCCACGGCGTAGAGGCGCTCGGCCATCTCGGTGTTGGTCTGGAAGAAGGCGCCGTGGGACATCTCGAAATCGAGGCCGCAGAGCTTCTCGTGCAGGCGCTCTTCGCCGAGCGCGCCGGTGGGCCCGTCGGTGCCGCCCGAGTCGCCCTCGATCGTCGTGTGGAGGTCGACCGGCGGGCGCGGCAGACGGGCCGCGGTGGTCACGAGGCGGGTCTGGATCTGGCCGGTCCGCCGCCCCTCGCGGACGACGAGGTTGCGCAGGATGCCGCGCCGCGCCCGCGCGTCGTAGGCGGGGACGTCCTCAAGGCGCGCCCATTCGCGCACCCCGTTGCGCGCCGCGTTGCCGGCTTCGCTCGCGAGCTTGCAGTCGTCGACGTCGACGATCAGGTCCCAGCGGCCGCGCGCGTGGAAGCCCAGCGAGACGCCCTCGTCGGCGGTCCCGACGGCGCCCTCGCCGAAGGAGTACTCGAGCTTGTTGCGATATCGCCACTCTTCGAGGGCGGGGACGATCGGCTCCATCTCGAAGCCGTCGAGGCCGCCGATCCGCCGCAGCGAGTCCTCCACCTGGGCCTGCTTCTCGGCCAGCTGGCGCTCGTAGGCGAGGCCCTGCCATGGCGCTCCGGGGCAGGGCTCGCCGCCGTGGACGCAACGGTCCGGGAGGCGGTCGGCGCCGGGGCGCAGCAGCTCCACCGTGCGCGCCTCGGCGAAGCGCTTCTTGCCTTTCGTCACCTCGGCGAGGACGCGGTCGCCCGGCAGCCCGCCCGCGACGAAGACGACGAAGCCGTCGGCGCGGGCGACGCCGCGGCCGCCGAAGGCGAGCGAGTCGATCTCCACCTCGAGCCGCTCGCCGCGGCGCGGCGCCCGCTTCGGCGCCGCGTCGGTCTGGGTCCCGGACTCCACTAAGGGAGTTTCCTGCGCGCCTGGCGCACGAGTTTCTCCAGCTCGGAGAGCAGCGCGTCGGTCTGTTTGCGGCCGCGTTTGAGCAGCTCGCCGATCATCTTCTCGGCGTCCCCGTGGGTCATCCGGCCGCGCTTGACCGCGTCGTCGACAACTTCCTGGATGCGGTCACGGCTCAGCGTGACGCTGTGCTCGAGCGAGTCCTTGAGCTGGGAGATGCTTTTGTCGAGGGCGGCCGATTTCGATTTCGACGACGCGGCTTTGGCTTTCGTCGCCGTCGATTTTTTGCCCGCGGCTTTCGGTTTCGCTTTCGCGGCTTTTTTGGCTTTGCCCGCGGCCGCTTTTTTCGGTTTGGCTTTCGCTTTTTTGGATTTGGATGCTGCGGCTTTTTTTGGTTTCTCGTCAGCCATCACGCGCCCCCTTTGTCACCGATGTCGAGTCTGGGACCTCTACCCACGTCTCGAATATCTCAATTTGCGAGCACGGGTGGGTCCTGTTTCGCGAAGCGGGCCTCGACCGGAGCGTGGTCGGAGAGGCGCAGGGCCTTGCCGTCGAGGGAGAGCTCGCGCCGCTCGGGCGGCCACTGGGCGGGCGCCGCGACGACCTCGAGTCCGCGCACGAGCACGTGGTCGATCATCTTCGGCCCGGTCGCCGGCGAGTTGAGCCCGAAGTCGGCGGCGAGGCGTTCGAAGACCTCCGGGTCCTCCGCCGGGCGCAGGTTCAGGTCGCCGCCGAAGACCAGCGGCGCGTCCCCGGCCCACTCGCTCGCCGCCCGCGCGGCGCGCAGCACGTCCGCGGTCGCCAGCTTCGGCCGGTCGTTGGTCGCGTGCAGGTTGGCGACGCAGAGGCCCGAGGCGGTCCGCGTGAACGCCATCGCCCGCCGCTCGGGCTCGCCCGTGTGGATCTCCAGCTCGCGCCGCTCGGCGATCCCGCCGAGCTTCCCCGGCACCCGCACCAGCGTCGTGTTCGAGCCGCCCTCGCCGCTCGCCATCAGGTCCGGGTTCTGCCGCGCCAGGAGCGCCCGCCAGAAGCCGAGCTCGTTGCGGGAGGTGAAGACGCGGTGGTACTCGGCGCCGCTCGCCCGCGCCAGCGGCCCGGCGAAGCGCGGCGGGCACTCCTGCAGCATCGCCACGTCCCAGGCCGCCGAGCCGAGCAGCGTCGCGAACTCCGCGCTGAGGTCGCGGTTGACCTGGACGTGCGTGTCGTTGGACTCGTCGAGGCGCAAGAAACGCGAACGCCAGGTGCGCAGCCCGGGGTCCGGCGGGAAGTCGCGGCCGTGGAAGAGGTTCCAGCAGAGGACGGTGATCTCCATCGCGCCCGTAGTATCGGCGCCTTGGCAAAGCGAGACTTCCTCACCGGCGAAGAGCTGGGCGCCTTCGAGCTGGAGCGCCTGCTCGACCGTGCCGCCGGTCTCAAAGAGGGGCGCGACCCGTCGCGCAAGGGCGGGCGCCTCGGCGCCGAGGCGCTCGCCGGGCGCAGCGTCGCCCTCGTCTTCGAGCGGCCCTCGACCCGCACCCGCATCTCCTTCGACGTCGGCGTCTTCGAGCTCGGCGCCCACCCGGTGGTGCTGCGCGGGGACGAAATGCAGCTCTCGCGCGGGGAGTCGATCGAGGACACCGCCCGCGTCCTCTCGCGCATGGTCGACGCGGTGGTGATCCGCTCCGGGTCCCACCAGCGGGTCGCCGAGCTGGCCGCCGCGGCCGACGTCCCGGTCGTCAACGCGCTCACCCCGCTGCACCACCCCTGCCAGGCGATCGCCGACCTGCTGACGCTGCGCGAGCGCTTCGGCGACCTCGCCGGCCTGCGCCTCGCCTACGTCGGCGACGGCAACAACGTGGCGCGGTCGCTGGCGGTGCTGGGGGAGCTGGCCGGGGTCGAAGTCGTCGTCGCCGCGCCCGCCGACTACCAGCTGGAGGAGGCCCACGGGGTGAAGCTGACCGGCGACCCGCGCGCCGCCGCGGCCGACGCCGACGCCCTCTACGCCGACGTCTGGGTCAGCATGGGCGACGAAGACGAGGAGCGGCGGCGGCGCGATCTGGCGCCGTTCCGGCTCGACGCCGACCTCCTCGCCGCGGCCAAGGATTCGGCGATCGTCCTGCACTGCCTGCCCGCGCACCCCGGCGACGAGATCACCGCCGACGTCCTCTACGGTCCGCAGTCCGCGGTCTTCGACCAGGCCGAGAACCGGCTGCACGCGCAGAAGGCGCTGCTCGAGCTGCTCTTGAGTTGATGGCGGGGCGGGGGAGCTGAGGCGATGTACCCGGAGCTCCACCTCGGCCCGCTCACGATCCAGACCTTCGGCCTCTGCTTCGCGCTCGCGTTCCTCGCCGCGGGAGCGCTGGTGTGGAAGCGCTTCGGCGAGCTCGGCAAGCCGCCGGACTGGGGCTATGAGATGGGGTTCGCGGCGCTGCTCGGCGGGCTCGTCGGCTCGCGCGTCTACTTCATCGTGCAGAACTACTCGGAGGTGAAGGGGGACCTCGTCGGCCACCTTTTCAGCGGCTCGGGGCTGGTCTGGTACGGCGGCGCGATCGGCGGTGCGCTTTTCGTGATCCTCTGGGCATGGTGGCGTGACTTCCTCAACCTGACGCTGCTCGACGTGGCGGCGCCGGCGCTGGCGCTCGGTTATGCGCTCGGCCGCTGCGGCTGCCAGCTCTCCGGGGACGGCGACTACGGCAAGCCCTGGGACGGTCCCTGGGCGATGGCCTACCCGCATGGGACCGAACCGACCAAGGTGCCGGTGCAGCCGACGCCGGTCTACGAGACGCTGGCGATGGGTCTCGGCGCCTGGATCCTCTGGCGGCTGCGCGACCGGGTGCGGGCGGGGTGCCTCTTCGCGCTGTACCTGATGTACGCGGGGACGGAGCGCTTCCTGGTCGAGTTCTTGCGTCGAAACACGCGCGATTCGTTGGGACTTACCACCGCGCAGCTGGAGTCTTTGGCGATGTTGGCGGTCGGAGCGCTGTGGATCGCTATCGTGGTGCGTCGCCACGGCGGCATCGGCCGACCGTCGGCAGATGAGTCTCGCGATGCCCTGCAACCCGCTGTCTGAGCGGAAAATCGGTACCATGGCATGCGCAAGAGTTTTGGAGCGGTCAACAACGAGAGGATAGGCGGGGATGTCGCCTGTAGAAACTGAGAAGCACGAGGGACCTTTGGCGCGCACCGTGAGCGCGTTGGTGGACGATGCGGCGGAGCGTCTGGCCGCGGTGGGGATCGATACCCCGCGCGAGGACGCGGAAGCGATCGTTGCCGACGGCCTGGGCGTCAAACCCGCGGAGCTCTCGGTCGACAGCGCCGACGACGTCTCCGAGGAGGCGGCCGCCGCGATCGAGGAGAAGGTCAAGAAGCGGGTCGCGCACGAACCGCTGGCCTACGTGCTCGGGCGGGCCCCGTTCCGCGAACTGGAGATCGCCGTCGACTCGCGGGTGCTGTGGCCGCGCAAGGAGACCGAGCTGCTGGTCGAGGTGGGGACGAAGCTGCCGCAGGGCGCCCGCGTCCACGAGGTCGGCACCGGCTCCGGGGCGATCGCGCTGGCGCTGATGTCGGAGCGTCCCGACCTGAAGATCACCGCCTCGGACCTCTCGCCGGAGGCCGTCGAAGCGGCGCGCGAGAACGCCGATCGGCTGGGGCTCGACTTCGACGTGCGGGTCGCCAAGGGGCTGCCCGACGACCTCGGCCCGGTCGACCTCGTCATCGCCAACCTCCCCTACATCAGCGATGAGACGATCGACCAGCGCTCGCCGGAGATCCACGCCGAGCCGCTGATCGCGATCACCGGTGACTGCGGCGCCGACGGCCTCGGCGTGATCCGCGGCCTGGTCGAAGAAACGCCGTCGGGGACGAAGCTGGCGCTCGAGCACGACACCCACCACGGCCCGGCGATGCGCGAGATGCTGCGCGAGGCGGAGACGCTGCGCGATTACGAGGGCAACGAGCGGGTGTCGGTCGGCCTGGCGCCGTGACGTCGGACCGCTCGGCGGATACGTCGGGCGCGAGCGAGGCGAACCGCCGCGCCAAGGTGGAGAGGCTGAAGGCGGAAGGGGTCAATCCCTATCCGCACAGCTTCCTGCCGCGCGACCACGCCGCCGACATCCTCGCGGCGCACGATCCGGCGGCGCTCGAGGAGGGTGAGCATCCGGAGCATCGCTACCGGGTGATGGGCCGGGTGACCGGCAAGCGCGGCCACGGCAAGGTCGTCTTCTTCGACGTCCGCGACGTGAGCGGGACGATCCAGGCCTACGCGCGGCGGGACAAGCTGGGCGAGGAGGCCTTCGAGCGGATCGAAGAGCTGGATCTCGCCGACATCGTCGGGATCGAGGGCGTCCTTTATGTGACGAAACGCGGGGAGCTTGCGGTCAGCGTCGAGACCTGCACGCTGCTGGCGCCGGCGCTGAAAGATCCGCCGGACCTCTTCCACGGGATCAAAGACCCGGAGGTCCGCTATCGGCAACGCGAGCTTGACCTGATCGCCAACGAATCGTCACGGGAGATCTTCAAGAAGCGCTCCGAGTTGACCTTCGCGATCCGCGAGTACATGCACGAGCACGGCTGGGTCGAGCTGGAAACGCCGATCCTGCAGCGGCTGACCGGCGGCGCCGCGGCGCGGCCGTTCGTCACCCACCACAACGCGCTCGACCGTGATCTCTTCCTGCGCACGGCGACCGAGCTCTACCTGAAGCGGGCGATCGTCGGCGGCTTCGAGGACGTCTACGAGTTCGGCAAGTTCTTCCGCAACGAGGGGATGTCGCCGAACCACAACCCCGAGTTCACGATGCTCGAGATGTTCGTCGGCGGGGCGGACTGGAACGGCGTGATGGAGTTCCAGGAGGACCTCGTCTCGACCGTGGTCGAGAAGGTGATGGGGACGACGGTGATCGAGCGCGACGGGGTCGAGATCGACTTCAAGGCGCCCTGGCCGCGGGTCGTCCTGCGCGACGAGCTGCTGAAGGAGACCGGCGTCGACATCTACAAGGCGAGCCGTGACGAGCTGGCCGAGGTGGCCGGCGACGACGCCGAGGAGAACGACGACTGGGCGGGCCTCGTCGACACCCTGCAGGGGAAGCTGATCGAGCCGAAGCTGATCCAGCCGACCTTCATCACCGTGCTGCCGATCGACATCTGGCCGCTGGTGAAGCACCACCCGGACGACCCGAAGGTGTGCGAGGCGTTCGACGGGATCGCCTGTGGCCTCGAGATCGTCGGCGGCGGGACCGACATCAACGACCCGGTCGAACAGCGCGAACGCTTCGTCGGCCAGCGCGAACGTCAGGAGAGCGGCGCGGAGGAGGACCCGCACCCGACCGACCTCGAGTTCGTCCGCGCCCTCGAATACGGCATGCCCCCCGCGAGCGGCTGCGGCCTCGGCATCGACCGCCTCCTGATGCTGATGACGGGCTCGAAGACCCTACGCGACGTGATCATCTACCCGGCGATGCGGGAGCTCCCCGGCGAGCCCTAGACCCCGCGCCCCCCCTCCGGTCGACGGGCCGAAAACCTGCCTATATGTCCGGTTTTCGGCCCGTCGACCGGAGGGCTCAGACTGAACGCAGGAGGCCGCCGTCGATCGGGATCGTGGTCCCGTTGACGTAGGCGGCGCGGTCGCTCGCCAGGAAGGCGACGAGGTCGCCGAACTCCTCCGGGAGGCCGAGGCGGCCCGCCGGCACAGTCTTGCGCGCCTCCTGCTCGGCTTTCGCCATCGAACCGGCGATATCGGCTAGTCGCTCGGTGGCGAATTTGCCGGTGATGACGGTGTTGACGGTGATCCCGTCGGCGGCGACCTCGCGCGAGAGCGTCTTCAGGAAGCCGACCGTGGCCTGGCGGACCGAGTTGGAGATCGCGAGGGTCGGGACCGGCTCGACGGTCGAGTTGGAGCCGACGTTGACGATCCGTCCCCACCCCCGCTCGCGCATCCCCGGCAGGACCGTTTCGACCAGCACCCGCACGCCGAGCACCAGCGAGCGGTAGGCCGCTTCCCACTCCTCGACCGAGTTGTCGAGCGGGCCGCCCGTCGGTGGGCCGCCGGTGTTGGCGACGAGGATGTCGATCGGCCCGAGCGCCGCCTCGACCTCGCCGGGCAGCTCCCGGAGCCGCTCGAGGTCGCCGGCGTCGGCGACAAAAGCGGCCACGTCGGGGCCGAGCTCCTCGACCACCGCGTCGAGCCGCTCGCGGCTGCGGCTGGCCACCGCGACCTTCGCCCCTTCGCGCGCGAGCACCTCTGCGATCCCGCGACCGATCCCCTTGCTGGCGCCCATCACCAGCGCGACGCGACCGTTGATCCCGAGGTCCATTTCGGTAACCCTAGGGATATGGATCAGCCGACCGCCGAGGCCGCCTTGCGGGAGCTCGAGCCCCTGGTCGGCGAGTGGAAGGTGGAAATGGTCCCGCCCGGCGGCGAGCCGCTCGACGGAGGTGCCCGGACGGTCTTCGAATGGCACGACTCCCGCGCGCATCTCATTCAGCGTTCGACCGTCGAGGTGCCGGAGGCGCCGAACGGCGTCTCGATCATCGGCTGCGACGGAGCCGCGCGCACCTACTTCCAGCTCTACTCCGACGACCGCGGCGTCTGTCGGGTCTACGAGATGTCGATCGGCGACGGCGAGTGGCGCCTCTGGCGCGACGGCGAGCCTTTCGCGCAGCGCTTCATTGGCCGGTTTGAGGACGGCGGGCGGACGATCCGCGGTCGCTGGGAGTTGGCGGAGGGTGGCGGCGAGTTCCGTACGGACTTCGATCTCATTTATCGGAAGGTGGGGTGAGGGTCGGGCGGGGACGGGCGGGGGTTTCGGCCGCCCCGGCCGTCCGAGATGGGGTGCGGGTGTCCTGGGCTCCTCATGGGGGTCCTGGCAGGCTGTGACCCCCATGAGGAGCCCAGGACGTGAGGGGTTCGTGGGAAAGCCGGCACAGGGACGTCGCGAAGTCGGACTTCCGTGACGATCGGGTCGGGGAGCCTCCACACCTCGGCCCGATC
>CALCIA010000158.1 GCA_937907435.1 uncultured Actinomycetes bacterium
CCCCTCTCGCCACGGCCACAGCCTGCCCGGGCCGTGGCGAGAGGGGCGCGTCCTCAATCCGGGCGCCAGCTTGCGGGGCTTGGACCCTTCCGGGCGACAGCTTGCGAGGCCCGAACCCTTCCGTCCCCCGCTCAGGCCGGGGTCGGCTCGCGCAGCACCTCGAGCGTCGAGGCCGCGCTCACCATCCAGCCGAAGGAGGCGTTGATCACCTTGCCGGCGGCCTCGTGGAGGTCGGGGCCGAGCATCGTGTCGACGCCCTCCTCGACCACGAAGACGGCCCAGTCGCGGACCGAGGCGGCGATCGCGGTGGCGATCACGCAGGAGTTGGTGTTGACGCCGAGGAGGAGGAGCGAGTCGTAGCCGTGTGCGCGGAGGACCAGCTCGAGGTCGGTCCCGAGGAGGCAGTCGTAGCGCTTCTTGGTCGTGACCAGCTCGTCGCGGTCGTCCCAGATCCCTGGCATCAGCTCCAGCCCTGGGAGGTGGTCCAGGTTGTGCTCGGCGATCGCGCTGCGGGGGCTGTCGGCGAGGCCGGACTGGAACTGCCAGTAGCGGTTGGCGAGGATCTCCTGGCGGTTGCGGTAGGCGGTGATCACGTGGATCACCGGGATCCCGAGGTCGCGGTACTCGTCCAGCAGCGGCACCGTGCGCTCGACCAGCGCCGCCGCGGCGTCGGTGGGCAGCGGCAGCGTGGCGACGTCGGGGTCGAGGTGGCCGCGGTGAAGGTCGATCGTCACCACGGCGGGTTTGTGGGCCAGCTGTCGCAGCGCCTCGCGGGCGTGAACGGACTCCATCGATTCCTTTCGGTCGTCAGTCATTGGGGTGGTAGTTGACGGCAAGCGCCGACGGTGGGTTGGAGCGGCGCAGCAGGCCCGCCAGCGCGACCAGGGTCACGAGGTAGGGCAGCATCGCCAGGAACTGGTACGGGATGTGGACGCCGAGGCCGGCGGCGCGGATCTGGAAGGCGTCGGCGATCGCGAACAAGAGCACCGCGCCGAGCACGCCGAAGGCGCGCCAGCGGCCGAAGATCACCGCCGCCAGGGCGATGTAGCCGATCCCGGCGGTCATGTTTTCGGTGAAGAAGCCGATCCCGGCGATCGCCAGCTGGCCGCCGCCGATCCCGGCCAGGCACCCACAGGCGAGCAGCGCCAGCCAGCGGGTGCGGCCGACGTCGACGCCGAGCGATTCCGCCGCCTGCGGGCGCTCGCCGGCCGCCTTCATCGCCAGGCCGAGCGAGGTGCGGTTGAGCAGCCACCAGATCGCGGGCACCGAGAGCAGCGCCACGTAGACCATCACGTCCTGGTCGAAGAAGGCGGGCCCGATCGCCGGGATCGAGGACAGCAGCGGGATCTTGATGTCGGCCAGGTGGGTGATCGATTTCGAGACCCGTTCGGCGAGCACGGTCGAGAGCAGGAACGAGGTGATCCCGAGGGCGAAGATGTTGAGGATCACGCCGCTCACCACCTGGTTGGCGCGGAAGACGAAGCAGATCACCCCGTGCAGGGCGGCGAGCAGGGCGCCGCCGAGCGCCGCGCAGACGAAGCCGCCGACGACGCCGTGGGTCCAGTAGGCGCCGAGGATGCCGAAGAAGGCGCCGCAGAGCATCATCCCCTCGAGCTCGATGTTGATCACGCCGGTGGTCTCGGAGATGAGCTCGCCGAGCGCGGTGTAGAGCAGCGGCGTGCCGACCGAGACGGCCGAGACGAGGAGCAGGGTGACGAAGCCGTGCGAGCCCATCAGCCGAGCGCCTCCTGTCCCCCACTGGCGACCCCGGTCGCGGGCGCCTCGCCGCTGCGCTCCGCCAGCGCCGCGCGGGCGCTGCGCCGGCGCATCCACATGTCGCGCGCGCCGAGCGCGATCAGGAGGTAGATCACGGTCAGCGACTCGGAGACCTGGACGATCGAGGACGGCGTCCCGGGCGCCGCCGTCTGGAGCCCGGCGGAGCCGGCGTCGAGGGCGCCGAAGAGCAGCGCGCCGAGCAGGATCCCGATCGGGTTGAGACCGCCGAGGAGGGCGATCGCGATCGCCTCGAAGCCGTAGCCGGGCGAGAAGCCGTCGATCAGGCGGCCGCGGACGCCGAGGATCTCGATGCCGCCGGCGAGGCCGGCGTAGGCGCCGCTGATCGCCATCGCGACGACGATCGCCCGCTTCACGTTGATCCCCGCCAGCCTCGCCGACTTGACGTTGCCGCCCACCGCCCGCAACCGCAGGCCGAGGGAGCTGCGGGAGACGAGCACCCAGGTGAGGCCGAGCAGGACGAGGGCGACCAGGAAGCCCGCGTTCAGCAGCGTCTTGTCCCAGATGATCGGCAGCCGCTCCCCGGCGGAGACCGGTTCGGAGCCGGGGAAGGAGGAGTTGGGGACCGACCACGGCCCGCCGACCAGGTAGCCGGCCAGCAGGATGGCGACGTAGACCAGCATCAGGGAGGTGATCACCTCGTTGACGCCGCGGGTCGCGCGCAGGACGCCGGGCACCGCGCCCCAGGCGCCGCCGGCGAGGGCGGCGGCGAGGAGCGCGAGGACGATCCCGGCGGCGCCGAGGTCGGGGAACCAGATGGTGATCGCGGTCGCCGCGATCGCGCCGATGTAGAGCTGCCCCTCGGCGCCGATGTTCCAGAGGCCGGCCCGCAGCGCTACCGCGATGCCGAGCGCGGGCAGCAGCCGCGGCACCGTCTTCACCAGCGTGTTGCCGAGCGCGAAGGAGTTGCCGAAGGCGGCTTCGAACATGCTCTTGTAGGCCTGCACCGGATCGCTGCCGACGATCAGCAGCAGGATCCCGGTGGTGAGCAGCGCCAGCGCGACGGCGCCGACCGGGACCAGGATCGCCGCGACCAGCCCGCGCGGGCGGATGAAGAGGGCGAGGCGGCTCACGCGGCGCTCCGCTCCTGGCCGCCCATCATCAGGCCGAGCTGCTCGGAGGTCGCCTCGCGGGCGTCGAGCTCGCCGGTCACCCGCCCCCGGTTCAGCACCAGGATCCGATCGGAGACGGCGAGCAGCTCGTCGAGTTCGACCGACATGTAGAGGATCGCGACGCCGGCCTCGCTCAGCTTGAGGATCTCGGTGCGGATCGAGGCGGCGGCGTGCAGGTCGAGGCCCCAGGTCGGATAGCAGCAGACCAGCGCGCGCAGCGGGCGCGAGAGCTCGCGGGCGAGGACGACCTTCTGCTGGTTGCCGCCGGAGAGCGAGCCGACCGCGACGCTGCCGTCGGGGACGCGGACGTCGAAGCGCTCGATCAGCTCGGCGCCGTGGGCGGCGATCGCCTTCGGGCGGGTCACGCCCCAGCGGGTGAAGGGCGCCTGGCCGATGATCGGCAGCACCAGGTTGTCGTCGACCGAGAGGGTCGCGACGAGGCCGCCGTTGCGGCGGTCGGCGGGGACGTGGCCGAGGCCCAGGCCCATCCGCTCGGCGACGCTGCGCCGGCCGATGTCCTCGCCCTCGAGGGTGATCGTGCCGGTGGCCGCGCGGCGGGCGCCGCAGAGCGCCTCGGCCAGCTCGACCTGGCCGCTCCCCTCCACCCCGGCGACGCCGAGGACTTCGCCGGCGGCGACGCTGAGGTCGACGGCGGTGACGGCGCGCTCGCCGCGGTCGCCGTCGACGCCGAGGTCGGCGGTGGCGAGGGCGACGCGGCCGTGGTCCGCCGTGCGCCGCCGCGGCGGCGGCGCCTCGACCAGCTCGCCGACCATCAACGCCGCCAGGCGCTCGACGTCGATCTCGCGGGCCGTGGTCGTCGCCACCAGGCGGCCGCGGCGCATGACGCTGATCCGGTCGGCGAGGCGCAGCACCTCGTCGAGCTTGTGGCTGATCAGCAGCAGGCCGACGCCGGACTCGGCGAGCCCGCGGAGCACGCCCTCGAGCTCGATCCACTCCTGCGGCGTCAGCAGCGCGTTGGGCTCGTCGAGGGACAGCACCCGGGTGCCGCGGGCCAGCGCCTTCAGCAGCTCCGCCCGCTGCTGTTCGCCGACGCTCAGGTCGCCGACGCGGGCGTCGGGATCGAGCCGCAGGCCGAAGCGCTCGCCCAGCTCGCGCACCCGTCTGGAGCCCTGGCGGGCGTCGATCGCCTCGGGCGAGCCGCGCAGCGCCAGGATCACGTTCTGCGCGACGGTCAGAGTCGGGATCAGCGAGAAGTGCTGCTGGACGTAGCCGAAGCCGAGGCCCAGCGCCTGGCGCGGGCTCTCGACCTCGATCTCCTCGCCCGCCAGCAGGATGCGACCGGAATCCGGCCGCACCAGGCCGTTGAGGACGCCGACCAGCGTCGACTTGCCCGCCCCGTTCTCGCCGACGATCGCGTGGATCTCACCGACGCCGAGGTCGAGGCTGACGTCGTCGTTGGCGACCACCCCCGGGTAGGCCTTGGTGATCGCCTCGAGGGCGACCAGGGGAGCCTGACCCGGGGACGTCGTTTTCATCTTGCCCGCCATCGGCCTCAGCTCGGGCAGGTTTCCTTGCGCGGGACCTTGACCTGGCCGCTCGCGACCTTCGCCTTCAGCGCTTCGGCTTCCTTGAAGACCGCCGGCGGCAGCAGGCTGGTCTTCGCCACGATCGGGCCCCAGTCTTCGGGCAGCGGGAACAGGTGGAAGGTGCCTTCGAGCGTGCCTTCCTGCGCCTGCACCGCCAGTTCGGCGAGGAATTTCGCCTGCGACTTGAGCACCGAGGAGGCGATCACCGAGGGCGCCTGTTCGTGGTTGTCGACCCACTCGGTTACGAGCGGGATGTTGTTCTCTTCGGCCGCCTTGTAGACGCCCGGCCAGGCGTTGTTGAGGTTGCCGGTGATCGCGCCCACGCCTTCGCCGATCAGCGCTTCCGCCGCCGACTGGGCTTTGGTCGGATCCTCGAAGGAGTTGGTGAACTTGAACTTGAAATCGACCTTCGGGTCGGCGTACTTGGCCCCCGCTTCGGTCCCGTAGAGGTTGGCCGCGGTGGCCGGGAAGCATTCGCCCCCGATCCAGCCGACCGAGCCCGTCTTCGAGAGCTTGGCGGCGACGAAGCCGGCGAAGAACTGCCACTGCTCGATCGAGGTGTCCATCGAGGCCAGGTTGGAGCCGTTTTCGACGTTGCTGTTGACGACGAGGAACTCGGTGTCGGGGAATTCTTCGGCGGCCTGGACGGCGCCGTCGGAGAACTGCCCTCCCCAGCCGATCACCAGGTCATAGCCCTGGGTCGCGTACTGGCGGTAGACGTCGGCCTGGTTGGCGACCGCCACCGCTTCGCTGAGCTCGACCGTGCCGCCGGTTTCTTTTTCGATCAGTTCGGCCGAGCGTTTGCCGTCTTCGTTGTAGCCGTGGTCGTTGGCGCTGCCGGGCAGGATCATCGCGGCTTTGAAGTCGCTGCTTTCGCCGCCGTTCGCTTCGCTGCCGCCGCCGGCTTCACCGCCGCCGGCACTGCTCGTTTCGCCGCCGCCACCGGCGCTGGTGCTGCTTCCACCGCCGCCGCAGCCGGCCGCGATCACGACGATCACGGCAAGCGACAGCACCGCCAAAAGGGCCTTACTCCATCTCATCCTCTTACCGCCTCCTGTTATTTACGCCAGGGCACGAAGACCGTCTGGTCGAGTCCGGCTCGTTCGATCGCCTCGCGCGCACGCACGCGGGCCTCTTCCAGCACTTCTTGCTCACGGTCGAAGCCGACCAGCTCACCGTCGCGGAGCACCACCTCGCCGTTGACGAGGACGGTGTCGACGTCGGTGCCGTGAGCGGAGAAGACGAGGGCGGCGATCGGCCGGTTGGCGACCGTCGCGTGGGCCTTGTCGAGGTCGAAGACGACCATGTCGGCGCGCTTGCCGACCTCGAGCGAGCCGATCAGGTGATCGAGGCCCATCGCCCGGGCGCTGCCGATCGTCGCCATCTCGATGACCCGCTCGGCCGTCATCAGGCCGGGGTCGAAATGGGTCGCGTTGCCGATCAGCGCCGCGAACTTCATCTGCTCGACCATGTCCGGCGAGCAGTTGACGTAGGTGCCGTCGGTGCCGAGGCCGAGGGTGAAGTCGGCCTCGACCAGGGCGCGCAGCGGCGGGATGCCGTCGCAGCTGTAGGAGTTGGAGACCGGGTTGGTGATCACCGCGGCGCCGCAGCGGGCGATGTGGTCGAGCTCGCGCGCTTTCAGGTGGAGGGCGTGGATGAAGACCCAGCTGTCGGAGAGCGCCCCGAGCTGCGCCAGGTAGTCGACGTCGCCACCGCCGGTCTGCTGCTCGAACTCGCGGATCGAGAGCCAGGGCGTGCCGGCCGAGCAGTGGTTGGTGATCTTCAGGCCGCGCCGCTCGGCGAGCTCGACGCCGGCCATGATGATCTCGTCGGAGGTCGAGTTGTGGAGCATCCAGTTGGCGCCGGTCTCGATCGCCAGGCCCATGTGGATCAGGCCCCCGCGACCGTCGAAGCGGTCGATCACCTCGTTGGCCATGGCCAGCTCGGCCTCGCGATCGCGCACGTGCGGGTTCGCCTCGTAGCGGTCGGAGAAGGCCGGGCTCGGCGTCTCGCGCAGCTCCTTGGTGACCAGCTGCCGGATCCCCACCTCGACCACCGGGTTCACCATCGCCTCGATCGAGTCGGGGTCGTTGATCAGGACGACGTGGTTGAGCGAGCAGGTGGTGCCGGTGCGGATCTGCTCGATCGCGCCGAGGTAGCCGGCGACTTCGAGGTCCGGGTTGGTCAGCTGGGCGCCGAGCGGCAGCGTCACCGCGTCGAGCCAGTCCTCCAGCAGCAGGCCCTCGCCGGTGTTCTTGAAGAGGCTGCCCCAGTGGTGGTTGTGGCCGTTGACGAAGCCGGGCAGGACCATCTTGCCGCCGAGGTCGATCGTCTCCGCGGCGCTGCGCTCCCCCAGCTCGGACATCGCGCCGATGGCCGCGATCGAGTCGCCCTCGACCTCGATCCAGCCGTGCTCGATGACCCTCCGCTCAGGGTCGACGGTGACGACGTAGCAATTGGTGAGCAGCAGCGATGCCATTTCCCTCCTCCGGTCAGGTCCGTGGGATACCGTATACATAGTGCCAGGCAAAATGCAACTTAAAATGGCAGTTAGGGAGTAAAAGCCGGGAAATTGCCTTGGAGTTTGTATACAGGATATTTGCGTGTATGTTGAGACCACGATGGAGGGGCACGAGGTGAGCGCGGGGGGAGGGCTCGAACGGCTGGAGCGACCGATGACGCTCGCCGACCAGGCCTTCGCGGAGATCCGCGCCACCCTGCTCGGCGAACGCCCGCGGGCATCGCTGCGCCTCTCCGAGGGCGAGCTCGCCCAACAGCTGTCGATGAGCCGCACGCCGGTGCGGGAGGCGCTGCAGCGCCTCTCCCTCGTCGGGCTGGTCGAAGCCGGCGCGGCGGGCGGCTACCGGCGCCGGCCGACGACGCCGCGCGGGGTGCGCGAGCACTGCGAACTGCGGCTGCTGCTGGAGCCCTACGCGGCCGAGCTGGCGGCGCGCCGGACGGCCGCCGGCGACGGCACCGACCTCGCCGCGGGCCTCGCCGGCCTCGACGCGACCAGGCCGGGCGACGATGCCGCCTTCCACCGGGCGATCGCCGAGGCGAGCGCCGCCGACTCGCTGCCGGAGCTGATCATCGAGCTCTGCGATCTCGCCGCCCTCGACACCGACGCGCTCGGCCCGGCCGCCGTGCCCGCCGCGGCCGAGGCCGGCCACGCGAAGATCGCCCGGGCGATCGAAGCCGGCGACGCGGCGGCGGCGCGGGCGGCGATGACCGAGCACATGGAAGCGGTGGCGGCGGCGATGGAACGGGCCGCGGGCGAACGCGAGGCGACCGATTGAGCGCCGCCTCCCCCTCGCTGGCCGACCGCGCCTACCGCGAACTGCGGGCCGCGATCGTCGACGGCCGGCTGCGGCCGGGCGGGGCGATCGTCGAGACCGACCTGGCGGAGATGCTCGGGGTCAGCCGCACCCCGGTGCGGGAGGCGCTGCGGCGCTGCGAACTCGAGGGCTACGTGGTGCGCTCGGGCAACGGCAAACGCACCGTCACCCTGCCCACGCTGGAAGGCGTCAAACAGCTCTTCGCGGTGCGCACGATGGTCGAGGTGCACGCCGTCCGCCTCGCCGCCGAGCGGATCTCCACGGCCGAGCTCGAGCAGCTGCGCGAGCTGCTCGGCAAGGACAAGCGGGCGCTCGCGCAGCCGGAGACCGAGTTGCTGGCGGAGCTGAACGGCGAAATCCACGGCACCGTCATCCGCGCCTCGCGCAACCGCACGCTCGGCGGGCTGATGCGCACCTTCCAGGGACGCCCGCACGGCTTCCGTGTCTTCGCGGTCGGTGACGTCGACGACCGCCGCCGCTTCGTCGCCGAGCATGCGCGCCTGGTGGACCTGCTCGACGAAGGCGACGCCGACCGCGCCGCCGAGCTGATCCGCACCCACCTGGAGCGCGCCTGCGAGATCCTGATCGGCGACCTGAAGCTCGATCGCTGAGCCCGTCGCGTTCCGGCCGCCCGTCCTAGATGGGTAGTTCCACGACGCGGCGGGGACGGGCGGGGGCTCGAGGCCCGGGCGGCCGTCCGAGGATGGTCCTGGGCTCCTCATGGGGGTCCTGGCAGGCTGT
>CALCIA010000159.1 GCA_937907435.1 uncultured Actinomycetes bacterium
CGCTCGGCGACGCGCCCGGCGGGGGCGGCAACAGCGGCTCCGGCCCGGCGATCGTCGGCTTCTCCCCGCATCAGGGGACGATCCGCGGCGGCACCGTCGTCCACATCAGCGGCGGCGGCTTCACCGAAGTCAGCGGGGTCTCCTTCGGCGGCCGCAAGGCGCGGTCGTTCGCGGTCAAATCCGACAACGTGATCGACGCGGTGACGCCGCCGGTGCCGCGCGGCGACAAGGTCCGCATCCACGTCGCCGCCGCGGGCGGGGCGGCGTCCAGCAACGCGACCTTCGCCTTCATCGGCTGCCACGTGCCGCGATTGCGACAGGACACGGTGAAGCAGGCGCGTCGGGCGCTCGCCGAGGCGGGCTGCAAGACGGGCCAGGTGCACCGCGCGCGCGGCGCCGCCAAGCCGCTGCGGGTGATCGGCCAGAGCCCGCGTCCCGGCACCTGGCTCCAGCCCGGCGCCCGGGTCGGCATGCGCGTCCGCTGAGCGGCGCGGCGCCCGCCGTCGATGGGCCGAAAACCCGTCATATGGTCCGGTTTTCGGCCCGTCGACATGGGTGCCCCCACGTTTGGATGAGGGGCGCTGTTTGGTGACCTGAGGGCCGGGTACGACTCTGCGTCCGAGGAGAGAACCCTCGCCCGCCCCGCGACCCGCGAGGCGCGAAGACCCCCGTCAGAAGGAGGCCTTGCCCGTGACCATCGTCTGGATCCTCATCGTCATCATCCTCGTCCTGCTCGCGATCGGACTCGCCCGGCGGGTGCTCTGAGCGGCGCGGTTTTTACCGCCGCTTCACTTCTGCCCAAGGTTTCCGCGCCACCCTCCCCTGAAAGGCAACGAGAGGAGACGACGATGGCACAGATTCTGGTCCTGACCGACTCGTCGGAGGTCGACGGAAAGGTCGTCTACAGCGAGTGCGTGGGCTCGGTCCACCTCGAAGGCCACGCGGGTGCCCAGCTGGTCGAGCGGCTGCGCTGGGCGGTCAGCGACGCCCAGGTGGCCGAGCACCGCGCGATGCTGCGGGCGGCGACGGTGTCCGACGCGGAGCGCCCCGCCGCGGCGTGAGGAGCGCGTCCCCAAGGTCCATCCCACAAATTCCAGCGCGCGCTTTTGGTGTCACGTATAGTGACGTCAAATGACCACGCGCACCTATCGGCAGACGCGGCGCGCGGACGCGACCGAGCGCACGCGTGAGGCGATCCTCGACGCCGCCCAGGAGGTCTTCCGCGCCGATCCGCAGCTCGACCCCTCGCTCGACGCGGTCGCGGCGCGGGCCGGGGTCAGCACCCGCACCGTGATCCGCCAGTTCGGCTCCAAGGAGGGGCTCCTGGAGGCGGCGATCGCGGCGGGGGTCGAGGAGACCCAGACGACCCGCCACGCCGAGCCCGGCGACGTCGAGGGCGCGGTGCGGGCGATCGTCGCCCACTACGAGGAGATGGGCGACGACGTGATGCGCTGGCTCGCCCTCGCCGACCGCCTGCCGGTGGTCCGCCGGGTCGTCGAACGCGGCACCGAGTCCCACCACGACTGGGTCGAGGAGGTCTTCGCCCCCGACCTCGCCGGCCTCCCGCGCGGCGAGCGCCGCGCCCGCCGCGCCGCCCTCGCCACCGCCACCGACGTCTACGTCTGGCACCTGCTGCGCCGGCGGGAAGGGTTGGGACGGGAGGCGACGCGGGAGGCGATGCTGAGCCTGGTCGAAGGGGCGCGCGCCCGATGAGGGTGCTCGCCTACACCTCGCCGGCCCGCGGCCACCTCACGCCGATGATGGGACCGCTGCTGGAGCTCCATCGGCGCGGCGCCGAGGTCCACGTGCGGACGCTCGCCGCGAGCGTCGAGAGCGTGCGGGCGGCGGGGCTCGAGGCGGCGCCGATCGCGCCGGCGATCGAAGCGGTGGTCCACGACGACCACGAGGCGCGCGTGCAGATGACCTCCGGCGCCCGCTCCTTCGCGACGCTCCGCCGGCGGGCGAAGCACGAGGTCCCCGACCTGGAAGCGGCGCTCGAGGAGGTCGGGCCTGACGTCGTCCTGGTCGACTCGACCACCTTCGGTGCCAAGGCGCTGGCCGAGCGCGAGGGCCTGCGCTGGGCCGTGTCCCAGCCGTCGCTGCTCGAAGAAGCGGCCGCCGACGGGACGCCGTTCGGGCTCGGGGTGGGGCCGCTGGGACCGCCGCTCGGGCCGCTGCGCGACCGCGCGCTCGGGGTGCTTGCCGACGGCTTCGACCGGCGCTCGCGCCTGCCCGCCGTCAACGCGGGGCGCCGCGCCGCGGGCCTGCCGCCGCTGGCCCGCGCCGCCGAATTCCGCCACCGCGCGCCGCTGACCATCTACTACACGGCCGAGCCGTTCGACTACCCGCGTGACCTGCCGCCGAGCGTGGTGATGGTCGGGCCGAGTCTCTGGGACCCGGCGCCGGAGGACGGCGCCGCCGAGCTGCCGACCGACGACCGGCCGCTGGTCCTGGTCGGCTGCTCCTCGGAGTTCCAGGACGACGGCGCGATCGCCGCCGCGGCCCTTGCCGGCCTCCGCGACCGCTACCGCGTCGTCGTCACCACCGCGGGCGTCGACCCGGCGAGCCTCGGCGATCCCGGCGACGCCGTCGTCGCCCGCTTCCTCCCCCACGTCCCGATCCTCCGCCACGCCGACGCCGTCGTCTGCCACGGCGGCATGGGCATCACCCAGAAGGCCCTCGCCTTCGGAGTCCCGGTCTGCGTCGTCCCCTGGGGCCGCGACCAACTCGACGTCGCCGCCCACGTGGTCGCCTCCGGCTGCGGCACCCGAGTCAGCCGCCGCCGCCTCTCCCCCACCCGCCTCGCCGCCGCGGTCGAGAAGGCCCTCGCCTGCCGCGACGGCGCGGCGCGGGTCAAGGCGGGCTTCGAGGCGACGGGCGGCGTGGCCACCGCGGCGGACCGCTTGGAAGCCCTGGCGGGCTGAGGGGCAGGAAGGGACGCGGCCCCGCAGGCCGACGCCCGGCGAAGGTTCAGGCCCCGCAGCCGCCCCCCGATGTTGATGGGCCGAAAAACGGACTATCTGACGGGTTTTCGGCCCGTCGACAGCGGGGACGGGAGGGACGGGGCCCCGCAAGCTGTCGCCCGGGTAGGGG
>CALCIA010000160.1 GCA_937907435.1 uncultured Actinomycetes bacterium
CACCGACCTACGCGCTGTCGACTTTCGGGCCCCTATGGGGGCCCAAACTCATGCATCGCGTTATCGGCCCTCGATTTCAGGCCCGAGAAGGGCCTCTGAGGGCCGGAAAGTGTGACGTTCCCGGCATCTTCGTCACGGATCCGGCCGAGGTGTGGAGGCTCTACGACCCGATCGTCACGGAAGTCCGACTTCGCAACGTCCCTGTGCCGGCTTTTTCACGAACGCCTCACGTCCTGGGCTCCTCATGGGGGTCACAGCCTGCCAGGACCCCCATGAGGAGCCCAGGACACCCGGACCCACCACCTCGGACGGCCGCAAGCGCCCCGGACCCCGCCTGGACGGACCCCAGCCCGCCTGGCCGCCTCGCCGCTAATACGCCCTGGCGACGATGGCTTGGAGGTTGGGCTCGTCCTCGGTGGCGGGGACGGTGCCGTCGGGGCGTTGGATGCAACGGACGCTGACGCCGTCATCGAGGAGGCGGCGCTCGCCTTCGGGGCCTAGCTTTGCCCAGTCGATGCGGCCGACTCCCTCGCGGCCGGCTTCGAGGGCCTCGTCGATGGAGGCGACGTCGGTGGTCGCGGACTCGCGGAAGTCGGTCGCCTCGCCAAGCATCGCCGCCTGGATCTCGTTCAGCAGCGGTTCGATCCGGCCGGGGACCTCGCCGAGGGGGATCGGGAGCTTCTCGCCGGTGTCGCGGCGGACGACGGTCGCCTGGCCCTCGGCGAGGTCGCGCGGGCCGAGGTCGATGCGCAGCGGCACGCCCTTCAGCTCCCAGTCGGTGGCGCGGCGGCCGAAGCCGGTGTGGGTGTCGGCGTCGACCTGGACGCGGGCGCCGGTGGCGGCGATCGCGTCGCCGAGCTGTCGGGCCGCGTCGACCGCGCCGTCCTCGTCGCGGACGACCACGATCGCCACCTGGGTCGGCGCGATTCGCGGCGGCAGGCGCAGGCCGCGGGCGTCGCCGTGGCCCATGATCAGGCCACCCACCAGGCGGGTCGAGGCGCCCCATGAGGTGGTCCAGGCGGTCTGGACCGTGCCGCCCTCGTCGGTGTAGGTGATGTCGAAGGCGCGGGCGAAGTTCTGGCCGAGCTCGTGGCTGGTCGCCAGCTGGAGGGCTTTGCGATCACGGGTGATGCCCTCGCAGGTCATCGTGTTGATCGCGCCGGCGAAGCGCTCCTCGGCGGTCTTGCGGCCGAGCAGGACCGGCAGCGCCAGCGTGTCGACGAGGAAGTCGCGGTAGACGTCGTGGTGGATCCGCAGCGCGTAGGCGGCGGCGTCCTCGGCGTCGGCGTGGACGGTGTGGCCCTCCTGCCAGAGGAACTCGCTGGTGCGCAGGAAGAGGCGCGGGCGCATCTCCCAGCGGACCACGTTCGCCCACTGGTTCAGCAGCAGCGGCAGGTCCCGGTAGCTATTGACCCATTTCGCCATCTGCTCGCCGAAGACGGTCTCCGAGGTCGGCCGCACGACGACCGGCTCGGTCAGGTCTTTGCCGCCCGCGTGGGTCACCACCGCGAGCTCGGGGCTGAAGCCCTCGACGTGCTCGGCCTCGCGCTGCAGGTAGCTCTCCGGGATGAAGAGCGGGAAGTAGACGTTGTCGGCGCCGGCCGCCTTGATCCGGCGGTCGATGTCGGCCTGGATGCGCTCCCAGATCGCGTAGCCGTAGGGCCGGATCACCATCGTCCCGCGCACCGGCCCGTTCTCGGCCAGGCCCGCTTTGGCGATCACGTCCTGGTACCAGCGGGGGTAGTCCTCGTTCGGGTCGGCGATCGGCGATTTCGGCATGGCGGGCATCCTAGGTGCCGACGGCGAGCCGCGCCGCGCGACCTCTTCCCGGTGGCGCCAGCGACCCGAATCGCGCAACGCCCCTCCCCCTTGCCAGTACCAATTTATACCACACACAGGGCTTGTAACAAGGCCCTGTCATGCTCCATACTCGCCCGCCGCAAAGGGTGAATGTGTGTGTTTCAAAGGTGCGGTTCGAGGCGAGGAGTGTGTATGAGGGAGACGACCGAGCACGCGGTGACGATCGTCGGCGGCGGGCCGACGGGGATGATGTTGGGAGCGGAGCTGGCGGCGGCCGGGGTCGACGCGCTGATCCTGGAGCGGCGGCCGGACCAGGAGCTGGACGGATCGCGGGCGGGCGGCCTGCACTCGCGCGCGATCGAGCTGCTCGACCAGCGCGGCGCCGCCGGGCGCTTCCTGGCCGCGGGCTACACGGCGCAGATCGTCTCGTTCGGCGAGACCAAAGTCGACATCAGCGACTTCCCCACCCGTCACCCCTACGGGCTTGCGCTGTGGCAGAAACACATCGAGCGGATCATGGCCGAATGGATCTGGGACCTTGGCGTCGCGGTCCGCTATTCCCAGGAGGTCGTCGGCTTCACCCAGGACGACGAGGGCGTCGACGTCGCGCTGGCCGACGGCAGCACGATCCGCACCCGCTACCTGGTCGGCTGTGACGGCGGGCGCAGCGCGATCCGCAAGGGCGCGGGGATCGACTTCCCCGGCGCGGAGGCGACCAAGAGCACCCTCGTCGCCGAGGCCCGGATGACCGACAAGTCGGGGTTCGGTTTCCACCGCGGCCCCCTCGGGGTCGGTGGCATCGGCCCGATGGAAGACGGCAGCGACACGCTGCGGATCGTCGTCCCCGAGGCGCGCCTGGAAGCGGGTGAAGACCCGACGCTGGACGAACTCCGCGACGCGCTCTTCGTCGTCTACGGCACCGACTACGGCGTCCACAGCCCGAGCTGGATCTCCCGCTTCACCGACGCGACCCGCCAGGCGGCGTCCTACCGCGAGGGCCGCGTGCTGCTCGCCGGCGACGCCACCCACATCCACTCGCCGATGGGCGGCCAGGGGATCCCGATGGGGATGGAGGACGCGGTGAACCTCGGCTGGAAGCTCGCCCAGGTGGTGAAGGGCACCTCACCGGAGGACCTCCTCGACACCTACCAGGCGGAGCGTCACCCCGCCGTGGCCCGGTCGCTCCGGTACACGATGGCGCTGAACGCGCTGATGCGCGTGGACCCGCGCACCGAGGCGCTGCGCGACACGGTCGCCGAGCTGGCGGTGATGGACGAGCCGCGCCGGCACCTCGGCGCGCTGGCCTCGGGGTTGGCGGTCCGTTACGACCTCGGCGAGGGCCATCCGCTCCTCGGTCGCCGCGTGCCCGACCTCGACATCGTCACCGCCGACGGCCCGACCACCGTCTTCGCCCTGCTGCACAAGGCGCAGCCGGTGCTGCTGAACCTGGGCGAGCCGGGGACGCTTGACATCGGCGGGTGGGCCGACCGCGTGGACATGGTCGACGCGCGCTGCGAGGAGAGGTGGGAGCTGCCGGCGGTCGGCGAGGTCGACTCCCCCACCGCGGTGCTCATTCGTCCCGACGGCCACGTCGCCTGGGTAAGTGACGGTGATGCTATGGGCCTCGCCGAATCCCTGACCACCTGGTTCGGCCCGGTGCGCGACCGCGTCTAGTGACCCGAGCCGTGAGTTGTGTCCTGGGCTCCTCATGGGGGTCCTGGCAGGCTGTGACCCCCATGAGGAGCC
>CALCIA010000161.1 GCA_937907435.1 uncultured Actinomycetes bacterium
TCTCGCCACGGCCACAGCCTGCCCGGGCCGTGGCGAGAGGGGCGGGTCCGTTATCTGGCGCCAGCTTGCGGGGCCTGGACCCTCCCCGGGCGCCAGCTTGCGGGGCCCCGTCCCTCCCCCTCCGGGCTACACCCTCCCCGGGGCGGGTCCCTTCGGTCGTTGAATGCGCCGGTCTAGGTCCAGGGCCTAGGCGACCGCGGGGGCGTCGTCTTTCACCTGGAAAGACGAACCGCAGCCGCAGGCGGCGACGACGTTCGGGTTGTTCACCTGGAACCCGGCGCCCTGGAGGCCTTCGACGTAGTCGACCTCGGAGCCGAGGACGAACTGCATCGAGACTTTGTCGACGATGACGGAGACGCCGTCGACGGTGAAGACGTGGTCGTCGGCCTTGGCTTTGTCGAAGGCCAGCGCGTACTGGAAGCCGGAGCATCCACCGCCGCGGACGGCGACGCGGAGGGCCTGTTCCTGGTCCTCCTGCCCGGACAGCAACTCGCCGATCTTGGCGGCGGCTTTGTCGGAAAGGGTGATGGCTTGGTTTGGCGTGTCGGTCACTTCACAAAGTGTAGCGGGGCGCCCCGGCGGCTCGACCGGCCGGCGCAAAGTGCGGAAGGAGCAGCCTTGAACGGGCGAAGCGGCTCGCGCAAAGAGCGGTCGAGGCGCTAGCGTCGCCGCCATGGAGACCACCGAGCACGCCCAGATCGCCTACGACGCGTTCGCCCCGATCTACGACGACTTCAACGCGCAGAACGACTACGAGTCCTGGTTCGGCGCCCTGCTGCCGCGGCTCGAGCGGGACGGCCTGCGGACCGGCAAGCTCCTCGACGTCGCCTGCGGGACCGGCCGCGCCTTCGCGCCGATGCTCCGCCGCGGCTGGGAGATCACCGCCTGCGACATCTCCCCCGCGATGATCGCCAAGGCGAAGGAGAAACACGCGGGCGAGGCGATCACCTACGACGTCGCCGACATGGCCCGGCTGCCGGTCTACGGCGAGTTCCAGCTCGTCTGGGCGCTGAACGACCCGGTCAACTACCTGGTCGGCGACGGCGACCTGCAGAGCGCGCTCGAAGCGATGGGCGCCAACCTCGCCCCCGAGGGCCTGCTGGTCTTCGACTGCAACACGCTGATGATGTTCCGCGCCTCCTTCGAACCGGAAACCGGCCTGGAGCGCGACCCGCGCTGGCGCTGGGAGGGCCGCGGCGAGAGCGGCGGGGTCTACGAAGCCGACGTCTCCGGCGAGGGGGTCGCCACCCACACCCACAAGGAGCGCCATTACACGGTGCCGGAGGTGCAGCGGACGATGCTGAACGCGGGCCTCGAGCCGGTGGCGGCGCTGGGCCAGCGCGAAACCGAGGGCGGGGTGCTGCTCGCCGACGCCTGGGACGAGGGGCGCGACCACAAGATCATCCACGTCGCACGGCGAAGCTGACCGGGCCCGACGTTTGGCAGAATCGGCGCCGGTGACCGCCAGCGCCGACACCGCGATCGTCTGCGACAGCAGCCAGTACCTGCCCCCCGAGGTGATCGCCGCCAAGGGGATCGGGGTCGTCAGCCTCTACGTCTCGGTCGAGGGCAAGCAGGAGGCCGAGCTGGGGATCACCGACTACGACGACTTCTACAGCCGCCTGCGGCAGTCGAACGCCGGCGCGACCACCTCGCAGCCCTCGCTCGGCGACTTCATCGACGTCTGGCAGCCCCTCCTCGACCAGGGCCGGGACGTCGTCTCGATCCACATCTCCTCGGCGATCTCGGGGACCTTCGAGGCCGCCAACCAGGCGCGGCAGCGGTTGATCGACGACGGCAAGGGCGGCGAGCGGATCCACCTCTACGACTCCGAAATGGCCTGCGGGGCGACCGGGCTCTGCGTGCTTGCCGCGAGCGCCGCGATCGAAGCGGGCGGCGGGCCGGAGGAGGCGCTCGCGCGCGCCAAGGAGGTCCGCGAGACGATCCGCATGTGGTTCGCCGTCGACACGCTCGAGTACCTGCGCAAGGGCGGCCGGATCGGCGGCGCCAGCGCCTGGATCGGCAGCGCCCTGAAGATCAAGCCGATCCTCACGATCGACCGTGAAATCCTGCCGGTCGAACGAGTCCGCACCCGCGCCCGCTCGCTGGAGCGGCTGCGCGGCTACGCCCGCCAGCTGCACGAATCGGGCGCCGACGCGTGGGTCATCCAGCACATCCAGGACCCCGAGACGGCGGAGGCATTGGCCGTCGACCTGCGCGAGATCTTCGGCGGCAAACCGGCCTTCATCTCCGAGATCGGCCCGGTGATCGGCGCCCACGTCGGGCCCGGGCTGCTCGGGGTCGGCGCGGTGTCCTGGTCCCTCCTCGAAGCGAACTAAACGCCCCGCCCCGATGGCGAAGCTGCTGCTGATCTCGGGCAGCCTGCGCGGCGGCTCGACCAACTCGGCGACCCTCCGCACGGCGGCGGCGCTGGCGCCCGACGGGGTCGAGGCGACGATCTACGACGGCATGGGTCGCCTCCCCCACTTCAACCCCGACGACGACCCCGCCGACGGGGTCGGCCTGGACCCGCAGGTGGCGACGCTGCGCGCGTCCCTGGCAGAGGCCGACGCCCTGCTCCTCTCGACCCCCGAGTACGCGGGCGCCCTGCCGGGCTCATTCAAGAACCTGCTCGACTGGACGGTCGGCGGCGGCCAGACCTACGAGATGCCGGTCGCCTGGATCAACGTCTCGGGCGCCGCTGCCCCGAGCGGCGGCGCCGACGCCCACGACAGCCTCCGCAAGGTGCTCGGCTACACCGGGGCGCGAATCGCCGAGGAGGCCGTCCTACGGCTGCCACTGTCACGCGACGACGTGGGCGCGGACGGCTTCGTGGCGCCAGCGGCGGCGCGCGAGGCGATCATCGGCGCCGTCCGCGCGCTGGCCACGGCTGTCGATAGCTAGGCGGCTATTCCACAGGCCGTGGGCCCGCAAGCTGGCGCCCGGGTAGGGACGGACAAGGGACGCGCCCCTCTCGCCACGGCCCGGGCAGGCTGTGGCCGTGGCGAGAGGGGCGGGTGTGCGGAAGGTGTGGCGGGACACTGGCGGGAGCCTCACGGAAGTGCGTCGGAACCGTGACGGAGGTCAGACCCCGTCACGAAGACGCCGGGAACTCCACACTTCCTCCCGTGTTGTCCAACACCGACTTACGCGCTGCGTGAGTTGACCGTGCTATAGG
>CALCIA010000162.1 GCA_937907435.1 uncultured Actinomycetes bacterium
CCCCTCTCGCCACGGCCACAGCCTGCCCGGGCCGTGGCGAGAGGGGCGGGTCCTAACCGGGCGACAGCTTGCGGGGCCACAACCCTTCCGGGCGCCGGCCCGCACCCCTCAGGGCACCAGGACGATCTTGCCGAGCGTGTGACGGGCTTCGAGCTGTTCGAAGGCCTCGCGCACTTCGTCCAGCGGGTAGGTCGCGGCGATCGGGACTTCGATCTTGCCGGTGGCGACCAGTTCGGCCATCTCGCCGAGGATCTCGGGGGAGCTGGCGTCGCTGGAGCCTTCGGTCTTCGCGCCGATCTCTTCCGCGCGTTCCCAGGAGATGATCGTCTCGATCTTGTCCGGGGGGACGTCGAGCTCGAGTGCCAGGTCGATGTATTCGGGGCCGTAGAGGTCGATGAAGGCGTCGATGCCGTCGGGCGTCGCCTCGAGGATCCGTTGGAGGACGCCCTCTCCGTGGGCGACCGGGATGACGCCCTTCTCGCGCAGCCAGTCGTGGTGGTCGGCGGAGGCGAGGCCGACCACGTTCGCGCCGTTGACCTTGAGGAGCTGGACGGTGAGCGCGCCGACCCCGCCCGCGGCGGCGGAGACGACGACGGTGTCGCCCTCGGCGATGTCGACCGCGCGCACGGCGGCGAAGGCGGTGACGCCGACCACGTAGAGCGCGCCTGCCTCGGGCCAGCCGAGGTCGGCCGGCTTGCGGATCAGCTGGTCGGCCGGGACCACGACCTCCTCGGCCTGGCTCGAGCGCTCCCAGCTCCAGCCGAGCACCTCGTCGCCGGGCGCGAAGCCCTCGACGTCGATGCCGACCTCCTTGACCACGCCGGCCAGGTCCGAGCCCTGGCCGGAGGGGAAGGTCGCGGGCCATTTCTCCGCCAGCAGGCCTTTGCGGATCGAGGTCTCGCCGGGGTTGATCCCGGCCGCCTTCACCGCGACCAGCACGTCTTCGTTGCCGAGCTCCTTCAGCTCGACCTCGCGCACCGTGAGCACGTCGAGGCCGCCGTACTCGTCGAATTGGACCGCGCGGGGCACGAGCGAAGTTTTACCCCATGGCGGTGAGCTTGAATCCCGCGCGGGCGAGGACGGCGGCTTCGTTCCGCAGCTCGCGGTTCGACTTGCCGTCGACCGAGATCGTCACCGTCAGCCAGCGGTTGCCGCGCACGGCGAGCAGCGAGCGCAGGTTGGGGATCCAGCTCGCGCTGGAGTTGTAGGCGGCCTTTTCGCCGACGTGGGGCACGGGGTGGGGGACGCCGCCCTGGTCTTCGTAGTTGAACTGAACGGTCTCCTCGATCCGGTTGTGGTAGCGGCGATTGGCGGCGAAGCCGCTGTCGAGGTAGACGTTGACCGAGGTGCCCGGGCCGTCGAGCCGGCAGCGGGAGAGCGGCGGCCTGGGCGTCGAGCGGTGCGACAGCTTCGTGCCGAGGCGTTCTTCGGCGAGCTTCCGCAAAGCGACGCAATCGGAGGCCGAGATGTGAGCGTTCGACGCGGCTTCCGTCGTCGGGTTTTCGCCTTTGATCCCGCGCGACTGCACCGGTTCCTGGACGGCATGCCGTCCCTCACCCCTGGACGTCGTGCCGGCCGTGGTCGCCGCACCGCCGGTCGCCCCGGAGCCGCCGCCGCAGCCGATGGTGACGACACACGCCACAAGTCCCACGCAAGCCGCGCAGATCCGCACCCAACCCATACGCCAGTTGTACCCCCGCCGTGCCCTGAGAATGCGGAATGATCCAACCCGTGATCCGCGATCTGGACGTCGAGGTCATCTTCGTGGCAAGGGACGCCGGCGACCTCCTCGCCACCCCGGCGGTGCCCGTTGGCTCCTGAGCCGACCAGGCCCGCGGCAGGCGCGGCGTCGCTCCCGGCGCCGCGCTTCCGCAACCTCGACGCTCTGGCGGCCCACGGCCAGGGGGACCTGCGGCGGCTCGCGCTCGAGGTCGCCGAGGCGGGGCTCTCCGCCTGTGACGCCGGCCACGCGGCGCTCGACGCGGTCGCCCTCACCGACGATGGCATCCGGGTCGGCGCGCGGGAGTTCCCCCTCGCCGAGGGCTCGCGCGTCGTCCTGGTCGGCGCCGGCAAGGCGACCTTCGCGGTCGCGACCGCCCTGGAGGCGCGGCTCGGCGAGCGCATCGACGCCGGCCTGATCGCCGTCCGCCACGACCCGGAGGCGGTCCCGCTCGGAATCGAGGTCGAGATCGCCGACCACCCGCTGCCGAGCGAGCGCAGCGCCGCCGTCGCCGCGCGCCTGCTGGCGATGGTCGAGCCGCTCGGCCCCGAGGACCTCGTCCTGGCCTGCTTCACCGGCGGCAGCTCGGCGCTCGCCAGCCTGCCGCCCGCCGGCGTCTCGGTCGCCGACAAGCGCGCCCTGCACGAGCTGCTGCTCGCCTCGGGGATGCCGATCGCCGCCACCAACACGGTCCGCAAGCACGTCTCCCGGATCAAGGGCGGGCGGCTCGCCGCCGCCGCGGCGCCCGCGCGGGTGGTCAACCTGGCCATCTCCGACGTCGCCGGGGACGTCCTCGACGTGCTCACCGACCCGAGCGTCCAGGACACCACGACCGCCGCCGACGCCCGGGCCGTGCTCGACGACTACGGGCTCTGGGAGCAGGTGCCGGAGTCGGTGCGCGCGCACCTGCGGAGCGCCGCCGCCGAATCGCCGCTGCTCGACCCGGCGCTGGTCCACACCGAGCTCCTGGTCACCGGCCACGGCGCCTGCGAGGCGATGATCGCCGCCGCGGCGACGGCGGGCACGCCGGCGGTGCAGCTCTCGACCAGCCTCGAGGGCGAGGCGCGCGAGCTCGGCCGGCTGGTCGCCAACCTGGCCCGCGGCAGCGCCACCGAAGGCGCCCCCTTCGCGCCGCCGGTGGTGCTGGTCGGCTGCGGCGGCGAGGCCGGGGTGACGCTCGGCCCCGGCGCCGCCTTCGGCACCGGCGGTCCCAACCAGGACGCGGCGATCGCCGCCGCGCTGGAGCTGGAGGGCGCCCCGGTGGCGGCGGTGCTGATCGACACCGACGGCTCCGACGGCGGCACCGAGTGGGCCGGCGCGGTCGCCGACGGGACCACCGTGGCGCGCGCCCGGGAGCTCGGGCTCGACCTCCGCCAGGCACTTTTCTCGCACCGCTCGGCCGAGCCCCTGGCGGCGCTCGGCGACCTGGTCGACACCGGCGCGACCGGGACCAACGTCAACGATCTGATCGTGCTCGCGGTCGGAAAGGCGCAGGCCGGGACAGGCGCTCGTCCAGCGTGAGCGGCTCCCCGCGGCACCGCGCTAAAACTCCCTCATCGCCGACGAGCGCCACCAAGCGATCATCAACGCGATCCGGGAGATCCCGGAGGGCTTCGTGCGCACCTACGGCGACGTCTCGCCCGGCGCGCCCCGACTGAGCGCCCGCCTCCTCTCCACCGAGCAGGTCCCCGCCGACCTCCCCTGGTGGCGCGTCGTCCGCGCCGACGGCACCCTGGCGGTGGGGGAGGAGCAGCGCCGACGCCTCTGGGCCGAGGGCGTCCCCTTCAAAGGCGACCGCGTCGACCTCGACCTCGCCCGCATCCCCCACGAGCCCTGAGACTCACGCCAGAGCGGCGGACGGGAGTCGAACCCGCGTCATCAGCTTGGAAGGCTGAGGCTCTACCATTGAGCTACCGCCGCGCGCAGGGAGGAGCGTACCCACCGGCGCCCCGATCCGTCAGAATGACGAAGCACTCCTCGGGGAGTGGCGCAGTCTGGTAGCGCACTCGGCTGGGGGCCGAGCGGTCGCAGGTTCAAATCCTGTCTCCCCGATATCGATCGCCGGCCATCCTCCTGCCGGCGCGGACGCTTCGCGGCTGAAGCGCCGTCGCGGGTCCGGGTGACCATCGCCGGGTCACATCGGACCCGCTCAGGCCGGCCGGCCCTCGCGGTTTCCGGCCGCCCGTCAGCGCTTGACGATGTTGTGGATCTCCAGGATCTCCGGCTCGCCGGGGTCGATGCCGACCTCGGCAAGGACGGGCATCAGTTGTTCCCCGAATGCTTCGAGCTGTTGCCGAGAATCCCAGATCTCGCTGACTCGGAGGCTTCCATCGGTGCCGAAGCAGACGTGGTAGTCGAGTCCGTCGGGAGGGAATTTGCCGGCCGATTCGAGCTTGCTGACGGACTCGTCGTACTGGGCGGCCGTCAGGGCAGAGGGGGCAAAGCGAATAAGGACGCTCATCGAGCTCCTCCTTCTTTGGGTTTGCCCACCCTATCCCCCGAGTCGCGACTCGGCCAGTGGTCGGAGAGTTGAAGACGCGGGGCCACGCGGTGACGCGGGACGTCGGCGGCGACGATCACGTTGGCCCCGGCGCGCACCTTCGAGAAAGGCCCCGTGTACCCCCTGCCGCGCAGGCTCACCTCGAGCTTGCGCAGCTTCGGCGCCGTGTGGAGGACGACGGTGACCCGCTTGCCGGTGACGAGCTGATCCGGCCGGGGCTTGGCTACTTCGAGAGCCGGGGATGCGGCCGATGCGGCCGGGGCAAGAAGGACGGCGACGACGACCGCCGCGAGCGCTGCCGAGCCCAGGCGCATGGCAACCATCGCCGAGAGCTTTTGGCATTGGAAAGGATTCTCGACCCGGTTTTCGGACTAGAAGATCGGTCTTGCGTGGACCGGCGCAATGTCCGGGGAGTCCGAAGAAGTCGCGATCGCCTTCACTTGTCGACCGCGAGCGTCGCCGGGGATGGCGGGGGCAGGGGGTTCCGGGTGGGGGCGGGGTTCGTGGGGCGGGCGGGCGGGCGGGCGGGGGTCCGGGGGGCGGGTGGTCGTCCGAGATGGTCCTGGGCTCCTCATGGGGGTCCTGGCAGGCTGTGACCCTCATGAGGAGCCCAGGACGTGAGGGGTGCGTGGGAGAGGCGTCACAGGGACGTTGCGAAGTCGGACTTACGTGACGATCGGGTCGGGGAGTCTCCACACCTCGGCCCGATCCGTGACGAAGATGCCGGGAACGTCACACTTTCCGGCCCTAGAGGCCCATTCAGGCCAGAATCGAGGGGCGGGGAACGCGCTGCGTACTTTGACCTTGCTATAGCACGGTCAATACACGCAGCGCGTAGGTCGCTGTTGCACAACACGGGAGGAAGACCGGA
>CALCIA010000163.1 GCA_937907435.1 uncultured Actinomycetes bacterium
GCTCCTCATGGGGGTCACAGCCTGCCAGGACCCCCATGAGGAGCCCAGGACAACCGCCCCGCCTCCCTCGGACGGCCGCCCGCCTCCCGAGCCCCCCCGCGCAATCCGTCCACATCGTTCAAGGCCGGGTCCCCGCGCGCCGATCACCGCGGGCAAGGAGTTGTCGCAACTGTCGAGAAGCAGTTCGGCGCGCTTGTCCGACTCGTCCGAATGGGAGACCTGAAGATGCGAAAGTTGTCGATCGTCCTGGTGGTTGCGGCCGCCTGCCTGACCTGCTTTGCCGCCGCGGCCAGTGGGAAGCCCGCCCCCTCCAGGCTGACGATCGAGTCCGTTCCGAGCGGCGCCTTCGGGAACGTGAGCAGCCCGCGGGCGGCCTGTGCCGAGGGGCGCCAGGTCGTGCTCTTCGAGATGCGGGGGGACGAGCGGGATCCGGCGCGGGACCGGCGGATCGGCAGCGACCGAGCCGCGGAGAGCGAAGACAGCCTGCTCTGGTCGGTCGAGACGCGCAGGACGGGCAGCTTCTACGCGCGGGCGAAGGCGACCAAGGGCTGCGCCGCGGCGCTCAGCCGCGTCCTTCCCGTGGCCGCCCGCGTCGCCGGCGAAGAGGGGTCCGATTCGCCCTATCCGCCGTGCGGCCCCTACGTCAGCGAAGGGCCCAGCCTGATCTGCAAGTTCACCGAGATGTACCTCGACCTCGACCAGGAAGGACCCCTCCGCCCCTGCCGCTTCGGCGACTCGAGCGGTGGCTGCCCGGGCCGGGCGACCGGCCTCTTTCCCTGGGGGAGGACCGGCGCCGGCGACCGGCCACGGGTGCAGATCTCGTGGCGACCGGGCGACCGGGTGCGGATCCTCGAAGTCGCCTCGGAAGGCAGCGCCGGTCGGCTCGACGGCACCATCCCGAACGCCGGCTCCGACCGCTTCACGGTGACCAACGCCTTCGCCCGTAACGAAAATGGCGGCGGGAACGGCGACAACTTCTTCACCCCCAACCTGCCGGGCCAGGGCCCCGGCGAGGTCGGCGGCCCCCTGAAGCTCAACTTCCAGAACGGTCGCGGCACCGATTTCGGCGCCCAGGCGTGGATCAGCGGCTACCTCTTCCTCAAGCACTAGGCACGGAGAACAAGATGAACTCGCGCAAGCTGATCCTGCCCGTCCTCGTCGTCCTGGCCTGCGTCGGCGCCTGCCTCGCCGGGACCGCCGCCGCGGCGAGCGCCCAGAAGACCTCGAAGCAGGCGCCCGCCAAGTCCCACCGGCTGCACATCGACTCGGTCGAGGTCGGCACGGTCGCCGGCCCGCTCGTCGTCCGCGTCCGCGCCGACGTCAAGACCGAAATGCGGATGACGGTCAACGGCAGGCGGGTCGCGACCCAGTTCGAAACGGCCGGCCCGCGCGCGCAGACGATCGAGCTGCGCGCCGCCGACCACCTGCACGCCGGCCGCAACAAGCTGCGGATCCGCGCGACGCGCGCCGGCGTCGTCCGCACGGCGACCCGCACCGTCGCGGTCCCCGCCTGGGCCCTGCGCGCCGACGCCGGCGCCGATCACGACACGATCGTCCACCTCCACACCCGGGTCGGCACGCCGGTGCCGCTGGGCGCGGCCGGCGACAGCGCCCAGTACCGCTGGCACGTGGTCGAACGCCCCGACGGCCCGAAGCCGGCGCTGGCCGACCGCGACCAGTCCGAACCGGTGCTGAGGGCGAAGGAGCCCGGCACCTACGTCCTGCAGCTGACCGCCGATCCCGAAGAAGAAGGCGAACCCGACTCCTCCGACCAGGTCACGGTCAGCGTCGTCCCCGAGGATCCGCCGATCGGCGTCCCGATCAACACGATCAACGGGAACGGCGACATCACGATCGCCGGCCAGAGCTACGGCGGCGGGTCGACCGGATCCGCCTACGTGGTCCTCGAACGGACGACCCGCGCCGTGGTCGCCTCCGGCGGCGTCCTCAACGACACCGCCGGGATCGACAAGCTGAACGCCCTCGCCGACAAGTACGGGAGCGGCGACAACTACATGAAGTACATGATGATCGTCAGCGGCCGCAGCGGCGTCCCCGACCTCACGTTGGACGCCTTCGCCGCGCTGATGAAGAAGCTCGGGGTGGCGCTCCCCTCGGTGGAGAACTTCGAGGCGCTGAAGGTCGGCCTGCCCTACTCGGTGATCGGCATCCCCGGCGCCCCGGCCGGGGCGGCGACGATCCGCATCCCGGGCGGCTACCGCGACCCGGTCTCCGGCGCGATCGTCGGCTACCTGCAGAAGAACCAGGCGATCGACGCCGAAGGCACGCCGCTCTACGACTACGTCTCCACCGAACAGCCGGCCTTCGACACCAAGGCGCCGGGCAGCGACGCGACGACCAACAAGATGACGATCGGCGGCCAGACCTACTCGGCCACGCTGCCGGCGGGAGCGACCGCGGGCCTGCACCTCGTCGTCCTCGAGAGCCTCTCGCTGCGTCTGCTCAGCAACGAAGCGCTGGCGACCAACGGCCTCGGCAACGACCGGACGACGCAGGCGGCGACGGCGAAGAAGCTGACGACGGCGATCGAGAAGCCGGGCGGCCCGACGGTCTTCCTGCAGACGATCGGCAAGCCGAAGGCGGCGGGCCCCGAGTGGGAAGGGATCGTCAAGGACCTCACCCGACTCGGTGCCAACCCGCAGCTGGTCAACTCGCTGAACGGCGAAAACGAATACGCGCTGGTCACCCGCAACGGCGCCAAAGCGCCGCCGGCCGAAGCCGGCACCGCGTCGGACGCCGGTCCCTATCCGGCGCCGCAGTTACCGCCGGCGCGCCTGATCGGGACGCTCGCCCGCAGCCGCACCTCGAACTTCGTCCCCAACGTCTTCAGCACCCCGACCGAGGCGAACCCGCAGGGCAGCGTCAACCTCGAGCTGATGAAGATCGCCTACCAGGCGCCGCAGGCCTGGCCGGCCCTCGCTCCCGGCGCACCCGCCGGCGAGGCGGACGCGGCGCAGAAGTTCCTCTGCCAGGAACTGAAGTTCTGCCAGCCGACGAGCAGCTGCCCGTCCCTGCGCGATTGCTTCTGGCAGCGCTACGGCGCCGACTGGGACCTCAAGTACGCGGCGCTCGGCAACGTCAACTACGTCGCCGGCAAGGGGTTCGGCGAAGCGACGTTCAAGGCGGTCAAGGAAGAGCTGCTGAAGGAGACCGAGGCGGTCGCCAACGTCAAGGCCTACCTGAAGGCGCTGCAGGAACCGTTCGACCGCTCGGCGACGCGCTCCTACGTGGACCTGCAGGCGATCGGCAAAAAGGTCTGGGACTCGGTCCAGCGCCCCGCCGCCGACAACTCGACCTCGTGGATCCTCGGGCTGATCGGCAAAGCGGTTGCGCTCGGCGGCTTCGCCAAGCCGCCGATCAGCTCCGCCGCCGCGGGCCTCTCGGCCGGCTTCGGGCTCGCCGCGTACCTCTCCAACAAGCAGGGACAGCCGATCCTCGGCGCCGAGATCAAAGCCCGCAGCGAAGCGCTCGGCGGCGAACTGCTCGACCGGATCGACCTCGCCCGCAAGACCACGGTCGGCCTGGGGATGCTGCTGGTCAGCGACTACGGCAAGCTGAGCGCGGCCGACCGGCACGTCGACTCCGACTGGGCGCTGCCGCAGAACCCCGACGTGGCGACGAACATCCTCCGCACGGCCTCGCGCCAGTGGTTCTACGAAGCGCTGATCCCGACCGCCTACCCGTACCTGATCCGCGGCAACGGCAACAACGCTCGCAATCTGGACTGCCGGCTCACCGACCGGCGCGGCTGGCCCAACCAGCCGGACGTCTTCCAGATGTACGCGACGGTCGGCTACGACACGGGGGGCAACCCGATCAAGGGGATCTTCTTCTTCAGTCGCGGCATCGGCGGCGCGATGTCCCCGCCCGACTCGCTCGACGACGAGATGTTCCGGCCGCGCGACGGCAAGGATCCGGGCCTCGGGATGGACAAGCTGCGCCTCTTCACCGCGCGCGTCTTCAACGGCCGCATCTACCACGCCGTCGACCACACGCCGTATTGCTCGGTCGGCTTCCTGCCGCGGGAGTGGTGAGGTGCGGGCGGCGGCCTACGGGTCGCCGCCGCGGTCAGCGGATGCGGAGGACGCGGGCGCGGCGGACCGGGGTGCGCCAGGCGAGGGTCGCCGAGGTGCGGCCCTTTAGGTCGGGCTCGTTGGCCCAGAACTCGTCGACGGCGGCGAGGTGCGTGTCGCGCTCGGCCGGCGGCATCGTCGCCACCCAGCTCAGCGACGCGAGGTAGTCGCGCAGCATCGCCGGATCGACCTCCATGCGGTGGGCGAAGGTGCGGTCCTCGACCTCCGCGAAGCGTTCGCGCAGCTCTGCCTGCTTCGGCCAGTGGTTGCCGCGGTAGATCATCCCGGCGCCGGTGACCTTGCGCAGCCGCCGCTGCCAGTCGACCGAGGTGTCGTAGCGGTTGCCGAGCAGGCCGAAGAGGCCGGGCGGGCGCAGCACCCTGCCGATCTCCTCGAGGGTCGGCTCGCGGTCGAACCAGTGGAAGGCGGAGCCGACGACGACCGCGTCGACGCCGGCGTCGTCCAGCGGGATCTGCTCGGCGCGGCCGTCGATGACGGTCGCGTCGGGAGCGTCGCCCACCCGCGCGGCGAGCACCTCGCGCATCCCCGCCGAGGGCTCGAGCGCCGTCACCCGGTGCCCGGCGGCCAGCAGCGCCGCGGTCAGCTTGCCGGTCCCGGCGCCGAGCTCGAGGACGTCGAGCGGCTCCGGCCCGAGCAGCCACTCGATCGCCTCGGCGGGCCACCCGGGGCGCCCGCGGTCGTAGGTGTCCGCGACGGCACCGAAGGATCGGGCGCGGGTCGCCTTGTCGGGGATCGTGTCCGCGGCGTAGCCGCCGGCCGCTTCGGTGGCGGCCCGCCGCGGCGAGCGCTCGGCGGCGTCTTCGTCGGCCTTCGTCACCGGCCCATTCTGGCGGGCGGATAACCTCGCGGGCCGTGATCGCGATCTTCGACGGCCACAACGACGCGCTGACGCGGGAGGACCACGCGCGGCTCGCTAGCGGGCGCGACGGCGGCCACCTCGACCTGCCGCGGATGCGCGCGGGCGGCATGCGCGGCGGCATCTTCGCGCTCTTCACCCCCTCGCCCGGGGAAGAGGAGCACGAAGGCCGGCCGTTCGGCGGCCCCGGCGGGTTCGTCGAGCCGCTGGCCGAGCCGGTCGCCCACGAGGTCGCCGCCGCCGACGCGACCGCCGCGGCCGGGCGCCTCCTCGCGCTCGAGCGCGCGGGCGAGCTGACCGTCGCCCGGCGGATCGAGGACGTCGACGCCGCGCTTGCCGAGGGCGCGTCGCCGGTCGCGGTTCTCCACCTCGAGGGCGCCGAGGCGATCGACCCCGGCCTCGAAGCGCTGCCCGCCTGGCACGCGATGGGCCTGCGCTCGCTCGGCCCGGTCTGGAGCCGCGCCAACGCCTTCGCCACCGGCGTCCAGTTCGCGATGCCCTCCTCGCCCGACATCGGCCCGGGCCTCACCGACGCGGGCGTCGCCCTGGTCAAGGCGTGCGCCGAGCTGGGGATCGTCGTCGACCTCAGCCACCTGAACGAGAAGGGCTTCTGGGACGTGGCGAGGCTCGAGGCGGGGCCGCTGGTCGCCAGCCACTCCGGCGCCCACGCCGTCGCCGAAGCGTCACGCAACCTGACCGACGCCCAGCTCGACGCGATCGGCGAGTCCGATGGCCTGGTCGGGATCGTCTACGCGACCGCCTTCGTCCGCCCCGACTTCGCCGACGACGCCGACACGCCGCTCTCCGTGATCGCCGACCACGCCCGTTACGTCGCCGACCGGATCGGCGCCCGGCACGTGGCCCTCGGCTCGGACTTCGACGGCGCCACGATCCCCGCCCCGCTCGGCGACGTCGCCGGCCTGCCGAAGCTCCTCGACGCCCTCCGCGCCGTCGGCTTCACCGAGCCCGAGCTGGAAGCCGTCGCCTGGTCCAACTGGCGCCGAGTCCTCGCCGCCTGGTGGCACTGATCCGTCACTAATCCGTCACTGACCCGTCGCGGTTCTGCCGCGGCGCGCCGCCGACGGGCCGAAAACCAGACAGGGAGGCAGGTTTTCGGCCCGTCGACCGAGGTCAGGCGGCGGCGTGGGCGAGGAAGGTGAGGAGGAGGCGCTTGACCTCGGCGGGGTCGTCGGCGAACGGCCAGTGGCCGCTGTGGGGGAGGACGTGGACCTCGGCGCGGGGGAGGAACTCGCGCTGGCGCTCGGCGTAGCTCGACGGCAGGTAGGAGTCGCCGCCGCCCCAGATCACCAGCGCGGGCGGGTCGGCGGCCGCGAGCGCGGCGACCAGCTGGGGGTCCGGCGCGCCCGGCTCGTCGGTCGCGCGGTAGAGCTTCAGCACCGCCCGCTTGGTGCGGCGGTCGTAGTGGTCGAACATCCTTTCGACGAAGGGGCGGGGGAGGCCGCGCGGCTCGGCGCGGTCGATCATCGTGCGGAAGGCGCCGCGCGTCGCCGTCGCCTGGAAGAGCTCGCCGAGCACCGGGGTGCGCCAGATCCGCGCCAGCCGGTGCCACTTGTAGCCGGGCAGGATGCCGATGTCGATCAGGGTGATGCTGGCGATGCGCTCGGCGTGGGTCGCCGCCCAGGCGAGGCCGATCGGGCCGCCGAAGTCGTGCAGCACGAGGTGGGCGCGCTCGATCCCGAGCGCGGCGAGCGCCGCGTCGACGAAGGCCGCGTAGCCGAGTGCCGAGTGCTCGAAGCCGGCGGGCGCGATCGTCTCGCCGAAGTCGGGCAGGTCGAAGGCGACCGCGCGCAGGCCGCTCGCGCCGACTGCGCCCGCGAGGGGCTTCCAGTCGTCGCAGGAGCCCGGGTTGCCGTGGACGAAGACGACCGCCGCGGTCGCCTCCGTCGGCCCGGCTTCGACCAGGCGGGTGGTGGTCCCGGCCGCCTCGAGGCCCCGTCGGCGCACGCCCGCCGCCGCGTCGGTCGCCATCAGGCGGCCTTTCGGGCGCCGGCGCCCGCCCGCTCCGACTCAACCCTTAGCCCTTTGTCGCCCACAGGGCTACCAAGGTCTATGGGTTCGGTCCCGCGTCCTGGATCGACGCTCGACGGCGCCGCGTCGACCCGCCCGCGCCGCCGCGCGAGCGCATAACGGGCGTTGACGGCGAGCGCCAGCGGCGTCCCCGTGGCCATCATCCGCGCGGCGCCGATCCGCCGCGTGCCGAAAGCGTCGAAGATCGTCGCCACCCGCGGGTCGCGCGCGGCGGCGGAGAAGATCAGCCGCTCGGGCGGCTGCAGCTTCCGGCCGGTCGCGTAGTCGTGGATCATCCAGGCGTGGCCGCGCAGCCGGCGCCCGTGCTTGCGGCGATAGCGACGCAGACCCGCTTCCAGCTCCTCTTCTCCGCGCAGCGCCGGCGCGACCGAGTCGGCGAGCCATTCGGCCGTCTGGAAGGCCCAGCCGCAGCCGATGCCGAAGAGCGGGTCGGTCGCGAGCGCCGCGTCGCCGACCAGCGCCAGGCCCGGCGCGGTGGGGGTCCGCATGCGGTTCGTCATGTCGATCTTGCCGAGGACGCCTTCGTCGCTCAGCGTCGCCGCGCGCAGCGAGGGCGCTTCCGGGGCGGCGTCGAAGTAGTCGAGCATCGCCGCGACGGGATCGGGCTTGAACTCCGGCAGGCGGTCCTTCGTCGGCATCACGGCACAGAAGGTGAGGCCGTCGTCGGTGGGGAAGGCCGCCGCCCAGTCGGGGTCCATCATCCACACCGAGGCGTCGGGCGTGTGCCGCAGCGCCACCCCTTCGAAGTAGCCGCCGTAGGCGAAACGCCCGTGCGGGTAGGTCTTTTCCTTGACGCCGGCGAGCCCGACCACCGCGGAGTCGCGGCCGTCGGCGCCGATCGTCAGCGGCGCCTCGATGATCGTCTCGACGCCCTCGCGGTCGCGCGCCACCACGCCGATGACCTTGGCGCCGGCGCGGCGCACCTCCTTCACGGTCTGGCCGAGCAGCAGCTCGACGCCGGGGGTCGCCGCGGCGCGCTCCCGCAGCATCGGGTCGAGCTTCGAGCGCCGCAGGTTGACCCCGCGCCCGGCCCGCTCCGGCGGCGCTTCGATCCAGCCCCACGGCACCCGCGCGTGGAAGCGGGGACGCACGGCCCCGGCCGCTTCCATCGGCCCGAGCAGGTCGAGCCGTTCCAGCGTCGGCACCGCCGAGGCCTGGATGAAGTGCGAGCAGATGCGCTTGAAGGCCGCCGGGTCGGGGCTCTTCTCGACCACCGCGACCCGCGCCCCCGCCCGTCCCAGGAACATCGCCGTCGCGCAGCCCGCCAGGCTGCCGCCTACGATCACCGCGTCATAGGAGCGCGTACCGCCCTTGCCGTCCCGCTCTGATCCCGCCATCGTCGCCTCCCGCCAAGAGGTAGCTGGATAGTTCGTCTGGAACTATACGCCCGGAACCATGAAACGCAAGCCGATCAAACTGACCCCGACCTCATACGCCTTGCTGGCGCTGCTCGACCGCTTCGGCGAACTGACCTCCTACGAGATCAAAGACGCGCTCGAGACCTCGATCGAGAACTTCTGGCCCGTGCCGCACACGACCGCCTACCAGGAGCCCGCGCGCCTGGCGTCTGGCGGCTACCTCTCGGCGCGCCAGGAGAAGGGCGGCCGGCGCCGGCGCCGGTACGCGCTGACCGATGCCGGGCGCGAGGCCCTGCGCGCCTGGGCCGACGACCCGGTGGCCGCGCCGCCGCAGCTGCGCGACGAGCTGCTGCTGAAAATCTTCGCCGGCGCCGATCCCGAGCCGCTCGTCACCGCTCGCCTCGCCTGGTACCGGCGCAAGATCGAGGAGTACGAAAGCTACCTCGCGGCGGTCAAGTTGGCGCCCGGCTGGAGCGGCCCCGAGCGCACCCTCCGCGGCGGGATCAAGTACCACCGCAAGATGATCGAGGTCTTCGAGGAGATGCACCGCGAAGAGGAGGGCCGCTAGCCCCGCCGAAGACGAAGGGGATGCGGATCGACCTCGCCGACCTGGACCGCCTCACCGGCTTCGCCGAGGCCCTCGAGCGCCTCTTCTGGTGCCTGATGGTCCTCGGTTTCTTCACCGCCGTCCTCGGCTCCGCCGGCACCGGCCTCTTCGTCCTGATCCTCGGCGCCGCCGCCTTCGTCGTCCGCGCCGGCCTCGAAGACTTCGTCCGCGCCCGGCGAGAGGAGCCCGCCGAGCGGAGAGCGGCCGAGCCGGCGAAGCCCGGCACCGAGCCCGAATTCACCGTCTACCGCAGCTCCCGCCGCCCGCGCCGAACGAAATCTGCTGTTTAATTCATCGCCTCTCTGCGGGGCGATGACGACGATGGCACCGAAAAAGGGGCGGAAGCGACTGGCCGCGAGCGTGGCGTTGCTGTGTGCGCTGGTCGCGAGCCTGGCGGTCGCGATCGCTCCGGCCGCGGCCGAAACGGGCGACGCGGCCCCGATCCGCCCGATCTCGGAAGGCGGCTTCAGCTTTCCGAACATCACCGGCCCGGAATCTCCTGAGGAATATCCGTACCAGCTGAACCCACCGAGCCCTGAGATGAGGATGCGCCAGGTCAGCGATCAGGAAATCGTCGTCGAATACATCGAAAGCGGGAACGTCGGCTACTCGTTCCAGGCCGAGCCTGCCCACGATGTCGACGGAGCGACCGTTCCGACCACGCTCGCGCTGACGGAAGACGAAGAAGGCCCGGTCGTCACGCTCACCGTCCATTTCCGGGCGGGGAATCCGGCGGCGGGCGGAGCGCCCTTTGTCTTTCCGGTCACGGGAGGGAAGGGCTGGGAAGGTGGTTGGCACTACGGCACTGTCGAATTCGGTGAACCGCAGCCGCCCGCAGCCGAACCATCGCCCGCCGCGCCGCCGCCCACCCCGACCTGCACGGTCCCGTCCCTTCACGGCCTCGGCCTGCGCGCCGCGAACTCCCGGCTGCGCGCCGGCCACTGCGCGATCGGCAAGGTCCACCTCGCCCGCGGCGCGACCCGTGGCAAGGGCAAGGTCGTCAGGCAGTTCCGCGCCGCCGGGACCCAGCTGGCCGGCGGGGCACCGGTCGCGGTCAAGCTCGGCCCGCCCTGGCGGCGCGGCTAGTGACCTGAGTCGTTGATCCACAGACATTCCCTGGCTACGCGCCGAGAGGCTGGCGGCCGGAAGGTCCCGGGGCCCGCAAGCTGGCGCCCGGGCAGGGGACCCGCCCCTCCCGTCACGGCCCGGGCAGGCTGTGGCCGTGGCGAGAGGGGCGGGTGTGCGGGGAGCGGAGAAAGGAACGCGGGAGCGTGACGAGAGGGCGACGGGAGTGGCACGGATCCGTGACGGGAGTCGGACCCCGTCACGGAGATGCCGGGAACTCCACGCTTTCTCCCGTGTTGTCCAACACCGACTTACGCGCTGCGTGTATTTCCCACCCCATAGGGGCCCTAAAACACGCAGCGCGTTTCCAGCCCTCGAATCCGGCCGGAAAAGGGACTCCCAGGGCCGGAAAGTGTGACGTTCCCGGCATCTCCGTGACCGATCGGGCCGAGGTGTGGAGACTCCCCGACCCGATCGTCACGTAAGTCCGACCTCCTCTCGTCCCTTGACGCTCTCCCACGGAAGTCCGACCTCGCGACGTCCCTGTGACGCCTCCCCCACGCAAACCTCACGTCCTGGGCTCCTCATGGGGGTCACAGCCTGCCAGGACCCCCATGAGGAGCCCAGGACACCCTGCCACCATCTCGGCCAGCCGCCCAGGACTCAGGTCACTAAGGCGCCGATTCCTCGTAGCGCGGGAGGCCGTCGTCGGGGATCGGCTCCCAGGGGGCGGCGGAGCTGACCCACTGGCGGTATTCGGGGCGGATGCCGGGATCGCCCTCGATCGCGCCGAGGCGGACCGCGACGAAGTCGCCGTCGAGGGAGCCGGCGAAGAGGTGGTTGCCGCACTCGGCGCAGTAGGCCTTGGGCATGCCGCCCGGCGGCCGCCAGGAGCGGATCGACTCGGCGCCGCTCGTGATCTCGATGTCGGCGCGGCCGATCCGGGCGCCCGCCGAGCAGGAGGTGCCGGTGCGGTGCTGGCAGCGGTGGCAGTGGCAGTAGGAGGCGGCGAGGAAGGGCGCGCGGATCTCGAAGCGCACCGTCCCACAGCCGCAGCCGCCGCGCAGCGGGTTCTCCGGCGAGGCGGTCACGCCGCGACCGCCTTCTGCCGCGGCAGGCGAGCGCACCAGAGGGCGAAGAGGACGATCGCGATCACGCCGCCGAGCTCGTGCAGGCCGATCAGCACGCAGATCGCGTCGGGGATCCCCGCCAGCAAGGCGCCGAGGAGCGTGCTCCCGAGCGGCAGGTCGAGCACCCGCGCGGTGAGCGCGGCGCAGAGCATCCAGGCGGCCGGCCCGGTGAGCCAGCCCCAGCTTTCGAAGAAGCCGTGAGGGAGGAGGATCGCGAGGACGGCGAAGATGACGCCGACCGCGACGAGCTGGACGAGCGCCGAGCGCCAGAGCAGTGAGGTGTCCATCGCCACGGAGGCTATCGGCCGCCGCCCGCCGGCCCGCGCGCGCTCAGCAGATGATGCTGCCTTCGCCGCAGAGTTCCTGGGCGAGGCCGCTGAAGCCTTCGACTTCTTCTTCGAGCGATTCGATCCGTTCTTCGAGTTCGCCGACTTCGGGTGATTCTTCGCCGGCCGATTCTTCGACCGCGCCGCGCAGTTCTTCGACCTCGGCTTCGAGTTCGCCGAGTTCTTCACCGGCCGATTCACCCGCCGGCCCCGCCGGGCCCTGCTTGCCGACGTGCCCGCGCGGCCCCTGCTTCCCGGCCGGCCCTTCCGGCCCGGTCTGCGCGAGCAGCGCCAGCCCCGACCCGATCGCCGCGCTCAGCACGCACACCCCGATCACCAGCGCGATGAACTGGTTGCGGGGCAGGGACACGGTCGGCTTCTCGTCGGGCGGCATGCGAAGCCGGAACTCTCGCAGACGCGGCTACCATGAGGGTGCAGCGCCGGCGGGCGGTTAGCTCAGTTGGGAGAGCACTTCCCTTACAAGGAAGGGGTCACTGGTTCGAGCCCAGTACCGCCCACTACCCTCCTCCGATGGCCGACTTCACCTCAGGGCTCGCCGAATCGATGGCCGACGAGGTGCTCGAACGCTTCGAACGCTACGTCCGCATCGACACCCAGGCCGCCCGGGACCGGACCGGCAGCCCGAGCACGCCCGGGCAGCTGGAGCTCGGCCGCCTGCTGGTGGGGGAGCTGACGGACATCGGCCTCGCCGACGCGGCACTCGACGACAACGGTTATGTGACCGCGACGCTCCCCGGGATCGGCGCGGGGACCGACTCGCCGCTGCCGACGATCGGCCTGATCGCCCACCTCGACGTCAGCCCCGACGCCCCCGCCGCGGGCGTCGAGCCGCTCGTCCACCGCGACTACCGCGGCGGCGTCATCGAGCTGCCCCGCGCGGGCACCGTCCTCGACCCGGCCTCGATGCCGGACCTCGCGGGCAAGATCGGCGAGGACATCGTCACCTCCAGTGGCGACACGCTGCTCGGCGCCGACGACAAGGCCGGGGTCGCGGAGATCATGACCGCGCTCGCCCACCTGGCCGCCCACCCGGAACCGCCGCGGCCGCACCTGCGGATCGCCTTCACGCCCGACGAGGAGGTGGGACTGGGCGCCTCGCTCTTCGACGTCGAGGCCTTCGGCGCCCGTTGCGCCTACACGATCGACGGCTCCACCCTCGGCGAGCTCCAGGACGAGACCTTCACCGCCGCCGAGGCGATCATCACGATCGAGGGAGTCGACGTCCACCCGGGCTTCGCCACCGGCAAGCTGGTCAACGCCGCCCGCCTCGCCTCGCGGATCGTCGCCGCGCTGCCCGCCGACCGGCTCTCCCCGGAGACGACCTCCGGCCGCGAAGGCTTCATCCATATATATGAGCTGGAGGGGACCGCGGCGGCGGCGAAGATTCGCGCGATCGTCCGCGATTTCGACGACGACCTGCTCGCCGAGCACGTGGCGCTCCTGCGCGAGATCGCCGAGCGGGTGGTGGGGGAGGAGCCGACCGCGAAGCTGAGCTTCGAGGCGAACCCTCAATACCCGAACATGCGCCGTCATCTCGAGTCGGTTCCCGAGGTGGTCGACATCGCCGAACGCGCGCTCCGCGCCGAGGGCATCACCCCGCTCCGCAACCCGATCCGCGGCGGCACCGACGGCTCGATGCTGAGCGCGATGGGCCTGCCGACCCCCAACCTTTTCGCCGGCGGCCACGAGTTCCACAGCGTCCGCGAGTGGATCTCGGTCCAGGACATGGCCGCGGCCGCCGCTGTGATCGTGCGCCTGGCGGCCGAGTGGGGCGCCGGCTGATCTTCGATCCGCGGGTGCCTGGGCGGGGCGGCGGAGCCCGAATGGAGAGCTACCCCGCGCCACCCAGATCCGGCGGTGAGCCGGTCGCGATCAGCGCTCCGACCAGGGTGCCGATCAGCAGGTCGCGGAGTTCGTCGCGGTCGATGTCACGGTGCTCGATCCAGTCGAGGCAGGCGCCGTCCATGAACCAGAGCCAACCGCTGACCGCGACGCGGGCCTTCGGCGGGGCTCCGTCGGGGTAGATGCCGGCGAGGATGCGCTCCGCGGTCCGGTGGCGGACCTCGGCGATCAGGTCGCGGATCTCCGGCACGCCGGTCGCGCTGCTGATCAGGTTGCGGTAGGCGACCGAGTTCTCCTCGACCAGGCCGAGGAAGCCGCCGACGCTGGCGACGAGCTGCTCGGCGGGGGGCAGGGCGGGGTCGGGCTCGGTCCGCGCGCGCAGCTCCTCCGCCCAGGCGCCGAGGGTGGCCTCGAAGAAGGCCTGCTTGCTCGGGAAGTAGTGGTAGAGCAGGGATTTCGAGATCCCGACCTCCCGCGCGATCCGGCTCATCGACAGCTCCTCGTAACGGTTGCTGGTGAAGAGCTCGGCGCCCCGCTCCAGGAGCTGCCGTCGCCGCTCGTCCACGTCCAGCCGTCGGTAGGAGGGATCCGGCATGGGGCCGATGCTACTTGTTGACCATCGGTCTACAAGGCTGTTACGGTTATCGACCGATGGTCAGCAACGAGATGGGAGGGGATCGATGACGACTGAGTCGAGGCTCGAGCAGGTCGAGAGCGAGCTCGCCGAGGTGACCGCGCGGCTCTACCGGCTGGAAGCGGAGATGGAGGCGGAGCCGCCGCCGACGCCGCCACGCCGTGTCCACGCGGAGATGCCGAAGCTCCAGTGGCCGGAGCCGCCGGTCGACCGCCCCGAACGCACCGCATTCGACTTCGAGGCCGTCTTCGGCGGCCGTGTCCTCGCCTGGATCGGCGGCCTCGCGATCCTCTGCGGCGTCGTCCTCTTCCTCGGCATGGCGATCAGCCGCGGCTGGCTCGACGAGGAGACGCGGACGATAATCGCCGCGGCCGCCGCCCTCGTCGCGCTCCTCGGCGGCATCTGGCTGCACGAGCGCCGCGGTCGCACCGAGGCCGCCCGCGCCCTCGTCGCGAGCGCGATCTCCGGCCTCTACGGGACGATCGTCGTCGCCACCCAGGCCTACTCGCTGATCTCGCCCGAGCTCGGTCTCGTCCTCGGCGCCGCCATCGCCGCGATCGGCCTCGGGATCGCCGTCCGCTGGCGCTCCGCGATCGTCGCCGCGGTCGGCTCGCTCGGCGCGTTGGCCTCGCCGCTGCTGGTCGGCGTCGGCGGCACCCTCTCGATCGTCTTCGTCGCGATGGCGCTCGCCGCCACCGTCGGCATCCTCGTCTGGCAGCGTTGGGACTGGCTCGCGCTCGGCTCCTTCCTCATCTCGGCGCCGCAGCTCGGCGTCTGGGTCGGCCTGGTGGGGCGCGATCACCTGGCCCTCGCGATCGCCGTCTTGGCCGGCTTCTGGCTCCTCTACGCCGGCGCCGCGCTCGGCTACGAGCTGCGCAAGCCCGCCGAGGAGGCGCCGCCGGTCGCGTCCTGGCTCCTCCTGCTCGGGGGCTCCCTGGCCTTCGTCGGCTTCGGCTACGGGATCCTCCACCAAGCCGACCACCAGGCGGCCGCCGTCGGCCTGCTCTTCGCCTTCGCGGCGGTCCAGGTCGGCCTCGGGATCCTCGCGATCCGCCTGCGGATCCACCGCGAGCTCGGCTCGCTCCTGATCGGCCTCGGGATCGCGATCACGGCGTTCGGACTCGGCGCCGCTTTCCACGGTCCCGCGCTCGTCGTCGCCTGGGCGGCGGCGGCCGCGGTGCTCGCCGGCCTCGGCTCGCGCCTCGACGCGACGCCCTCCGCCGCCCTCTCGAGCGCCGAGCGGATGCTGATCGCCGCGTGCTGCTTCCTCATCCTCGCGGTCGGGAACACGCTGCTCTCCGAGGCGCCGCCGAGCTCGCTCTTCGACGGCGTGCAGAGCCTCGCCGAAGCGGCGGTCGCGGTGGCCGCCTGCGCCGTCGCCGCGCTCGCCGTCGCCGGCTTCTCCCGGCGCGTCTCCCCCGAGGCGGGGCCGATCGCCGCCTTCGCCGGCGCCGCGCTCCTCGTCTACCTCGGCTCCGTCGTCATCGTCGACACGGTCGGCGTCTACGGCCTCGGCGAAACGCGCCAGTCGGGCCAGGCCTGGCTGTCGGCCTTCTGGACGGTGACCGGCCTCGGCGCCGTGATCTTCGGGCTCCTGCGGCGCCGCGCCGACGTGCGGCTCTTCGGCCTCGGCCTCCTCGGGGTGGCGATCGCGAAGGTCTGGACCTACGACCTCTCCGAGCTCGACGAGCTGGCCCGGGTCCTCTCCTTCGTCGGCCTCGGCCTACTGCTCCTGGTCGGCGCCTTCGCCTACGCCCGGATCAAGCCCGAGCGCGACCGCGACGGCGAGCTGGATCGATGACCACCCGCACCCGGGTCGCGATCACGGTCGCCTCCGCGCTGGCGCTTGCGGTCACCCAATACGGATCGGTGTGGAGCCTCGGGGATCCCGGGCTGGAACGCGACATCTGGGGATGGAGCGTCCTCGCGGCCTACGGGCTCGCGGTCGTCGGCGTCTTCTTCGTCAACCGGTGGTGGGCCCTGCTGCCGGCGCTCGCCCCGGTCGCGACCGGCCTCTATCTCGAATACCTGACCGACTACGTCTACCCCTGGGAAAACGAGTCGATCAGGCCGAGCGGGCCGCTGGGGTACCTGATGCTGCCGTTCTTCTCGATCGCGTTCTTCGCGGCGATGCTCTCGATCGGGCTCCTGGCGCGCCGGGTCTGGGACGCGGTCATGGGATCAGCTGTTCGCGGCCGGTGGGCATGTGGTTGGCGAAGAAGACGAACCAGATCAGCGCGGTCACGATGCCGATCATGATCGAGGCGGGGAGGGCCACCTCGAGCGGTCCGCGGCGCCAGCCGCCACGGCTGCCGACCAGGCGCAGGTAGCGGCGGTTCGCGGCCGCGAGCATCCAGGCGACGGCGGCGAGGGCGAGCGGCATCACCACCAGGCCGGTGATCAGGATCACCGCCGCGTCGCCGCTGAGGCGGGTGAGGAGCCAAAGCGTCCCGACCGGGACGACGAGCCAGAGCGCCGCGATGCCGGCGGCGGCGGCGACCGCCAGCAGGCCCGCCTGGAGATGCGCCCCATCCCGTCTGGTCCGCGTCGCCACCACGCCTCGACCATACCGCCGCGGTTCCTGGATCGCGCGATCAATTCCGCGGCGCCTGATCTCACGTTTCTCCCGCGCCGGTCGTCTTATCCCCTAGACGACCAGTACGAGAGGAGCGGGAGATGGGGACGACTGTTGCGAATACGCCCGGGGAGCGGGTCGACGGGCTCGACTGGGAGGCGCTCGGCGCGCGGCTCGACGAGCGCGGCTTCGCCGTCACCGAGCCGGTGCTGGACGCGGAGGAGTGCGCGGAGCTGGCGGCGCTCTTCGACGCGGGCCGGTTCCGCTCGACCGTCGACATGGCGCGCCATCGCTTCGGCGACGGGCGCTACCGGTACTTCGACCACCCGCTGCCGGCGCCGATCGGCGAGTTGCGCTCCACCTTCTACGCCCACCTGGCGCCGGTCGCGAACGCGTGGGCGGAGCGGCTGAGGGAAAAGGACCGCTACCCGGCGCGCCACGAGGATCTGCTCGAACGCTGCGCCGCCGCCGGCCAGCAGCGGCCGACGCCGCTGATCCTCCGTTACGGCCCGGGCGACTGGAACGCCCTGCACCAGGACCTCTACGGCGAGGTCTTCTTCCCCTTCCAGGTGTTGACGATCCTCTCCCGCCGAGGCGTCGACTTCGAGGGCGGCGAGTTCGTCCTGCACGAACAGCGGCCGCGGGCGCAGAGCCGCGCCCACGTCCTCACCCCGCCGCCGGGCGCCTTCGTCATCTTCCCGACCCACCACCGTCCCGGCGCCGGCAAACGCGGCTGGCACCGCGCCGGCATGCGCCACGGGGTGAGCACGGTGACGAGCGGCTCCCGGACCGCCCTCGGGATCATCTTCCACGACGCCGCGTGAGCTCCCGGCCGCCCCGCGCACCTGGACGCTGATCGGCGCCGACGGGCGGGCGCGGGAGAGCGACGTGCCGGGGACGCTCGGCGGCCACCGGCGCACCAGGATCTACGGCCGGCTCGACTGCCTCCGCGCCGCCCGCGCGATCGCCCGCGGCGTACTCGCAGCGGCGATCTCGCCGAAAATTCACGCTTTCTACGCCGGCTTCGGCGAGGGCCCTACCGAGTGGAAGCGGGCGATCTGCGCTCAGGAGCAGGTACCGGCGTCGCGCTTCCGCTGTTCCTTATGCCGGAATGCCGGGCATAAGGAACAGCTGGCGAGTGCCGACCAGGTTGATTCCGCGCGGGTCAGGGACGGGCGGGGGTGCGAGGCGCCGCCGGCCGTCCGAGGGAGGTCCTGGGCTCCTCATGGGGGTCCTGGCAGGCTGTGACCCCCATGAGGAGCCCAGGACGTGAGGCTTGCGTGTGGAAGGCGTCACAGGGACGTCGCGAAGTCGGACTTACGTGACGATCAGGTCGGAGAGTCTCCACACCTCGGCCCGATCGGTCACAGAGATGCCGGGAACGTCACACTTTCCGA
>CALCIA010000164.1 GCA_937907435.1 uncultured Actinomycetes bacterium
ACACCTCGGCCGGATCCGTGACGAAGATGCCGGGAACGTCACACTTTCCGGCCCCGGGAGGCCCCTTTTCGGACCTGAATCGGGGGTCGAAAACGCGCTGCGTGGATTACCCGTCCTATAGCACGGTCAATCCACGCAGCGCGTAGGTCGGTGTTGGACAACACGGGAGAAAGGCCGGAGTTCCCGGCATCTCCGTGACGGATCCCTTCTCCGCCATGGATCCGTGGCACCTCGGTGACGGATCCGTGGCGGGAGCGAGGGAACCCGGACGGCCAAGAGCTTGTGTGGTTCGAAATCCACGTATGTGGTGCATTTCGAACCACGGAAGACCAGTCGGGGACCCGCGTGGTTGGAAACCCGCGCTCTACGGGGATTTCCAACCACGGAGATTCATGACCGTTCGAGGACCGTCCCTCGACGCCCTCCGGTGACGGTCCGGGTGCACTCCCGTCGCGCTTCCGTGACACTCCTGCTCCGATCCCTCCACGCCTTTCATACCCGCCACTCTCGCCACGGCCACAGCCTGCCCGGGCCGTGGCGAGAGTGGCGCGTCCCTTCCCCGGGCGCCAGCTTGCAGGCCCCCGTCCCTTCCGTCCGCCGCCGGCGCTGGCGGGCCCCGGTCCCTAACGCCGCAGAATCGTGTCGCCGGAGACCTGCTCGAGCAGCGGTTTGCCGCACTGCCAGCAGAAGGTGGCGCCGCTCGAGTGGGGGGCGCCGCAGGTGGGGCAGGAGCCGGCGGTTGCGGACTCCTCCATGCGGAGGATGCGTTCGACCTCGTTCAGTTCGGCGTCGGCGTCCTGGAGCTCGGCGGCGCGCTTGACCAGGACCTCGACGCGGATGCTGTTGCGGATCGCCATCTCGTAGGTGAGGCCGCCGAGGTCCCACTGGAGCTCGGCGACGCGGGCGACCAGCTGCTCGCGGCGCCGCTTGAGGTCGACGATGAACTCCTCGCCCTGGGCCGAGCGGGGAGGCGTGCCGGGCGGTGGGCCGCCGGCGCGGACGGTGGTGCCCGTCGGCACCTGCGTCGGGCGGACGCTCGGCGGCGGCGCGCCGGGGGGCGGCGGGGATCTGCGCGCGCCGTTCGGGGACGGAGTGGATTTCGAGCCCGGGAGCTTCATTCGCCGAAGAAGTTCCCGGTGAATTCGCCGCCCTCGCAGCCGGCCGCGCCCGCTTTGCACTTGCCCCCGATTTCGACTTCGGTTTCGAGTTCGACGCCGTTTTCGGTGTGGAGGACCTTTTCGACCGCTTCCGACTGGCCGTGCGCGCCTTCCTGGACGTTTGCTTCCGCTTTCTTGGTCGCCTTGCCGCTGTCTTCGACCTTGATCGCCGACTTGCCGCCCTTCTTCTTGCCCTTGGACCCGCTGCCCTTTTCCTTGGTGCCGGTGGATTCTTCGGTCGCCGCCGCGGCGGTTTCTTCGCCGCCGCCACCAGGGCCGCCTTCGACCTTGATCACCTGCGGGGCCGCCGCCTGGGTCGAGCCCGCGTGGCCGGAGCGGCCGATCAGGAAGCCGACGCCGATCGCCAGGACGAGGGTGGCGACGCCCGCGATCAAGGCCGCGTTGGCGTTCCAGTGGTTGTCGTGGTCCGCTGGTGCGGGCGGGGGAGGGGGAGTCGCCCCTGCGCCGCCGCCCGGCGCGCTCATCGACTCCATGAAGACGACCGCGTCCATGAAGGGCAGCCGCGGCTCGCCGCGGCGGTGGCCGCAGTTGAGGCAGTAGCGCTGGTCGGCCGCCATCCGGGCGCCGCAATTCGGGCACGACTCGTTGCTGCCGAAGCCGGCCATCGAAGGGGTTGCCGTCACCGGGCCATCTTCAGACGGCGCCGCCCCGGCGGTGTTTAAGAGTTGTGAATAGGAGCCGGGAGGACGCTTCCGAAGCGGCTCCGCGTCGATGCAAAATCTTTACATCCGCGCCCCCGGCCGGGCCGATAATCGCGCCCGCACGTGGCCGAGCGCAACGACGATCAGACCCGCGGGCCGGCGGGGCCCGCCGGGGACGAGGCGCCCCGCCCGACGCGCGCCGGCGCCCCGCCCTGGATGCCCTCGCCGCCCGCGATCGCGATCGCCGTGATCGGGATGCTGGCGCTGGGCGTCGGCCTCGGCTCGGCGATGAGCGAAATCGCCTCCTCGGCGCCGCTCTCGACGATCCTGCTCGAGTACCCCCACCGCGCGACCGAAGCGTCGCCGCCCGCCGCGGAACCCGAAGAAGAACCCGCCGAAGCGGAACCGGAGCTTGCCGCGGCGCCGGAAGAAGCGCCGAGCGAAGAAATCGTCGAAGAAGCGCCGCTGCCCGAAGAAGTGGTCGAAGAAGCGCCGCTATTGCCGGAAGAAGCGACCGAAGAACCGGAGCTCGTCCCCTTCAACCCCGAAGAAGCCGAAGAAGAAAGCTTCCTCGAAGGCGAAGAAGGGACGCTGCCGGAAGTCGAGCACGGGTTCCTGATCGTGCTCGCCGAAGGGGGCTACGACGAAACCTTCGGCGCCGCGTCGGCCACCCCCTACCTCTCCCGCGTCCTGCCGCAGAAGGGTGAGCTGCTGCCCAACTACTACGGCGTGACCAGCGGCGTCCTCGCCAACGAGATCGCCCTGCTGAGCGGCCAGGGGCCGACCGCGGAAACGGCGGCGAACTGCCCCGACTACACCGCGATCGCGCCGGGCGCGGTCTCCGACACCGCCGAACAGGTGGAAGGCGACGGCTGCGTCTACGGCGACGAGGTCAAATCGCTGCCGACCGAGCTGACCGAAAAGGAAGTGACCTGGCGCGCCTACGTCCAGGGCATGGAAGACGGCGGCGCGATCGGCCAGCCGTGGCGCTGCCGTAAGCCGACCCTCGGCGGCCCCGACCCGACCGTCCCCACCCCCGATGACCGCTACGCGACCTGGCGCAACCCGGTCGTCTACTTCAGCGCGATCGCGGAAGGCGACGAATGCGAAAAGCACGACGTCGGCTTCGAAGTGCTGACCAAGGACCTCGCGGCGAAGAAGAAGACGCCCACTTTGTCGCTGATCTTCCCCGAAGCCGACACGCTGAAGACGCTGGTCCCGGCGATCCTCGCCTCGCCCGCCTACGCCGAAGGCGGCCTGATCATGATCACCTCGGCGCAGGCCCCGCAGGCGGGCGAACGTCCCGACCAGAGCGCCTGCTGCCTGGCGCCGGCGTACCCGAACCTGCCACCGGCCGAAGCGCCGACGGAACCGCCGACCACGACCGAAAGCCCGGTGCTTGAATCGGGCGGCGGCGGCAAGGTCGGCCTCCTGCTGATCTCGCCCTTCGTCGAACCCGGGAAGGTCGAAGAAGCCGAATACGCCAACCACTTCACGCTGCTGAAGACGCTGGCGACGATGCTCGGGGTCGAACCGACCGGCTACGCGGCCGAAGAAGAAGTGTCGACCCTGGGCGCCGATCTCTTCACCTCCGGCGAAGAAATGCCTGGGGACGGGTAGCCGACGGCTATCGTCAAGCCGGAACCGGCTACCTACAGGAGGCGTTGATGCTCGACCAGAGCAAGATCGGCAAAGTCGTGGCGGAGCAGATGGAAGCGATCGAGGCCGATTACGGCGACGACTGCGAGATCGGCGACGTCTGCACCATCGTCGAGGTGATCGGCCCGCACGGCTCCCACGTCCGCGTCCGCTCCAGCGACATGCGCCCCCACAGCGGGCTGGGCCTGATCCGGATGGCCGAACAGGCGATGCTCGGAAACCTCGGCGGGAACTGAGGTCTCATATCCTGCGTGTTCATGCCTGACCGCGCAGCGGACATAGTCGTGATGAAGTTCGGCGGCACGTCGGTCGCCGGCCCCGAGCAGATCAAACGCGCGGCGGGGCGCATCGTCGCCGCCCGCCAGGGCGGCAACCGCGTCGTCGCGGTGCTCTCGGCGCGCGGCAAGACGACCGACGAACTGGTCGAGCAGGCGCACGAGATCTCCCCGCGCCCGGTCGCCCGCGAGATGGACATGCTGCTCTCGACCGGCGAGCGGATCTCCTGCGCGCTCTGCGCGATGGCGATCCACGACATGGGCCACGAGGCGATCTCGCTGACCGGATCGCAGGCGGGGATCGTCACCGATTCGTCCCACACCAAGGCGCGGATCATCGACGTGCGCGCCGACCGCATCCGCCAGGCGCTGGAGCAGGACCGGATCGTGCTCGTCGCCGGGTTCCAGGGGGTCTCGACCGCCAGCCGTGACGTCACCACGCTGGGGCGCGGCGGCTCCGACACCACCGCGGTGGCGCTCGCCGCGGCGCTGAACGCCGGCGTCTGCGAGATCTACACCGACGTCCGCGGGGTCTACTCGGCCGACCCGCGGATCGTCCCCGACGCCCGCAAGCTGCCGATGGTCTCCTTCGAGGAGATGCTGGAGATGGCGGCCTCGGGGGCCCGGGTGCTGCAGCTGCGCTCGGTCGAGTATGCCCGCAACCACGGGGTCCGGATCCACTGCCGCAGCAGCTTCGAGGACGGTCCCGGTACCCTCGTCGTGTCAGAGGAAGAGACCATGGAGCAACCTTTCGTAACCGCCGTGACCCATTCCGCCACCGAGGCGCGCGTGACCCTGACCGGGCTGCGCGACGAGCCCGGCGTGGCGGGGCGGATCTTCAGCGCGTTGGCCGGCGCCAACGTGAACGTCGACGTGATCATCCAGAACGAGCCGGTGGGCGACGACCAACTGGCGGACCTGTCGTTCACGATGGACCGCGGCGAGCTGCCGGTGGCGCGGGAAGTGATCGACGGGCTCGGCGACGTCGCCGTGCAGGTGAAGGCCGAAGAGCAGATCGGCAAGGTTTCGATCGTCGGTGCCGGGATGCGCTCGCACCCGGGGGTCGCGGCGAAGGTCTTCCAGACGCTCGGCGAGGAGGGGATCAACATCGAGATGATCTCGACGTCGCCGATCAAGATCTCGTGCGTCATCGCCGCCGACCGGGTCAAGGACGCGGTGGTCGCCCTGCACAAGGCGTTCGAGCTGGGCGCCGACGCGATCCGCCCCGAAGACGCGGCGGGCCCCGACCACACCCCGACGGTCGCCGGCTAGCCCGCGGAGTCAGATGGCGGGCGACGGCTACAGGGTCGGGGTGATGGGCGCGACCGGCGCGGTCGGGACGACGATCCTGCGGCTGCTGCACGAGCGCGGCTTCCCGGCGCGGGAGGTGGTCGGGTACGCGTCGGAGCGCTCGGCGGGCAAGGAGCTTGAGTGGGGCGGCGGGACGCTGACGGTGCAGCCCCTGAACGACGAGACGATCCGGGGATGTGACGTGGTGCTGTCCTCGCCGGGCGGCGCGGTCAGCGCCGAGTGGTCGCCGCGCTTCGTCGAGGCGGGCGCGACCGTCGTCGACAACACCTCCTACTGGCGCATGCACGACGACGTGCCGCTGGTCGTCGCCGGGGTGAACGACGAGGCGGCCGCGGACCACCAGGGCATCGTCGCCAACCCGAACTGCACGACGATGACGGCGCTGATGGCGCTGGCGCCGATTCATCGCGCGGTCGGGCTGGAGCGGCTGATCGTCTCCAGCTACCAGGCCGTCTCGGGGACCGGCCAGAAGGCGATCGAAGAGCTGCGCGCCCAGGCGCGGGCGATCCTCGCCGAGGAGGAGATGCCGGCGCCGGCGGTCTACCCGCGCCAGATCGCCTTCAACGTGCTGCCCCAGGTCGAGAGCTTCAAGGACGGCGACGACTACACGACCGAGGAGCGCAAGGTGATGGCCGAGACGCGCAAGATCCTCGGCTTCGGCGAGGAGGTCGGGATCTCCGCCACCTGCGCCCGCGTCCCCGTCTTCGTCGGCCACTCGGAGTCGATCAACCTGCAGACTCGCGAGGACCTCTCGCCCGAGGACTGCCGCGCCCTGCTCGACGAGGCGGTCGGCGTCCAGGTCGTCGACAACCCCGCGGACGCCGAGTCCCCCCTCGCGATCGACGCCGCCGGCCAGGACGACGTCCTCGTCGGCCGCATCCGCCGCGACCCGAGCCACGAGCGCACCCTCAACATCTGGGTCGCCGGCGACAACCTCCGCAAGGGCGCCGCCACCAACGCCGTCCAGGTAGCCGAGCTCCTGGCCGACCGCGGCTGGCTCCTCACCCAGCGCTAAGCGCTGACTTTCGTCACAAAGTCCCTCGAAATTTCACACTTCTGCGCACCACACGTGCGCTTTTTCTCCCTACGCTTTGGCGAGTGAGCGTGATGGAGAAGACTCCTACCGACATCCGCATAGACGAGCTCGGCGATCGGGTCGGCCGCTTCGAAACCGATGTCGGGAAACGGTTCGACAAGGTCGACCGTGAGTTCGACAATGTGGGCCGGCGGTTCGAGCGGTTCGAAGACAAGGTCGATGAGCGCTTCGACCGAGTCGACCGGCGATTCGAGCGGTTCGAAGAGAACATCGATCAACGGTTCGAGAAGGTCGACGCGCAGTTCAAGAAAGTCGCGCGGTTCGACCAGGTGGATGAGCGGTTCGAGAAGGTTGATGAGCGGTTCAAGAAGGTGGATGCCCGATTCGAGACGGTGCTCACGAAAGAGGAATTCAAGAAAGCACAGGAAGCTCAGAAGGTGTGGATGGACAAGATCGACGCGCGATTCAGCCGATTGGACAAGATCGTGAGCGGCGGGATCGTGGTGACCATCGGAGCGGTGGTTGCCAAGGTGCTCGGCGTCGCTTAACCGGAATGTTCCACTTCCGTTTCCCACGCGTCCGAACTTTCCCTAGCTTCGATGCATGGTCGAAGACTGGGAGTTGAAGTCAGTGGAACGGCGCATCGACTCGCTCGAGAAGTCCATTGAGCGGGTCCGGGAGGGCGCCCGGGAAGAGCGAGCCAAGGCCCGGGCGGAGAAGTGGCGTCGTCAGTAGCGAGGGATGGACATTTCGGTCGCCGTCTTCTGGACGTCTATGTCGCCGCGGTCACCACGTTCATCGTGTTGGCGGCGACGGGTCAGTTGCATCATCGCTAGGGGGGCGGGGGACGGGCGGAGGTTCGCGGCGCTTGCGGCCGTCCGAGGGAGGTCCTGGGCTCCTCATGGGGGTCCTGGC
>CALCIA010000165.1 GCA_937907435.1 uncultured Actinomycetes bacterium
GATCGCGCCGCTCGCGGCCGAGGGCGCGCTGCTCCAGCACCGCGGGAGCTGAGCTCCCGGCCCTCCTGGGCCTTGATATCGGACGTTCGGCTCTGCGCGTTCGCGTCGAAAGCGAGCCTCAGCGGGTCAGCTCGCGGCGGAGCCGCGCTGCCAGTCGCACGCTCGCCTCGATCTCCACCTTGCGGATCGAGACGGACTCGACGTTGATGCCGAAGGGGACGCCGAGGTGGCGGCAGAAGGAGATCAGCTCGAGGGCGGTTGCCTCGGCTTGTTGGAGGGATGCGTCGAGGGTGTCGTCGGCGTGGCGCAGGTCGTTCTCGATCCAGCGGGGGACGTGGACGCCGAGCCAGCGGAGGAATTGGAGTGTCTTCATCGAGCCGCAGACTGAGAGGGTGAAGGCGATGGGGAGTGGGTCGAGGCCCCGGTCGCGGCACTCGTAGGAGTAGTCGGAGACCAGGTTCTTGGCGGCATTGACGTCGTAGACGACCTGGGTGACGAAGTAGGAGCAGCCGGCCTCCTGCTTGGCGATCAGGCCGAGGTGCTCGTCGCCCTTGCGGGTGTGCCGCTCGGGGATCGCGACGGCGCCGAGGAGCAGGTCGGGGGCGAGCTCGGCGCGGAGCTGTTGGGCCCTGCGAAGGGTGGTGGCGACAGGCCGCTCGCGCGAGGGGGCGCCGACGAAGACGGCCATCCGCCTGGAGGGGTCCTGGGATCCGACCCAGTCGCGGAGCTCCTCCTCGGTGTACTTCGAGGTCGCGCGGTAGACGACGACCGGCGTGCGCCAGGACTTGAGGTGCCCCTCCAGATAGTCGGCCGGGTCCATGGTGGGCAGGAACGGGAACGGCCGCTCCTCGGGGTTGCGGTCGCCCTCGTCGTCGATGTCGTAGAGGATCAGCCCGTCGAGACCGAGGGGCTCGAGGCGCCGGGCGGTGACGTCGGCGATCTCCTGGGCGCTCTCCGGAGTGGTCGAGGACCGCGGCGGGGTCAGCGCGAAGAGCAGGAACTCGCCCTGACGGGAGGCGATGCGGCCTTGGAGGTCCACGCTCGGAACGCTATCCGGCGTGGGGCATGCGGGGTGGGGTGCGGCGGGCCGCCGGAACAGGTCGATGAGAGGACCCTCATCACCCTCTCATCGTGCGTTCACGACCGGGGTGCAGAGTCGTCCCATGTCGTCAGCGCGCCCGTCCACTGGCTTCGGGTCGATGGTGGCGCCGATCCGCTCGGTGCTCTCGGCCTTGATCCCGATGGGCGCGCTGGCGACGGTCGCCTACCTTTTCCTGAGCAGGGGGCATCAGCTGCTTGCCGCGCTCTTCGCGGTGCCGCCGGCGGTGCTCGCCGGCGCCGTGGCCGCCCACCTCCTCACCTTGGTCCTGCGGACCGAGGCCTGGCGGGTGGTCCTCGGTGCGGCCGGGGGCCGGGGGCTCGAGGCGTGCGCCGTCCATGCCGCCAACGCCGGAGCCTTCCTTGCCGGGACCGTCCAGGGCCAGGCGGCGATGCCGACGCGGATCGCGCTGCTTCGACGCTTTGGCGGTGCCGAGGCCGCGCCGGTCTCCAGGATCGCCCTCGGCGACGCGCCGATCGTCCTCTTCGAGATCTGCGGCGCGGCCGTCCTGGCGGCCGTCGGCTCCACCGCGGTGGGCGGGATACCGGGCTGGGCGCCGTGGGCGATGCTCGGCGGGGCGATCGCGGCCCTCGCCATCCTGCGGGCGCTCTACGGCCGCTTCCGCGAGCGCGAGATCGCCGCCGGACTCGGTGTCCTCGCCGATCCCGGAGCGCGCAACCGCCTCGCGGCGATCGTCGCCGGATTCACCGCGATGGCCTTCCTGCGCACGCTGATCGTGATGGCGGGCTTCGATCTACCCGTCGACCCCGCGCACGTCTGCCTGGTCCTCTTCACCATGGGCGCGGTCGGTCTGCTGCCGCTCGGGGTCGGCACCGGGCCGGCGGCGATGGTGGCCGCCCTCGGGACGACCAACCTGGTGACCGCGACCGCCGCGGGGACGGTGGTGAGCGCGGCGACGGTGATCGCGGTGGTGCTCTACGCCGGCGCGGTCTGGGCCTGGCGGCGAGCGGCCGGCGGTCTGTCGGTCCCGGACGTCCCGGCGACCGAGGCCCAGGAGCCCTTCGTGGCCGGCGTCGCCCCTTAGGCGGCCGCGACCGGCGGGGCGCCGGGCCCTACTGGTCGTGCTGCATCAGCTCCCAGATCGCCCAGAGGACGCAGCCGAGGGCGCCGATGCCGATCATGGTGTTGACCGCTTCGGCCGTCTCGGGTTCGACCGTCGCCAGCCCGGCGAGGCAGAGGAGGACGGCGAGGATCACCCACGCCCATCTCCAGTCGAAAGGCTTGTGCGAGTCCACACCAGAATGGTACGCCGATTCGGCCGCTACCCGCCTGACTCCGTGATATCGGCGGCAGCGTCGAGGGCGATGGCCGAGTGGGCGTAGGCGCCGCCCGCCCGCATCTCCGCCGCGACCCAGATCGCCTCCATCAGCTCCTTCTCGTCGGCGCCCTGGCGGAGCGCCGCCTTGGTGTGGCCGCGGATGCAGTAGGGGCACTGGGTGACATGGGCGACCGCGACGGCGATCAGCTGCTTGGTCTTGCGGTCGAGGGCGCCCTCGGCGAACACCTGGCGGCTGAACGCCTGGAAGGCCTCGTTGGTGTCCGGGGCGAGTTCGGCCCGGTGGCGCGCGATCTCGCCGCTCGCGGGTGGGTAGAGGTGCTCGCTCATACGTCGTTCTCCTTTCTTTTACACACTGAGTGTAGGAAAACGACGGCCAAGCGTCGCGGCGCCTTCAGTCCGCGGGCAGGTTGGCGAAGTCGCGTTTGGCCTTCCGGTACCAGCCCATGCCGGCGATCGGGTGCTTCCAGCGTCCCTTCATCTGCTTGAGGGCCTCCTCGTGCGCGGTGTCACCCGCGGCGACGACCTCTTTGAGGTGCCGGTCCTGGGCCTTGATCACCTCGTCCGCGCTCTCGCCGTGGTGGGGGAGATCGCAGGGGCCACCGAGCTGCCTGCAGGTCATCGTCTTCATCGTTCCATCCCCTCTCGTGGGTTGCGTGAGCCGATCATCTGGGGCCACGCTAACCCCCGCGGATGGCCGTGTCTTCTCGATTCCTGACCGATCCGCGGCCGTTCTCGGCCGGGTCCGATCCCCGCAGGTTTCGCCTCCGGTAACGCCCGGTCAGCAGACTCGTCGCGAACGGCACCACGAGTGAGGAGAGAGCTGATGCCTGCTACCGGAGCAACGTCGAAATCGTCGCCGGCCAGAGGAACCGAACACCTGCTCGGCAAGGGCCATGACGCGATCGTCGTTCCCATGTCGCGGGTGCGGACACTGGCGCGGGAGGCGGAATTCTGGCTGGCGAGCGAGCGGGAGCACGCCGAGCGCACCCGTCGCCGCGGCGAGGGCGCCCAGCCCTTGGCGGCAGTCGAGGAGCGATGACGGACGCGGTAGAGACCGCGGTCGCCGCGATCGGCAGGGGCGAGATCGTGGTGGTGACCGACGACCCGGACCGGGAGGACGAGGGCGATCTGGTCATGAGCGCGTCGCACGCGTCGCCGGAGGCCATCTCCTTCTTCCTCAAGCACACCTCGGGCTTGATCTGTGTCGCGATCGAGGAATCTCGGGCGCGGGAGCTTGACCTGCCGCTGATGGTCGCGGAGAGCACCGACGCGCGCGGGACCGCCTTCACCGTGTCCGTCGACCTCGCCGAGGGGATGACGACGGGGATCTCGGCGGTCGAGCGCGCGGCGACGATCGCCGCGCTCGCGAGCCCCGCGCGGACGCGGGCGGACTTCGTCCGGCCCGGTCACGTCTTCCCGTTGCGGGCGCGACCGGGCGGCGTCCTCCGGCGCGGCGGACACACCGAGGCCGGCATCGACCTCGCTCGTATCGCGGGCGTCGCACCCGCCGCGGCGCTGTGCGAGGTCGTCTCCGACGACAAGATGGGCATGGCCTCCGGCGCCGAGCTGAGGCGCCTCGCGGACTTCCGCCGCCTCCCGCTCGTCTCGGTCGCCGAGCTGATCCGGTATCGCCTGTCCCGGGAGACGCTGGTCGAACATGTCGCCGGCGGACGGCTCCCGACGGCCCTCGGCGAGATCCGCTGCGAGGTGTGGCGCTCCGACGTCGACGACGTCGAGCACGTGGCCCTCGTCGTCGGCGATGTCGAGACGCCCGAGCCCGTCCTCGTCCGGGTGCACAGCGAGTGCCTCACCGGCGACGTCTTCGGCTCGGTGCGCTGCGACTGCGGCAAGCAGCTCGAGGACTCGCTGGCGCTGATCCAGCGGGAGGGACGCGGCGTGGTCGTCTACCTCCGCGGCCACGAGGGGCGGGGCATCGGCCTCAGCCACAAGCTCCGCGCCTACAACCTCCAGGACGAGGGGCTCGACACGGTCGATGCGAACACGACGCTCGGGCTCCCGGTCGACACGCGTGAGTACGGCGTGGGGGCCCAGATCCTGCGCGGGCTCGGCGTGCGGCGGCTGCGGCTCATCACCAACAACCCGGCGAAGTACGAGGGCCTGGGCGGATTCGGCCTCGAGGTCGTGGAGCGGGTCGGGCGCCCGCCCTCGGTGACGCCGGAGAACCTCCGCTACCTGACCACCAAGCGCAACCGCCTCGGGCATCTCCTTCCCGCCGAGCTCGAAGGGATGGTCACGTGACCCCGCAGTGCCGGCTCGCGTCCCCGAGCGATCCGGCGCACTTCCGCAAGGTGCTCGGGCGTCTCCCGACCGGAGTCGTCGCGGTCTGCGCCCAGCACCGCGACGGGCCGGTCGGCATGGCGTGCAACTCGTTCACGTCGGTGTCGCTCGATCCCGCGCTGGTGAGCTTCTCCGTGGCCGTCTCCTCCACGACCTGGCCGCTGGTGCGCGAGTGCGGGCGTTTGTGCGTCAACGTCCTGGCGGCACACCATTCGACGGTGGCCCGGCGCTTCTCCCTGCGCGGGGAGGACCGCTTCGAGGGCCTGGGCCTGCACCCGCGCGTCGGCGGCCCCGGCCTCGACGACGCGGTCGCCTGGATCGACTGCGAGATCGAGTCCGAACTCGACGCCGGCGATCACGTGATCGTGCTGGCGCGGGTCTTGGCGCTGGAGTCGCGGCCGGATGCCGAGGCGCTGCTGTTCTGGGACGGACGCTACGGAGCGTTCACCGAATTCCGCAATACGACGAAGGAGGACCGATGAGCAAGAGCATGGAGAACGACGTGCGGAGCGCGCTGGAAGCGGTGCAGGTGACGACGGACAAGACCGGGCCCGCGGTCGTCGACACCCTCTGCAAGCTCGTGGTCCGGCTCGGCCGCGAGATCGACGAGCTGCGGGCGGCGGTCGGCGACCGCTCTTAGGCGGGGGTGCCCTGCGCGCCTTCGAGGAAGAGGAGCGCGAGGGTGTCGCCGAACTTCGCGGGGGATTCGGTGCCGGCTTCGTCGAAGGAGAAGAGTGCCCAGCTGAGCAGGTTCATCAGGGTCAGCGAGATGTATTTCACCGAGACGTCGGTCCGCAGGCGCCCCGCCTTGCGGTCGCTTTCGATCAGTCGACGCAGTTCGCTGTGAAGTTCCCGCCGGATCTCCGAGATCTCCTCGCCCCGCTCCTCGGACAGCGCGCGCCACTCGAACTGGAGGACCGCGTGGAGGTCGCTGTCGCGGATCACGCTCACGATGTGGGCCTTGATCGCCTCGCGTAGGCGTTCCTCCGGGGGCGCCGCGGCGATCGCCTCCCTCACGTCCTCGAGCACACCGGTGGTCGCACCCATGCAGATCGAATACAGGAGGTCTTCCTTGCTGCCGATGTGGTGGTAAAGGGAGGCCTTCTGGATGCCGAGCAGCTCGGACATCTGCCGGGTGCTGCTCTGCGCGTAGCCGTGCTCGCGAAATAGCTTCGCGGCCGTCTCGACGATGCGATCAGCGGTCGGCTCGCCGTTGCGGCGTCGCCGTTTTGGACGACCGTCGTGAGGAAGCAGTGGGGCGCGGGATGACACACGAGTCCTTGTTCGAGAGTGCGCGCGGACGGCCTCATAGTATCCGGGAGGTCGGTCTCCGCCGCGGGGTTCGGCAGATAATCTACCGTGCGCTCGGTAGTGCTATGGTCTTCCGACCGTGGATGAGCGCAGACGAGCCTTGCGGCAGAGCTTCATCGACGCGCGCGGGCACTGGAGCCCGTTCTGGGAAGGGATGCTCGAGCTCGATCCCGAGTTCTTCGAGGCCTACGTGGCCTTCTCCGAGGTGCCCTGGAGATCGGGGCCCTTGGAGCCCAAGGACAAGGAGCTGATCTACGTCGCGATCGACGCGTCGACGACACACCTCTACGAGCCCGGTCTCCGCCAACACATCCGCAACGCGCTGGGCCACGGCGCCACCCGGGCGGAGATCATGGAGGTCTTCGAGCTGACCAGCGTGCTCGGCATCCACACCTGCACCCTTGGGGTGCCGGTCCTGATGGAGGAGCTCGGTACGGCAGGGCAGCCGGTCCCGCGCGAGCTCACCGAGGAGCAGCGCACCCTCAAAGACGAGTTCGTCGCCGCCCGCGGTTACTGGAACGAGTTCTGGGACGGCCTGCTCGCGCTCGACTCCGAGTTCTTCCGCGCGTACCTCACCTTCTCGGGTGTGCCATGGAAGTCAGGCACCCTCACGCCGAAGCTCAAGGAGCTGATCTACGTCGCGATCGACGCGTCGACGACGCACCTCTACGAGCCCGGCCTGCGACAACACATCCGCAACGCCCTGGGCCATGGCGCCACCCGGGCGGAGATCATGGAGGTCTTCGAGCTGACCAGCGTGCTCGGCATCCACACCTGCACCCTTGGGGTGCCGGTGTTGATGGAGGAGATTGGCGCTGAGGGGTGAGGTGGGCGGGGGTAGGGACGGGCGGGGGTGCGGGGGGCGGGCGGCCGTCCGAGGGAGGTCCTGGGCTCCTCATGGGGGTCCTGGCAGGCTGTGACCCCCATGAGGAGCCCAGGACGTGAGGCGTGCGTGGGAGAGGCGTCACAGGGACGTCGCGAAGTCGGACTTACGTGAGGGTCG
>CALCIA010000166.1 GCA_937907435.1 uncultured Actinomycetes bacterium
AGTGTGACGTTCCCGGCATCTTCGTCACGGATCCGGCCGAGGTGTGGAGGCTCTCGGACCTGACCGTCACGTAAGTCCGACTTCGCAACGTACCTGTGACGCTCTCCCACGAACGCCTCACGTCCTGGGCTCCTCATGGGGGTCACAGCCTGCCAGGACCCCCATGAGGAGCCCAGGACCACCCCGCGCCATCTCGGACGGCCGCAGGCGCTGGCAGCCCCCGCTCAGTCCACCGCGTGAATCGCCCCGTCCTCGCCCAGTCGCACGCGCCGGCCCTCGATGCCGGGCTCGATCTCGGCGCTGAGGATGCAGGGGAGGCTGAACTCGCGGGCGACGATCGCGATGTGGGAGGTCACGCCGCCCGACTCGCTGACGACGCCGCGGACCTTGGCGAGCAGGGGGACGACCGCGGTGGCGGAGGCGGAGGTGGTGAGGAGGATGACTTCGTCGAGGTCGGGGCGTTTCATCAGTGCGAAGACCTGCTCGACATCGTCGGCGCGACAGAGGATGCCCTCTACGTCGCCGCCCGACACAACCTGGCCTCGCCCGATCTCCGCCACGCGCCGAGCCTACATGAAATCGTCGGAGCCGCCAACCGTTTGATTGATATGGCGGCGCCGTCGACTGGCCAACCAAACGGTCAGCCGGTAAGCTGCTCGGCGGGAACCGGAGATCGGGAAACCTTGGCCGAGAGGAGGAGGGTATGAAGTTCGGGCTGCTGTTCAGGGTGCAGGATCCGCCCAACGCGGAAAACATCGCGGAGCGTTGGCAACAGGCGCTGGAGGTGGCGAAGGTCGCGGAGGAATCGGGCTTCGACGGCCTCTTCCTGCCCGAGCACCACATGATGCCCGACGCCTACCTGCCGTCGGTCTGGCCCGTGCTCGGCGCCCTGGCGGCGGTCACCGAGCGGGTCGACATCGGCACCACGGTCCAGCTGTTGCCGCTCGACCACCCGATCCACGTCGCCGAGCACGGCGCGATGGTCGACGTGCTCTCGAACGGCCGGCTACGGCTCGGTTGCGGGATGGCCAACTTCCCGCAGGAGTTCGAACTCTTCGGCCTCAACCCGAAACGGCAGAAATCGCGCTTCGAAGAGGCGATCGAGATCGTCCAGCGCGCCTGGGCGGGGGAGTCGATCTCCTTCCACGGCAAGCACTTCGACATCGAGGCCGCCGGGCCGATCACGCCGCAGCCGATCGGGGCGCAGCTCTGGCTCGGCGCGATGTCCGATCCCGGGGTCGAACGGGCGGCGCGCTTCGGCTGCACCTGGGCGACCGACCCGCTCCACAACGTCGAGGTGATGAAGCACTGGGCCGGCGTCTACCGCGACGCGGCCGAGGCGAACGGCAACGCCGACAAGGCGAGCATCGTCCTCCTGCGCGACGGCTGGGTCGCCGACTCGCTGGAGGAGGTCGAGAAGACCTGGTGGCCGTGCATCCGCAACGAGCACTGGTTCTACTTCGAGAAAGTGCCGCGCTGGGTCGCCGAGCGGGAGCCGTTCCTGGAGGGCGTCGAAACCGAGGCCGACTTCGTCTTCGACCGCCACCGCCGCGATCGGCTGATCGTCGGCAGCCCCGACGACTGCATCGAGACGATCCGCAAGTTCGAGGCCGAGATCGGGATGGACTACATGATCACCTCCTTCCGGGTCGCCCAGGGGCCGAGCTTCGAGCAGGAGCTGGAGTGCATCCGCCGCTTCGGCCAGGAGGTCATCCCCGCCTTCAAGGGGGTGGCCGCTGGTGCCTAGCGCCGAGGCCACCCGCCCGGCGCTGAGCGTGCGCGTCGGGATCGGCTGGAGCCCGTTCGAGGAGGTCGACTACGACGGCGCCCGCTTCTGGGGCGCGGTCGGGCAGCTGGAGGAGATCGGCTTCGACTCGCTCTGGTTGAGCGACTCCGCCGGCCTCGGCGGCATGGCCCCGCTGCCCGCACTGGCGGCGGTCGCGGCGCGCACCGAGCGGCTCAAGCTCGGCACCGGCGTGCTGGTGCTGCCGCCGCGCAATCCGGTCCTGCTGGCGCGCGAGATGGCGACGATCGACGTCATCTCCGGCGGCCGCCTGCTGCCCGCGGTGGGGCTCGGGATCTCGCTGCCGGAGGAGCTGGCGGCGATGGGCGTCGCCCGCGAGGAGCGCGTCGCGCGCCTGGAGGAGTCGGTGACGATCATCAAGGAGCTCTGGCGCGGCGAGCCGGTCACCTACGAGGGCCGGTTCTGGAGCCTCGACGGCCTCGCGCTGCGCCCGCGGCCGGTCCGTCCCAAGCTCGAGCTGTGGCTGGCGGGCCAGGTGCCCGCGGCGCTGCGCCGCATCGGCCGGCTCGGCGACGGCTGGATCGGCTCGTTCGTCGGCCCCGAGGAGTTCGCCGCGATGGTGGCGACGATCCGCGACGCGGCCGACGCGGCCGGGCGCCAGATCGACGACGACCACTACGGCACCACGCTGTTCGCGGCGCCGAGCGAGGACGAGCTGCCCGCCGCGGCCCGGCGCCTGCTCGAGCGGCGCCCGGAGCTGGCCCGCGCGGACCACATCGCCTTCGGCGCCGCTGAGCTGCGCGCGCTGCTCGGGCGCTTCGTCGCCGCCGGCGCCCAGAAGTTCGTCGTCATCCCGGTCGCGCGCGACCTCTCCGCCTGGCTCCCCGAGCTCTGGGCCGAGGCGGTCGAGCCGGTCGAGTCGAACCCCGAATCCGCCGGCCGAGGAGAGCTATGAGCACCGAGCAGGACGCCCCCGCCGAGATCTCGGTCGCGCGGGTCAACGAGCTGATCCACCGCTTCGGCGAGAACCAGAAAGCGGGGATGCGGGCGGAAAAACGCAGCGCGATGTCCTCGGTGCTCTTCGACCTGCCGCGGCGCTCGCCGCTCGGCTGGCGCTGCCTGCACGACAGCCAGGACCCGTTCCTGCGCGAGCTCGCCGCCCGCATGCCGCCGGAGGAGCTGGGACGGCGGATGCGCACGCCGGGGTGCCGGCCCTACGCGCTGCAGCCGTTCATCCTCGTCTGCAGCTACCTCGGCCACCGCCAGCAGCGGATGCTCGAGCTGGGGCTGCGGATGGGCGACCCGTTCCCGGAGGAGAAGCCGGAGGAGCTGACCTTCCTGATGGACTTCTGGGCGCGGCTGCAGGGCGCCTACCGCAGCGACGACGCGCTGCTGCCCGGTGAGGCGGGGTGGTCGCTGCCGATCCTGGACGACGGCCAGGTCGAGGAGCTGGCCGGGCTGGTCCGCCCGCCCGGGGACGAGGACGAAGCGGCGGTGCGGCGGATGGCGGCGACGCTCGAGCTCTACGGGTTCATGCTCCACGGCGAGCAGCGCGACGGCATCTTCGGCCACGGTCCCTACCCCCGGGCGGACGGGTCGATCCTCTTCTGCCGCGAGTTCAACGACCTGCGCAACGAGTACCTGCCGTGGGCGGCGACCGCGGTGCGCAACCCCTTCGACAACGTCGTCGTCGCCTACCTGGCGCGCGACGTCGAGGTGATCTGCGACATGTTCGGGACGATGCGGGTCGAGCCGCACGAGTTCGCCGACCGGCTGGAGGGGCTCGTCGTCCTCACCCGCGAACGGGGGGAGCTGCGCGCGCTCGAGCCGGGGGAGATCACCGAGGTGCAGCGCTGCGCGGCCGAGGCCCAGGAGGAGCTGTACATGAAAGCGGTGGAATGGGACGACACCTACAAGATCGCCTACGGGGCGCCGCTCTTCGCCAACCACCTGAAGCCGTTCTTCGACCTCGCCGAGATGCCCGGCCGGGAGGACGCGGCGCGGCGCCTGATGGACGCCTGCGAGGAGACCGCGCGCCTGCACGCTGCCGAGATGCTGGGCGTCGAGATGCCGGTCATCTGGAAGCACTTCGCCGAGGGCGAAGACGATCTCTACTGGCCGCTGGTGGCCTGACTCAGCTCTCGCCGACGACGCCGTTGAGGGCGAAGTCGGCGCAGAGGTCGGCGATCCGGTCGCGGCTGACGCGGCCGTTGGGGCGGTACCAGCGGTAGGTCCAGATCACGGTGCCGAAGAGGCAGTTGGTGAGCACGCGGGCGTCGGCGTCGGCGTCGGCCAGGCCTTCGTCCTGCGCCTGGCGGATCAATTTGTTGACGAAGCGCTCGTGGGCGTGGCGCTGGTCGAGGACCACTTTCAGGCGCTCGTCGCCGAGCCGGTCCATGTCGTGGTAATAGATCGAGATCCGCTGCAGGTTGTCGAGGTTGTAGAGGACCTGCCGGCGGACGTAGAGGGCGAGCCGCTCGAGCGGGCCGATGTCCTCGGTGCCGGCGACCCCCTCGAGGATCTCCTCGACGTCGCGGTGGACCTCCTCGAGCAGCCAGAAGAGCAGGTCTTCCTTGGTCTTTATGTAGTGGTAGAGGCTGCCCTTGAGGATGCCGAGCTCGTCGGCGACGTCCTGGACGGAGGCCTCGGAGTAGCCGCGTTCGGCGAAGACCTTGGCTGCCGCGGCGAGGACCTCCTCGTCACGGCGATGCTGGCGGCGGGTGCTGCCCCGCTCGGCCCGCCCGTTGCCTTTCGCTTTTACGCTGCCGCGTTGCGCCACCGGACGGCACAATACCCAATCGCCCGGTCGTGAAGCGTCCGCCAAACCAATCGGTTGATCACAACTTGATCAACCGACCGATTGCTTGGTACGGTCCACGGGATGGGGATCGCGGGAGCTGGAGCCGAGTGAGCGAGGAGCGGCCGCTGGCCGGGCGCGTCGCGCTGATCACCGGCGCCAGTCGCGGGATCGGGCGCGGGATCGCGCTGGAGCTGGGGGCGGCGGGCGCCGCGGTCGTCGTCAACTACAACCGCAACGAGGAGGCCGCGGCGGAGGTCGTGACCGCGATCGAGGAGCTCGGCGGCCGCGCCGTGGCGGTGGCGGCCTCGATGGCGGAGCCCGAGCAGGTCGACGCGCTCGCCGACGCGGCGGTGGAGGCGTTCGGGTTCGTCGACGCGGTGGTCGCCAACGCCGGCGTCGCCAGCCGCGGGGCGAGCGTGGTCGACACCGAGCCGGAGGAATTCGAGCGGCTGCTCGCCACCCACGTGCTCAGCGCCGCCCGCCTGGCGCGCCGCCTGGTGCCGCAGATGCGCGCCCGGCCGCGCGGCGACATCGTGATGATCTCCAGCAGCGAGCTGGCGAGCATGCGCGCCGGCGGCGCCCCCTACAACGTCGCCAAGGCTGCGCTTGAGGCGCTCGCCTTCACCCTCGCCCACGAGGAGATCGGCAACGGCATCCACGTGAACGTGGTCGCCCCGGGGCTGATCGTCACCGACATGGGGGCGCGGCTGGTGCGCGCCAAGCTCGGCCTCGACGACATGACCGAGCTGGACGCCGCCCAGCCGCTGGGCCGCCTCGGCAGGCCCGCCGACGTCGGCCGGGTCGTCAACTTCCTGCTTTCCGAGGGGGCCGGCTATGTGACCGGCCAGCGCATCGTCGTCGACGGCGGCGCCGATGCTTCGCCAACCGACCAGTGAGGAGGACCATGTCCGACAGGGACGAAATCGCAGAGCTGCTTTCCAACTACGCCTGGGCGATGGACGCGGGCGACTTCGAGGCGCTGCACGACATCTTCGCGGAGGACGCCTCCTTCATCATCCACATCGCGGGCGCCGACTCGGTCGGCCCGATCTCGCCCCGCCAGGCGATCGTCGACTTCATCGGCGGCACCGTCTCCGACCAGCAGGACCAGCGCCGCCACGTGATCTCCAATCAGCGCTTCGAGAGCCGCGGCGACGACGAGGCCGTGGTCACCTCGACCCTCACCCTGAACGTGATCGAGGCCGGCAGCCTTGAGGTGAAGTCGACCGGCATCTACCGCGCCGACCTGGTCCGCGAGGCGGCTGGCTGGCGGATGCGCGCCCTGGAGATCTCCCTGGACCTGCCGTTCTGAGGGGCACCCCGGGGAGCCTGCGGGGGGAGCGACGGGCGAGTTCGCACTTCTCCGCGCTATCCGCGGATTACTGCGAACTCGACCCGGACGGTCGCCCGTCGAGAGCGACGGATCCGGCGTCACGGGAGGCGCGCGGATCCGTGGAGAAGGTCACGGAAGGGAGGAGATTTGACGCTTCCGCGCGCCTCCCGCGCGCCTTCGTCCCGTAACCCGGCGTCCCCACCCAGTGAGTTCGCAGTTATCCGCGGTATGCGCGGCAAAGTGCGAACTCGACCCTTGGAACCTCCCCGGCCCGGCGGCTGATCGGCGGCCTTAGCCTGCCCGGGGCCGCCGATCAGCCGCCCGAGGCGACAGCTTTCCCCGCCACAGGGGCCGAGGCGCCGGCCGGCATCCCCCGCCCGCCCCAGAGGCGCCGGCCGGCGCCGCGCCGCCCGCCTCAGCGGTGGCGGAAGGACGGCGGGCGCTTTTCGAGGAACGCGGCGGCGCCCTCGCGCGCGTCGGCGGAGGCGGCGACGGTGAGGAAGAGGTCCCGCTCGCGGTCGAGGCCGGCGTCGAGGCCTTCCTCGAGGGCGCCGCGGGCGGCCTGCTTGGCGGCCTGGACCGCGAGGGCCGGGAGGGCGGCGAGCTTCGCGGCGAGCTTGGCCGCCTCGGCGCGCGCCTCGCCGGGGGCGGCGAGGCGGTTGACGATGCCGAGCTCGTGGGCGCGCTCGGCGGTGACGAGGCGGCCGGTCAGCAGCATCTCCATCGCGGCCGTCCAGCCGATCCGGCGCGGCAGGCGCTGGGTGCCGCCGCCGCCCGGGATCAGTCCCAGGGTCACCTCCGGCACGCCGAAGCGGGCCGCCGGGTCGGCGACGATCAGGTCGGCCAGGAGGGCGAACTCGAGGCCGCCGCCGACCGCGTTGGCGGCGACCGCGGCGACGAGGGGCTGGGGGAGGCCCCGCCACGCCTCGAAGACCGGGCGCGTGAGGGCGACGTGGGCGTCCATCGCGCCCGGCGTCCCCAGGGCGCCCTGGAGGGAGCGGAGGTCGGCGCCCGCCAGGAAGGCCTTCTCGCCGGCGCCGGTGAGGACGACGCAGCGCACGTCCTCGCGCCCGGCGAGCGCGGTCGCCGCGTCGCCGAGGGCGGCCAGGGTCTCGTCGTCGAGCGCGTTGACCGGCGGGTTGTCGACCGTGACGGTCGCCACCCCGGCGTCGATCTCGGTGCCGACCGCCACCGGCCCGCTCACTCCGGCTCGGCCGCGAAGCGGATGCCGCGGCCGCTCTTGCGCCCGAGGTGCCCGGCGGCGACTAGGGCCTGCAGGTTCTGCGGCGCGAGGAAGCGCTCGCCGTACTGGTCGCGCATGTTCTCGGCCACGTGCAGGGTCGTGTCGAGGCCGGAGAAGTCCGCCGTCTCCAGCGGCCCCATCGCGTGGTTGAACGCCTGCCGGCAGGCGAGGTCGACGTCGTCGGCGTCGGCGATGCCCTCCTCGACGATCCGCAGCGCCTCAAGCATCAGCGTGACGATCAGCCGTGAGGTGATGAAGCCGGGCGTGTCCTTGTTGCAGATGACGGTCTGGCGGCCGTAACGGTCGGCCAGGGCCAGCGTCGTCGCCAGCGTCTCCTCGGAGGTCTCGACCCCGCGGATCACCTCGATCAGGTCCATCAGCGGCGGCGGGTTGAACCAGTGCGAGCCGATCACCCGGTCCGGGCGACCGGTCGCGGCGGCCAGGCGCGAGATCGAGAACTGCGAGGTGTTGGAGGCGATCACGACCTCCTCGCGGCAGTGCTCGTCGAGCCGGCCCAGCACCTCGGCCTTGATGTCGAAGTCCTCGACCACGGTCTCGATCGCGTGGTCGGCGGCGCCCGCCGCGCCCGGGAGGTCGGTCGTGGCCTCGATCCGGGCGAGCGTCGCGTCGGCGTCGGCGCGCTCGGCGCGGCCGGAGTCGACCAGGCGGTCGAGGTTGCGGCCGATCCGCTTGCGGGCGCGCTCGAGCGCCGCCTCGTCGACGTCGACCAGCGTCACCTGCAGGCCCGCCGCGCCGACGACCTGGGCGATGCCGGTGCCCATCACGCCGCCGCCGACGACGACGACGCGGTCCACCTGGGCGCTCAACGGTCCGCCTCGGACGCCGACTCCCAGCGGCCGTCGACGGCGACGTAGGGGCGGGCGATCTCGACCAGGGTGCCGTGCGTGTCGCTCGGCATCACCCAGGTCCAGCGCTGCCACGGCATGGTCGGATCTTCGGAGACGCTGCCGGTCTCGACCCCGACCTCGGCGAGGCGGCGCGAGGTCTCCTCCGGGTCGTCGCTGGTGAAGCAGATGTGGTGCACGTGCTCCCCGTGCTTCGCCAGCCGCTTGCCGAGCGGGCTGTCCGGGGACGGCTCCATCAGCTGGATCTCGGCGCCGCCGTGGTTGACGAAGGTGGCCCAGCGCATGCTGTCCTCGCCGCCTTCGAACTCTTCGTAGCGGACGAGCTGCTCCTCGAGCTGGGCCGGGTCGAGCACCCCCAGCAGCTTCGTCCAGTCCTCCACCGCCCGATCCAGATCCTCGACCAGCAGGCAGACGTGCGCGAGCGGTCCACTTGGCATCTCTCCCATCCTTTCCTCGACAGACTCCGCGGGCGGCGAGCTTACCGACCAATCGGTGGTTTGTAAACTGAGGGACGTGGAGGACTTCGCCCACCTCGTCGGGCACCGCTTCCCCGGCGCCGTGGTGAGCGTGCCGGAGCACTTCACCTGGCTCTGGAGCGATGCCGTCGGCTCCCGGCCGAGGGCCGGGAGCGCCCATCCGTCGATCGCCTACCCCTTGGGCCTGCGCGGCACCGGCCTGCGAATCGACGAGATCCTCGCCATCGTCGGCGCCGGCCGCGAGGACGGGGTGCTGCTCGGCGAGTGCGGCTTCGAGCTGCACCGCCCGCTGCGGCCCGAAGTCGCCTACGAGGGGAGCGGCGGGATCGTCGCGGTCGAGCGCAAGCGAGGCGCCCGCGCCGGCACCTTCGACCTGGTGCGGTTCGAGGTCCACCTGCGGGAGGAGTCGGGCGAGGAGGCCGTCCGCTGCTCCTATACCTGGGTCGTGCCGCGAGGCGGAGGCGACGATGCGGCCGGGTGAGACGGTCGGGACATTGGTCGTCGACCCGGTGCCGCTGGCGGCGATGAAGACGATGGCCGCGCTGCTCGACGACCCGACCCCGATCCACTACGACGCCGCCGCGGTGCGCGCGGCCGGCCTCGGGCAGGAGCCGATCAACCAGGGGACGACCAACGTCGGCTACCTGGTCGAGCTCGCCTGCCGGGTCGGCGGCGGCCCCCACAGCCTGCGCTCGATCGACGTCCGCCTAAACGGCAGCGTCTTCGCCGGCGACCGGCTGCGCTGCACCGCCGAGGTGCTGAAGATCGACGCCGAGGCGGGCCTGGTCGAGCTAGAGCTGACCGGCAAGGTGGGGACGCGGGCAGTGCTCGGCGGGCGCGCCACGGTGGCGATGCGCTGAGCGCCGCGCCCCCCGCGGGCGCCGCGGCCCGGGAAGTCGCCCCGGTCGCCGGTGCGTCGGGGGCCGGGGGCTCGCAAGCTGTCGCCCGGGGAGGGTCGCGCCCCTCTCGCCACGGCCCGGGCAGGCTGTGGCCGTGGCGA
>CALCIA010000167.1 GCA_937907435.1 uncultured Actinomycetes bacterium
GCCCGGGCCGTGGCGAGAGGGGCGGGTCCCTTCCCGGGCGACAGCTTGCGGGGCCCCATCCCTTCCCCGATCCCCGGATCTCGCAACTTCTCTTGCCACTTATCGTCAACTAGCAGGAGAAATGCGCTCGGCTCAGTAGCCTCGATGCCGCTTTGGCATCGGCTCGGACCAGAACGGATCTGTGCGCCCTGGTCTGTGCCGGGGCGCTGTTGGGCGCTCTTGTGGCGCTGGTCTTGATGCTCGCGCCGGGGGCGCGGGCGGCCGAGCGGGGGGCGCTGGAAACGAAGCTGGCCGCCGGGCGCGAAGAAGCTGGCGCGCTGGCGGGCGAGTTGCAGGCGAGCCAGGCCGAACTGGCGAGCGCCGAAGCCGAAGCGGCGCAGGCAGAACGGCACGAGGAACGGCTCGCGGCGCTGCTTGCCGAAGGTGAAGCGCGCGAGTCGAAGCTGAGTGAGGAAGTGGCGGCGACGCGGCACCGGTTGGCGGTCGAGAAGGCGCGGCTGCGGCGCTCGCACGCGCAGCTGGCGCAGCGGGTGGTCGACATCTACGAGAGCGGCGTGCCGGACGCCTCGGACCTGATCTTCGGCGAAGGCGACTACGAAGAACTGGTCACCCGCGACACCTACCTGCGGGCGATCAACGAAGCCGACGCGGCGCTGGCGCGGCGGGTGGGCGAAGCGCGCGACGAAGTGCGCCACGAGGTGACGGTGGTGGCGGCGGCGCGGCGCAAGGCGGTCGCCTACGACGAACGGGTGAACGCGGCGCGTGAAGAAATCGCCTCGGTGCGCGAAGCGGCGGCCGCCTCGGCGGCGCACCTGGCGGAAGTCAGCGGCGCCCGCGAAGCATCGCTTGCGCGGCTGAAGGGCGACATCACCTCCTGGGTCTCCGACATCAAGGCGATCCGCGCCGAGGAAGCGCGCGAGCGCCGCGAAGCCGAAGAAACGGAAGCGGAGGCGAACGCCACGGCCGAAGAAGAAGTCGGCCGGTGGCTCGGCGGTCCCTACTCGATCCCGACCTACATCGTGATGTGCGAGTCGGGCGGCAACTACAGTGCCGTCAACCCCTCGAGCGGCGCCGGCGGCGCCTACCAGATCCTCCCCTCGACCTGGGAACTCTACGGCGGCCAAGGCGAACCCCAGAACGCCCCCAAGGCCGAACAGGACCGCATCGCCGCCGAAATCTGGGCCGACTCCGGCTCCAGCGCCTGGGTCTGCGGCAGCCTCTGAGGCCGGCCGTCCCACAATTTCTCCAGTCCGGTACGACAAAAGTAACTTTTCGCGCACCACCGTTGCGTATTTCGGCCCTACGGTCTATCCATGACGACGATGACCGAGACCAGCATCGACAAACGCGTGGACGACTTGGCGAATCGGGTCGACCGCGGTTTCGAAAAGGTCGACGAGGACATCCGCGAACTCCGTGGCGATATTCGCGACATGCGGGGTGAGGTCCGCGATGTGAGAGGTGAGATCCAAGGGGTCCATGACGGGCTTCAGGGCGAGGTCCGCGGAGTCCACGACGGGCTTCGGGATGAGATCCGCAGGGTCGACGACGGACTTCGCGAGCAGATCCGCGAGCTGCATGACGGAGTTCACGAGGAGATCCGCGGGGTGCAGGACGGGCTTCAAGAGGAGATCCGCGGGGTCGATGGCGGGCTTCAGGAGAAAATTCGCGGAGTCCACGACGGACTTCGGGATGAGATCCAGGAGGTACGCGGCGAGCTGCACGCGCAGGGCCTCCTCCTGCGGGCGGAGATGAAAAGCGGGTTCGAGGGGATCGACGCGAAGTTCGACAAGAAGTTCGATTCGCTCAACCGCACGATCATCGTCCTCCTCGGCGGGTCGCTCAGCGTCGTCACCGGAGGTCTCATCGCGGCGGCCTTTCACCTGCTTTCCTGAGCGATTGCGCCGCAGTTAGCGACGAAGGGCGCCGGTTCCGTCACACGCTCTTGGCATGATCGACGGACTTGTGAGTTCGCCTGCCGCAGTCCACCTCCACGCACACAGCGAGTACTCGCTGCTCGACGGTCACTGCAAGATCGACGCGATGGCGGCGCGGGCGGCGGCGCTCGGGCAGCCGGCGCTCGGGCTCACCGACCACGGCGTGATGAACGGCGCGGTCGACCTCTACAAGGCCTGCAACAAGCACGGGATCAAGCCGATCGTCGGGCTCGAGGCCTACCTGGTCGACGACCGCAAGGCGATCAAGGAGCAGACGCGCTACGAGCGCAACCACCTCACGCTGCTGGCCGAAAACGACACCGGCTTCGCCAACCTGGTCAAGCTGACCTCGGCCGGGTTCCTCGAGGGGTTCTCGCGCGGCAAGGCCAACGTCGACATGGAGCTGCTGGAGCGCCACTCCGACGGCGTCATCGTGCTCAGCGGCTGCCTCGCCTCGCGCCTCTGCCGGCGCCTGGTCGAAGAGCGCGAGGACGACGCCCGCGCCCACCTCGACGACCTGGTCCAGGCCTTCGGCCCCGAGCAGGTCTACATGGAGGTGCAGAAGAACGGCATCCCCGAGCAGGACAAGGCCAACGAGGGGATCGTCCGCTACGCGAAGGAGATCGGCCGGCCGCTGGTCGCCACCGCCGACGTCCACTACCTGACCCGCGACGACTACGACAACCACGAGGCGCTGCTCTGCGTGCAGACGAAGTCGACTTTGGCCGCGCCGAAGATGAGCTTCGACACGAACGAGTTCTACATCAAAGACAACGAGGAAATGCACGCCGCGTTCGCCGAGTGGCCGGAAGCGGTGCCGAACTCGCTGGCGATCGCCGAGCGCTGCTCGCTGAACATCGAGCTCGGCAAGCTGCTGCTGCCGAAATACCCGACCGAGACCGGCGAGGACCCCCGCGTCATGCTCCGCCGCATCGCCGACGAAGGGCTGCGCGCCCGTTACGGCGACCCGCCGCCGGCCGAGGCGGTCGAACGGCTCGACTTCGAGCTCGGGGTGATCGAGGAGATGGGCTTCTCCTCCTACTTCCTGATCGTCTGGGACTTCGTCACCTGGGCCAAGCAGAACGGCATCGCCGTCGGCCCGGGCCGCGGCTCGGCGGCGGGCTCGATCGTCTCCTACGTCCTGCGCATCACCGACCTCGACCCGCTCGCCGAAGGCCTGATCTTCGAGCGCTTCCTCAACCCCGGGCGCAAATCGATGCCGGATATCGACATCGACTTCTCGGTCCGCGGCCGCGAGCGGATGATCCGTTATGTCGCCGACAAATACGGCCGCGAGTCGGTCGCCCAGATCATCACCTTCGGCAAGATGGCGCCGCGCGCCGCCACCCGCGACGCCGCCCGCGTCCTCGGCTACGACTACGGCACCGGCGACCGCCTCGCGAAGCTCATCCCGGAGCCGATCATGGGCCGCAGCCCGTCGTTCGAGGAATGCCTCAAGCCGGGCCAGGAGCTGAAGGGCGCCTACGACGCCGAGCCCGACTCGAAGAAGATCATCGACGTCGCCCAGGGCCTCGAGGGGATCATCCGCAACAACTCGATCCACGCCGCCGCGGTGGTGATCTCCGACCGGCCGCTGCACGAGGTGGTGCCGCTGCAGCTGGCCGAGGACAAGACGGCGCCGCCGCCCGTCAACGCGGAAGGCAAAGCGGGCAAGCCGGAGCGCCAGTACAAGATCGTGACCCAGTACTCGATGGGCCCGGTCGAGGAGCTCGGCCTGCTGAAGATGGACTTCCTCGGGCTGCGGAACCTCGACGTGATCGAGGACGCGATCGACATCATCAGGCGCTCGCGCGGCGAGGAGATCGAGATCGACTCGATTCCGCTCGACGATCGCAAGACCTACGAGATGCTGGCGCGCGGCGACTCGACCGGCGTCTTCCAGTTCGAGTCCGACGGCATGCGCGACGCGCTGCGGCGGGTCGGGCCGACCGAGTTCCGTGATCTGGTCGCGCTCGGCGCCCTCTACCGACCGGGCGCGATGGCCTACATCCCCACCTACGCGAAGGGGAAGAAAGACCCCTCGACCGTGCGCTACCCGGATCCGCGCCTGCGCGAGATCACGGAAGAGACGCACGGCTGCGTCATCTATCAGGAGCAGTTGATGCAGATCTCGCGCACGCTGGCGGGCTTCACCGGCGCCGAGGCGGACGATCTGCGCAAGGCGATCGGCAAGAAGAAGCGCGACCTGATGGCGACGATGAAGGACAAATTCATGGAAGGGCTGGCGAAGTCGAACACCGCCCCGAACGTCGCCGCGGACCTCTGGAAGCTGAACGAAGCCGCCGCCGACTACTCGTTCAACAAGTCCCACGCCGCCTGCTACGGGCTGATCTCCTACCGCACCGCATACCTCAAGGCCAACTACCCGGCCGAGTACATGGCGGCGGTGATCTCCTCGGTGATGAACACCAAAGACAAGGTGCCGTTCTTCGTCAATCGCTGCGCGGAGATGGGCATCGACGTGCTGCCCCCCGACGTCAACGCCTCCGACCACAGCTTCGTCGTCTCCGAAAACGCGATCCGCTTCGGCCTCGACGCGGTGAAGAACGTCGGCCACGCGGCGGTCGACGCGATCCTGCGCGCCCGCGAGGACGCCCCGATCACCTCGATCTACGACTTCTGCGAACGGGTCGACTCGCGCGCGGTCAACAAACGGGCGATCGAATGCCTGATCAAGTGCGGCGCGCTCGACTCCACCGAGGCGACCCGCCAGGGGATGCTCGAGGCGCTGCCCGCGGCGCAGGCGTCGGGGCAGAAGGCCCAGGAAGACGCGCAGCTCGGGCAGGGCTCGATCTTCGACTTCGGCGACGACGCGATGGGCGGCGGCGGTGGCGGGGCGCCGGTGCAGGCGCGGCCGCCGATCCCGGCCGCCGAGTTCGACCGCGCCGAGCTGCTGGCGATGGAGAAGGAGGTGCTCGGGACCTACCTGTCCTCGCACCCGCTCACCGAAGTCGGGCCGGCGCTCCGCGCCAAGGTCGACTGCAGCCTCTCCGAGCTCGACCGCAAACCGGACGGCGCCTGGGTGACGGTCGGCGGCATCGTCGTCGAGTGCAAAAAAATCCGCACCAAGAGCGGCAGCCAGATGATGTTCGCGACGCTCGACGACGTCGAGGGCCAGATCGAGATGCTCGTCTTCAAGGCCGACGAGGCGCAGAGCGCCCAGGTGATCGCACCCGACGCGATCGTCGTCGTCCGCGGCCGCATCGACCACAAGGACCGAGGCGAGACCAAGCTTGTGGTGCAGGACGCGCAGCGCTTCGAACCGGATGCCGCGGAGATCGAGCGGGCCGCCAAGAACGCGCCGCCGCCCGGCTCGTCCGGCGGTTCCTCCAGCGGCGCCCATGGAGGCCGCTCCGGTGGGCCCTTCCAGTTCTCGATCCCGGCCGCCAAGGCGACCGACCCCGCCGTCCTGGAGGAGCTGAAGGCGCTCTTCGAGGACCACAAGGGCGAGTCCGACGTCCACCTCGTGGTGCAGACCTCCAACGGCCCGACGAAGCTCCGCGTCGGCCCGAAGTACAAGGTCCAGCAATCGCCCAATCTCCGTTACGAGATCGAGCAGCTGCTGGGCGCCGAAGCGCTGGTCGCCTGACGCCGGATCGCCGGTCGCCGATTTGCATGTGGTGAGGGCATCCCGACAGGGGTCTCGCTCAAACGCTCCGCGCGGATCCCCTTTGAGCTGACGCCCGCAGCCCGCAAGCTCCCGCGTTACAAGCCGCTCGACCCCTGTCGGGATGCCCTCATCACCGGTCCGGGAGTGGGACGTCAGGCGTTTGAGGCTCCGGGCTGCGAGAGGCAGGAGCGTTCGCACTTCTGGTCGCTATCCGGTCATTTCTGCGAACGCGCCCGCGCGGCCCGGCCCGAGGCGCACCGGACCCTCACGTCTTCCCCGGTCCCCTCGACCTTGCCGCTCGAGGCGACAGCTCCCTGTCTGCCCTCGCGTGGAATCAGACACCTAGCTCCTCGGCGGCTTTGGTCAAGGTTCTCCGCGTCGACTTTTGGGTGCTCAGCAACCAAAAGTCGACGCGGACATCCTTGACCGGTGATCGCGTGACCCCCGGAAGTTGCCCGGACCTGGCGGCGGTGTCGGGCAGGGGTGGAGCGTCTTGTACCCCGGAGCTCGAGGGCTTCGGGCGTCAGCTTGCGGGGGTTCCGTGCGAAGGGGTTAAGCGGAACCCCTGCCCGACGCCACCGCCCGCCTACAGCGACGAGGAACCCGTGTCAAGCCCCTCATCGCTGAACGTCCCAAACCGCTTCGTTCCGCGGTCCGACCTCCCTAGACTTAACGAATGTCCGTAACCCGCACCGAGGTCGGCGAGTGCCGCCAGTGTCGCTCCTTCTGCGACAAGATGGTCGAGCCTCGCGGCTGCATCGAACTCGGCTGCCGCTTCCTCTACAGCTACGTCGACCGGCTCGACGGCCGCCAGTACGTCGGCTGCATGCAGGAAGTCTTCGGCGCCCAGGTGGACCTCGCGGCGGTGCTGGAGAAGGGAGGCTTCGGCGGGGTCAAGATGACCGGCACGCCGCTGCCGCACTGTCAGTTCACGGTCGAGCAGGCCTACAACGGCGAGGGCGAGTCCTACGACTGCGTCAACCGCCGCTTCTTCGACTGCACCGACGATGGCCCCGAGGGCCTGCGCGCCTTCGACCTCCGCGACGCGGTCTGAACAAAAATCCGTGTAAGCCGACACGGATTCGTGTAGCATCCTCCGCCGTGAGTGACGCCACCACCACGGTTCCCGAGGCGGACTCGGACGAGATCCTGAGCGGGATGGCCGGCGAGCCGCCCGTCTCCGGCGAGGGCCGCGGCTTCACGATCGAGCTCACCCAGGACCAGAAGGACATCAAGGACTGGGTGCACGGCTTCGCCGAGGGGGTCGTCCGGCCCGCCGCCCATGAATGGGACGAGCGCGAGGAAACGCCGTGGCCGGTGATCCAGGAGGCCGCCAAGATCGGCCTCTACAGCTTCGAAGGCCTGGGCCAGTTCTGGGCCGACGAGACCGGCCTGACGCTGCCGATCGCCAACGAGGAGCTCTTCTGGGGCGACGCCGGGATCGGCATGGCGATCATGGGCACGTCACTTGCCGTCGCCGCGATCTTCGGGCAGGGGACGCCGGAGCAGATGGGGGAGTGGATCCCGCAGTGCTTCGGCACGCCGGACGACGTCAAGGTGGCCGCCTTCTGCGCTTCGGAGCCGGACGCCGGCTCCGACGTCTCGGCGATCCGCACCACCGCCAAGTACGACGAGGCCAAGGACGAGTGGGTGATCAACGGACAGAAGGCCTGGGCGACCAACGGCGGCATCGCCAACGTCCACGTGGTGATCGCCTCGGTCGACCGGGAGCTCGGCTCGCGCGGCCATGCCGCCTTCGTGATCCCGCCGGGGACGCCGGGCTGCGAGCAGGGCGCCAAGGTCAAGAAGCACGGCCTGCGCGCGTCCCACACCGCCGACGTGCACCTCGATGACTGCCGCGTCCCGGGCTCTTGCCTGCTGGGCGGCAAAGAGAAGCTCGACGAACGCCTGGCGCGCGTGCGCGAAGGCAAGCGCTCGAAATCGCAGGCGGCGATGCAGACCTTCGAGGCGAGCCGGCCGGTGGTCGGCTCCCAGGCGCTCGGGATCGCCCGCGCCGCCTACGAGTACGCGCTCGGGTACGCCAAAGAGCGCCGCCAGTTCGGCCGCGCGATCGTCGAGAACCAGTCGATCGCCTTCACCCTCGCCGACATGAAACTCGAGATCGACGCCGCCCGCCTGCTGGTCTGGCGCGCCGCCTGGATGGGCCGCACCGGCAAGAAGTTCGAGAACGCCGAGGGCTCGATGTCGAAGCTGAAGGCGGGCGAGGTCGCCGTCTGGGCCACCGAGCGGGCGATCCAGATCCTCGGCGGCAACGGTTACACCCGCGAGTTCCCGGTCGAGCGGATGCACCGCGACGCCAAGATCTACACCATCTTCGAGGGCACCTCCGAGATCCAGCGCCTGGTCATCTCCCGCGCGATCTCCGGCGTCCACATCCAGTAGTCACGAATTTACGGCGGGAGAGCGAGGGTCGGTCTGGGGGGATCGACCCTCGTCGCCTGCCTGTGTTCCGTGGTCCTACGCGGCTCGGGCGCACTTGGCCGGAGCGATGTGGCGCGATATGTCTTCCTCGGTCGGCCGAATAGCTCTGGACGTCGGTTTGCGACGGACGAATCGTGAACGTTCCGCCGGACCTGGGCATACCGTTCCAGAGATGGCGAATGATCCCGAAAGCGATGATCTCGAAAGTCACCTGGCACGGGCCAAAAGCGAACTCCAGGCAGCCGTCTCGCGATTGGGCGATATTGAGGTTTCGATCAGGCAGAAGGAAAACGAGATCGAGACGGCTTCATCGATCGGCCAGCGTGAACTGGGCGCTCTGGAACGGCATGTGAAAGACGCCGAAGTACTAGAAGATTTCGCGTTGGTTCGGCAGGTCCAAAAGGATGCGGCTGACCGCCGGTCCGAGCAAGCAGATCGAATCAACCAACTGGAATCTCAGCTTGGCGAGCTTCGAAGCGCCCGCATTGAGTTCGACGCTCGCCGCTCTGCCCGAGCAGCTGAGGTCGAGAGGTTGAACGACGAGCTTGAAAGCAGGGGAAGAGACGCGTCGCAATCCGACGAACAGCAGCGTCGGGCTAATGAGCTAGAAAAGCGACTGAGTGACCTTGAGACGGAGCGATCTGATCTCGCTCGCCGAATCGAGCAATTCGTCCCAGTTGTTGAAGCCCAACGGGAGGCGACCACTGCTTCTGGAGCATCCGAGCTGAGCAAAGCGTACGCGCAGCAGGCGGACGAGTATCGGTCCGAATGGCAGCGGTGGCTTCGATATCTAGTGGTCGCAACCGTGGTGGCTCTGGTCGGAGGGGTCGCCGTCGTGTTGATTTCCCATCCCAGCGATGATGCGACGAATGGAGAGATCGTGTCCAGGCTTGCGGTCGAGGTCTTGGTACTGGGCTTATTGATTTATGCCGTTCGATTGACCGCGCATCAGTTCAGGGTTCATCGTCACCTTGAGACGGTCGCGGTGAGTAAGGCAGCGGCCTTGTCCACTTACAATCGCTTAGTTGCTGGTCCGGGAGAGGCTGAGGTGAGAACGGCGGTCGCGGTTGCTCTAGCTCAGGCGGTTTTCGAGTCCGGCGCGAGTGGCTTCATCGACAGTTCGCAAGACGGCGTAACCCTCGTTGAGCGATTTGCCGCACCAGTTTCACAGCGCTTAGGTGGGTAATGATCTAGGCGCGGCGCTTGAGCCCTTCGCGGCGGAGGCGCTTCGCCGCCGTCACTTCGGCTTTGGAGGAGCCTTTCTTTTCCGGCCCCGGCGTCTCCAGGGTGGCCGGGAGGCCCTCGAAGCGGGGCTCGGAGAGGAACGCGGCGAGGCCCTTGCGGCCCATCTCGCCTTTGCCGATGTTCGCGTGGCGGTCGCGGCAGGAGCCGAGCGGGGCGGCGGCGTCGTTGACGTGGACGGCGCCGAGACGGTCGATGCCGACCTTCTCGTCGGCTTCGTCGAGGACGGCGGCGAGGTGCTCTTCGTCGGTGATGTCGTAGCCCTGCACGAACATGTGGCAGGAGTCGAGACAGAGGCCGAGGCGCTCGCCGCCGCCGGCCAGGTCGATCAGCTCCGCCGTCTCCTCGAAGTTGCGCCCGATCAGGCCTTTGTGGCCCGCGGTCTGCTCGAGCAGGAGCTTGCAGCCCTCGGTCTCCTTGAGCGCCGCGTCGATCACCTTGGCGGCGCGTTTCAGGGCCGGTTTCAGCGGATCGCCGAGGGTCGAGCCGGGGTGGAGGACGACGCCGCTGGCGCCGATCCCGTCACCGATCCGCAACGAGTGCGTGAGCGAGGCGAGCGATTTCTTGCGCAGCTCTTTGTCTTTGGTCGCGGTGTTGATCAGGTAGACCGCGTGGATGATCACCCGTTCGACCTTGGAGCCGTCCATCGCCTCCCGAAACGCGGCGAAATCCTCCTCGCCATAGTTCGTCGGGCGCCACATGCGCGGACTCTGGTTGAAGATCTGGATAGATTCGCAGCCGCGCTGCGCGCCCCGCTCGACCGCTTTGTCGAGGCCGCCCGCAGTGGAGACATGAGCACCGATGAACATGAAGAGAGATAACCCCCGCTTTCGATTCGCGCCTTCGCCGACCGGTGCGCTGCACATCGGCGGAGCGCGGACCGCACTCTACAACTGGCTCGCCGCCCGGCACGCGCCGGAGGGCCGGCTGGTGCTGCGGATCGAGGACACCGACCGCGAGCGCTCGACCACCGAGAACGTCGACCAGATCCTCGACGCGATGGACTGGCTCGGCCTCAGCTACGACGAGGGGCCGATCTCCCAGGCCGGCCGCGCCGACCGCCATGCCGCCGCGCTGGCGCAGCTGCTGGAGGCGGGCGCCGCCTACCGCGACTCCGCCACCGCCAAGGACGTCGAGGCCTGGAAGGCCGAGCACGGCGCCGGCCGCGGCTACCGCGGCACACCGACCGAGGAGCCCGGCGCGGCGATCCGCCTGCGCGTCCCCGACGAGGGCGAGACCGTCGTCGAGGACCTGATCCACGGCTCGGTCGCCTTCCCCAACGCCGCCTACGACGACTTCGTCATCGCCCGCGCCGACGGCTCGGTCCTCTACAACTTCGCCGTCGCCGTCGACGACGCCGAGATGGGGATCACCGAGGTCGTCCGCGGCGACGACCACCTCTCCAACACGCCGAAGCAGCTGCTGGTGCTGGAGGCCCTCGGCCACGAGCCGCCCCGTTATGCCCACCTGCCGCTGCTGCACGGCCCCGACGGCAAGAAGCTCTCCAAGCGCCACGGCGCCGCCTCGGTGCAGGAGCTGCGCGAGGCCGGCTACCTGCCCGCCGCGGTCCGCAACTACCTGGCGCTGCTCGGCTGGGGGACCGACGACGACACCACCCTGATGTCGACCGAGGAGCTGATCCGCCGCTTCGACGTCGCCGACGTCGGCAAGGCCGCCGCGATCTTCGACGAGAAGAAGCTGCGCTGGCTGAACGGCCGCTTCATGCGCGAGATGCCGCTCGACGAATACACGCTGGCGGTCGCCAGGCACCTCGGCCGCGAGCCCGACGAGCGCCTGCGCGAAGCCTGCGCGATCACCCAGGACAAAGCGCAGACGCTGGCGGAGGTCTGGCCGCTGATCCGCTTCCTCTACGAGCCGCCGGTCGACGACGAGAAGTCCTGGAAGAAGGTGATGAAAGAGGGGGCGGGGGAGATGCTCGCGGCGGCCGCCGAGGCGCTCGCGTCGGTCGAGCCCTACACGCCGGAGGCGATCGAGGGCGCACTGGCGCCGCTGCTCGAGCGCTTCGACGTCAAGCCGGGCCGCCTCTACCAGCCGCTGCGGGTGGCGATCACCGGCACCGCGGTGTCGCCGGGGATCTTCGAGTCGCTGGCGGCGCTGGGGCGGGAGGCGACGCTGGAGCGCGTGCGCGACGCCGCCCGGCGCGCCCCCTGAGGCCGTCCCCCGGGTCGAATTACGCACGATTCCGGCGGGTTCATACCGAATACAAAGGGGTTCGTCGCTAAACCTCCACGCGTCATCTGCCGATGTTGTGCGGGATGGCAGGCACCACCACGCAGACCTCCGGCCGCGCCGCCGCGGCCGATCTCTCGTCCAAGGCAAACGGCCGCGGCGCCCCGGCGCCGGGCAGCCGGCTCGCCGAGGCCTTCGAGGCGGTCGAGCGCTTCCCCGTCCTGATCGAGTCGCGCGAGCGGGTGATCGCCGCGGCGACCGCCGAGACGGCGCGCGTCGGCGAGCTGGTCGAAGCGGTCGAGGCCGACGTCGCGCTGGCGATCTCGGTGCTGCGCTTCGCCAACCGTGGCGGCATGACCGCGGGCGGCGTCGCCGGCGTCCCCGACGCGGTCGACGTGCTGAAGCCCTCCGGCGTGCTGGCGATCGCCGGCACCGCGCCGAGCTTCGACTTCTTCGAGTCCAACGGCGGCTGGGAGCTGAAGCCGGAGCGCTTCCGCGTCCACGCCCTCGCCACCCAGCGCGCCGCCGACCAGATCGGCCGCGCGGTCGGCTGGGTCGAACGCGACGAGCTTGCCGCCGCGGCCCTCCTCCACGACGTCGGCCGCCTCGTCATCTCCCGCCTGCACCCGGGCTACAAGGTCTACTTCGACGCCGCCTCCCGCACCCCCGAGCAGCGGCTCCGCGACGAACGCGAGCAGCTCGGCATCGACCACGCCCTGGTCGGTGGCGTGCTGGCGCGGCGCTGGAACCTCCCCCAGCGACTTGCGGTCGCGATCGAGCGCCACCACGCCGAGGACGCCGAGGGCCTCGCCGCGATGGTCTCCGCCGCCGACATGGTCGCCCACTACACCAACGGCGAGGCCATCTCCCCGGAGCGCCTCACCGCAAGCTGCGAGCGCGTCGGCCTCGGCCCCGAGGCCCTCCGCGACCTCCTCTACGAGCTGCCCCTGGCGGCCGCCGAAGCGGGCCGCATCTCCGAGCCCTGCCCCCTCTCCGCCCGCGAGCTGGACGTCCTCCGCCACCTCTCCGAAGGCATGGTCTACAAGCAGATCGCCACCGAGATGCACCTCTCCGTCTCCACCATCCGCACCCACCTCCACAACGTCTACGGCAAGATCGGCGCCGTCGACCGCGCGCAGGCGGTGCTGACGGCGCGCGATCGCGGCTGGATCTAGGAAGGCCGGGCCCCTGGGAAGGCCGGGCCCCCGCGGGAGTCCCCCGGGCCACCCGGTGAGTTCGCACTTCTCCGCGCTATCCGCGGATTTCTGCGAACTCACCCCGCAAGCTGTCCCCCGGGAGGGGCCGGGGACCCGCAAGCTGACGCCCGGGTAGGGGACGCGCCCCTCTCGCCACGGCCCGGGCAGGCTGTGGCCGTGGCGAGAGGGGCGGGTGTGCGGAAGGTGTGGAGGGTCCGGGACGGGGGCGTCACGAGGGAGCGACGGGAGTGGCACGGATCCGTGACGGGAGTCAGACCTCGTTACGGAGAGCGTGAGAACTCCACGCTTCCTCCCGTGTTGTCCAACACCGACCTACGCGCTGCGTGTATT
>CALCIA010000168.1 GCA_937907435.1 uncultured Actinomycetes bacterium
GCCCGGGCCGTGGCGAGAGGGGCGCGTCCCCTACCCGGGCGACAGCTTGCGGGTCTCCATCCCTCCCGGGCGACAGCTTGCGAGGTCTGGGCCCACCCGTGCGCCAGCTTTGTCGGCCCCGGCCCTCCCCACCCGCCGCAGACCTCGCGGCATCAACCGTCTAGTAGCCGCTGAAGACCGAGGCCCACTTCTTCGCGCTCGATTCGTGGGCGCGGTGGCGGGCCTTGGCGAAGGCCTTCTTCTTCGTCAGTCCCACGCCGGCGACGAAGACGCCGTTGCGCTTCAGCACCAGCGCCGCCCACTGGTTGCGGACCCAGATCGCGACCTGGCAGGCCTTCTGGTGGCACTCGTTGCGGGCGCGCTTCTTGGCCCGGTGGGCGGTCGGATAGTTGTAGGAGACGCCGACCTTGCCGGTGCGCGGGTTGACCGCGATCGCGCCCCAGGCGGCGGACGCCATCGCGGGCGCCGCGAGCGCCATGGTCAGGGCCGCGATCGAGGAGAGGACGATGAGCTTGGTGCGATTCTGTTTCCCCAGCATGGGGGATTCATACCCAATTTCGAGGACGGCAGGCGTCCTCGCGCCTCAGGCGTGCGGCAGGGCGAAGAAGGCGATCACCGAGAAGTGGACCAGCGCTGCGGCGATGACGAAGGCGTGGAAGACCTCGTGGTAGCCGAAGATGGCGGGGTTCGGGTCCGGCCGCTGGATCGCGTAGACGACGGCGCCAGCGGTGTAGAGGAGGCCGCCGCCGACCAGCAGCAGCGCGCCGCCGGGGCCGAGCGTCTCCCAGAGCTGCGGGAAGGCGACCGCGGCGACCCAGCCGATCGTCAGGTAGACGACCGCCGAGACCCATTTCGGGTGCCCGATCCAGACCATCTCGACGATCGCGCCGGCGATCGCGCCGACCCAGACGAAGACGAGGACCGCGGTGGCGATCGCGCCGTGCATGACGATCAGCGCGAACGGCGTGTAGGTGCCGGCGATGAGGAAGAAGATCATCGAGTGATCCAGGCGGCGCATCCAGCGGCGCACGTTGGGGCGTTTCCAGTTGACCCGGTGGTAGAGCGCGCTGGTGCCGAGCAGGGCGGAGAGGCTGACCGCGTAGATGGCGACCGCGAGCGTCGCCTTCGGGGTCTTGGCGAAGAAGATCAGGGCGGCGCCGAAGACGAGCGACACGAAGAAGGCCCACTCGTGTGACACACCGCGCAGCCTCGGCTTGACCGCGGCGATCGCCTCGGCGGTCGCCTCTTTGGCGGCGAGCGCGCGCTCGGCGGCCGCCTCGCGAGCGTCCCGAGCGGCCTCCCCCATCGCCTCTTTCGCAGCGGTTGCGCGCTCGGCGGCGGCCTCTTTGGCGTCTCGCGCCCGCTCCCCCATCGCCTCGCGGGCATCGCGGGCGCGCTCGTTCATCGCGTCGCGCGCGGCGGTCGCCCGCTCACCCATCGATCCGGCCCCGCGCCGGAGGTCATCCACCATGCACGGAGGGTACCCCGCCGAAGGCTTTCGGCCCGCTTTGCGGGGTTGTCACAATGGGTGGTGCCGAAAGCGCGCCGAGAGGGGCGATAAACCACTGGTTCCGTCCGACCGGAAGAGGAACCTCACCAACCCCTAAAAGCCGCCTGCGAGAGGAGCAGTCCAGATGTCCAAGACCGCCACTACCAGCCCGAAGAACGGTCTGCGGGGCCTCTCCGTGGAGCGTCGCTTTTCGACGCCCGGCGTGCATCCTTTCGACCAGATCGAGTGGGAGGTCCGCGATGCCGTGATCGGCAACCCGGACAAGCCCGCCTTCGAGCAGCGCGGCGTCGAGTTTCCCAAGTCCTGGAGCCAGAACGCGACCAACATCGTCGCCCAGAAGTACTTCCGCGGGCGGCTTGGCAGCCCCGAGCGCGAGAGCTCGGTGAAACAGATGATCGGGCGCGTCGCGGGGACGATCTCGGGCTGGGGACGCGAGGGCGGCTACTTCGCCTCCGAGCAGGACGCCGAGGCGTTCGAGATGGAGCTGACCGCGATCCTGCTCAACCAGAAGGCGGCCTTCAACTCGCCGGTCTGGTTCAACGTCGGCTTCGAGGAGAAGCCGCAGTGCTCGGCCTGCTTCATCTTGAGCGTCGAGGACACGATGGAGTCGATCCTCGACTGGAACACCAAAGAGGGGATGATCTTCCGCGGCGGCTCGGGCTCCGGCATCAACCTCTCCAACATCCGCGGCTCGGTCGAGCACCTCTCCAAGGGCGGCTTCGCCTCCGGCCCGGTCAGCTTCATGCGCGGCGCCGACGCCTGGGCGGGGACGATCAAGTCCGGCGGCAAGACGCGGCGCGCGGCGAAGATGGTGGTGCTCGACGTCGACCACCCGGACATCGAGCACTTCATCTGGTGCAAGGCCAAAGAGGAGGAGAAGGCGGCCGCCCTGCGCGACGCCGGCTTCGACATGTCGATCGACGGTGAGGGCTTCACCTCGATCCAGTACCAGAACGCGAACAACTCGGTGCGGGTCACCGACGACTTCATGAAGGCGGTCGCCGCCGGTGAGGACTGGAACCTGACCGCGCGCACCGACGGCTCGGTCACCAAGACGCTGCCCGCGCGCGAGCTGATGAACCAGATCGCCGACGCCGCCTGGCGCTGCGCCGATCCGGGCATCCAGTACGACACCACGATCAACCGCTGGCACACCAGCCCCGAGTCGGGCCGGATCAACGCCTCGAACCCGTGCAGCGAGTACATGCACGTCGACAATTCGGCCTGCAACCTGGCCTCGATCAACCTGATGAAATTCCGCCTCCCCGACGGCAGCTTCGACGTCGACGACTTCGAGCACGCGGTCGACATCGTCTTCCTCGCCCAGGAGATCATCGTCGGCCCGTCGAGCTACCCGACCGAGGAGATCGGCGTCAACGCGCGCGCCTTCCGCCAGCTCGGCCTCGGCTTCGCCAACCTCGGCGCGCTGCTGATGGCCGACGGCATGCCCTACGACTCCGACGAGGGCCGCAACGTCGCCGCCGCGATCACCGCGCTGATGACCGGCCGCGCCTACCGCCAGTCGGCGCTGATCGCCGAGTCGGCGACCGGGCCCTACGACGAATACGAGAAGAACCGCGAGGCCCACAACGGCGTCATGCGGATGCACCGCGACGCGTCCTACGAGGTCGACGGCACCGGCATCAAGGGTGACCTGCTCGCGGCCGCGCGGCGCTCCTGGGACGAAGCGGTCGAGCTCGGCGAGGAGCACGGCTACCGCAACGCGCAGGCGACGGTGTTCGCGCCGACCGGGACGATCAGCTTCCTGATGGATTGCGACACGACCGGCATCGAGCCGGACTTCTCGCTGGTCAAGTTCAAGGAGCTGGTCGGCGGCGGCTCGATGACGATCGTCAACCGCTCGGTGCCGCTGGCGCTGCAGACGCTCGGCTACTCACAGTCGGAGATCGATCAGATCAACGCCTACATCGCGGAGAAGAACACGATCGTCGGCGCACCCGGCCTGAAGGACGAGCACCTGCCGGTGTTCGACGTGGCGGTCGGCGAGCGGGCGATCTCCTACACCGGCCACATCGACATGATGGCCGCGACCCAGCCGTTCCTCTCCGGGGCGATCTCGAAGACCGTCAACCTGCCCGAGTCGGCAACGGTCGAGGACATCGCCGACGCCTACACCCGCGGCTGGCAGGGCGGCCTCAAGGCGCTCGCCATCTACCGCGACGGCTCGAAGACCGCCCAGGCGCTGCGGACCGACGCGCAGAAGGAGAAGAACGCCGACGCCGAGGTGGCGATCGCCGAACCGGTGCGCAAACGGATGCCGCAGGAGCGGGAATCGATCACCCACAAGTTCAACATCGCCGGGCACGAGGGCTACATCACCGCCGGCAAGTACGAGGACGGCACGGTCGGCGAGATCTTCCTCACCGACATCGGCAAGGAGGGCTCGACGATGCGCGGGCTGCTCAACGCCTTCGCCACCGCGATCTCCCTCGGCCTGCAGTACGGGGTGCCGCTCGAAGACTTCGTGCGCAAGTTCAGCTACATGCGCTTCGACCCGGAGGGCATGACGATGAACCCGGAGATCCCGTTCGCCAAATCGATGCCGGACTACATCATGCGCTGGCTCGCGAGCCGCTTCATCGACGACACCGAAGTGCTCGAGGAACTGGGGATCATGACCCAGGACGTCCGCAACAAAAAGGAGGCGGAGACCTCGCAGCTCGGCCTCGGGATCGCGACCGACACCGCCGGCCCGGCCAACGGAGCCAACGGCCACTCGGGCTCGGGCAAGGGCGGCGCCAAGCCCGCCTCGGCGGCGTTCACCGAAACCCCCCCGGTCCGCCCGGCGCGGATGCAGGGCCTGGAGCTCGGCCCGGCCTGCGACCAGTGCGGCGGCATGATGCAGCGGACGGGGTCGTGCTACACGTGCTCTTCCTGCGGCAACAACACCGGATGCGGCTGAGCCGCCAGGGCACACTTCGCGAGAGGCCACCCGCGGTTACGTCGTAGAGCGTCAAGGCCGTCCCGATTCACGGGGCGGCCTTTTTCGTTCGCGGGCTAGAGGTTGACGCCGCGAGCGCTCAGGTAGTCGGCGACCTGGCGGGGCGGCTCTTTGCCGAAGGCCATGCGGACGCCCTCGCGGAGGACGTGGTCGGCCTCGTGGTCCTCGTTGCGGTCGCGGGGGTTCAGGCCGATCCAGGCGGCGGCCGCGGCGCAGGCGAGGACGGCGCCGTCGTCGCCTTCGGGATTGACGACCGCCGCCGCATCACGGACGGCCTCGGAGATGGTCGGAGTCCGGTGATGGTCCCGCTGCGGCATCGCCGCAGAGACCACCCGGTCGATGGGCCGAAAACCCGCCTATATGTCCGGTTTTCGGCCCGTCGGCATCATGGCCCGACGGAAGTGGGACTCAGGACAGCACGGCCTCGGCGTTGTGGCGGGGCGTCTCGGTGATCGCGCGGCGGAAGGGGCGCTCGGCGGCGGGATCGGTGGGGCGGATCGTGCGGCGGGCGACCAGCTCGCGCAGGACGATCGCCATCTCCTGCTGGGCGAAGGCGGCGCCGAGGCAACGGCGCACGCCGCCGCCGAAGGGGATCCAGGTGTAGGTGCCGGGCGGGGTCTCGAGGAAGCGCTCGGGACGGAAGCGGTCCGGCTCCGGGTAGATCGCCGGGTCGCGGTGGACGAGGTGGATGCACGGGACCACCGTGACCCCCGCCGGCAGCCGGTAGCCGCCGAGCTCGATCTCCTCGGTGAGGCGGCGCAGGACGCCGACGATCACCGGTCGCAGGCGCAGCGTCTCCTGGATGGTCGCGGTCAGGTAGGCCTCCTCCCCGGCCTCGACCTCTTCGCGCAGCCGCGCCAGCTTGTCGGGATGACGGATCAGGCGCTCGACCGCCCAGGAGAGCGCCGTCGCCGTCGTCTCGTGGCCGGCGACCAGCAGGGTGAGGAGCTCGTCGTGGATCTCGGCGTCGCTCATCGGCGAGCCGTCCTCGTGGCGGGCGGCGACCAGCAGCGACAGGATGTCGTCGCGCTCCTCCAGATCGGCGGCGGCACGACGCTCGGCGATCTCGGCACCGATCAGCGCGGCGACCCGGTCGACGCGCCGGCGGAAGGGTGGGAAGGAGCGGATCCGGTCGGGTCCGATCGCCAGCATCGGCACCAGGAAGCGGGGATCGGTGAGCATGTCGAGGAAGGAGCGGAGCGCCGCACGCAGCGGGCCGAGCCGCTCGCCGCCCCGCACGCCGAAGACGGTCTCGATGATGACCTCGAGCGTCAGCGCCTGCATCCGCGGACGCAGCCGGTAGGGCACGCCGGTCGGCCAGCTCTCGATCTCGCGCGCGGCGATCTCCCGCATCGTCGCCGCGTATCCCTCCATCCGCTTGCCGTGGAAGGGCGGCAGCAGCAGCTTGCGCTGGCTCATGTGCGCGGCCTCGTCGAGGGTCAGCAGCGAGTGCTCGCCGAGCAGCGGCCGCAGGATGTCGTTGCCCTCGCCGGCGTGGAAGACCTTCGGGTCGCCGGTGAAGACCTGCTTGATCAGGTCGGGGTCGGCGACGACGACCCACTTGCCTTCGTAGGCGATTTCGAGGGTGAACATCGGCCCGAGCCGGCGGCGGCTCTGGGCGAGGAGCCACTGCGCCTGCCGCGACCAGATCGCCGTCTGGACCGGGCGGGGCATGCGTGGCCGGGGCGGGAGCCCGCGCTGCACGGACATATCCCGACCCTACGCCCGCGCGCCGCGCCGCCGGTGTGACGTTCATCGCACAAATCCGTGTCACGTTGAATAGCCTTCCGGCGATGGGAGAGCTGCCGCGACTGCCGGTGCCGATCGAGCACCGCGTCCTCAGATGGGCCTGCGGCCTCTCGCCGCGGGCGAGCCGCCTGCTCTTCGGCAAGCCGCCGACGATCGACGGCCAGACGCTGTCCACCGAGACCCACGCGCTGCTGACGCTGGCGCGCTGGTCCGGCAGCGACGGCTTCTACGCCGGCCGCACCGTCGCCGAGGCGCGCGCGCAATCGCGCTACGAGGCCCGCGTCACCGGGCGGCCGCGGCCGACCCAGATGGCCGAGGTGCGGCGGCTCGAGCTGCCGGGGCCGAACGGCCCGATCCCCGCCCGCCTCTACGTCCCGCCGCTGCCCGCGCCGGACGCCGCGGCCCCGCTCCTCGTCTACTACCACGGCGGCGGCTGGGTGATCGGCGACCTCGACATGTACGACGACCTCACCCGGCTGATCGCCGCCGCCTCCGGCGTGAAGGTCCTATCGGTCGACTACCGGCTGGCGCCCGAGCACCCCTTCCCGCAACCGCTCGAAGACGCCTTCGCGGCCTTCGAGTGGGCGGCGGCGAACGCCGACTCGCTCGGCGTCGACCCGGCACGGATCGGCGTCGGCGGCGACTCGGCCGGCGGCAACATGGCCGCGGTGGTCAGCCAGATGGCGATCGCCGGGGGCGACACCCGGCCGGCGATGCAGCTGCTCTTCTACCCGGTCACCGACTCCGCCGAGGACACCCGCTCGCGCCTCCTCTTCGCCGAGGGCTTCATCCTCACCAAGGCGGACATGGACGCCTTCGAGGCGGCCTACCTGCCCCCCGGTGTCGACGCCTCGGACCAGCGCATCTCGATCCTCAAATGCCCCGACCTGGCGGGCCTGCCGACCGCCTACGTCGCCACCGCCGGCTTCGACCCCCTCCGCGACGAGGGCGAGGCCTTCGCGCTCCGCATGCGCGACTGCGGCGTCCGTGTCGCCCTGCGCCGCCACTCCGGCCTGATCCACACCTTCGTCAACCAGACCGCGGTCAACCGCACCGCCCTCGCCGCGGTGCTGGAGGCCTGCGGCGCCCTGCGGCTGGGTCTGGCGCCGGCGACACCGCAGGCCGTCTAGCGCGACGGGGGACACCACGCCGCCTCGGGCCCGTGCGCAGCGCCGGCTGCCGCCTCGGGCCGGCCCCCACCGGCGCGTTCGCAGAAGTGACCGGATAGGACCCAAAAGTGCGAACGCCGGCGCTCTGCCTAGGCCCGCGCCCCGAGCGGCTCCGCGCGCAGCGCCAGCTCGAGCTCGAACCTCGCGTCGGGGTCGTCGAGCTGGTCGCCGAGCAGCTCGCGCAGGCGGGCGATGCGGTAGCGGGCGGTCTGGGGGTGGACGTGCATCTCGGTCGCCATCGCCACCGCGTTGCCGTCGTGGCGGAGGTGGGCGAGGGCCGTCTCGCGCATCCGCGCGCGCGCTTTCGGGGTGAGATCGGCGAGCGGGGCGAGGCGGCGCGCGGCGATGCGGCCGGTGAGGTGGCGCGATTCGAAGAGGAGGAGGGCCGCGAGGTGGTCGTCGACGCGGAGCGGAGCGGCAGGGCGCGGCTTGCCGGTCGCCTGGCCGCGGCGGCGGGAGGCGGCGGCGCCGTCGGTTCTGACGCGGCGGCGGGAGGTCGCGCCAGTGCGGTCGGATCGCTGCGCGCCGTCGCTCGTCCCCGGAACGGCGCCGGCGCTCGCTGCACGCATCAGTGCCTCGGCGAGCGACCACGATTCGGCGGTGGCGGCGGCTGGGACGGTGGGGCCCAGGGCGATGCGCGCCTCGCTCGCGGCGCGGGCGAGCGCCTCCGCTCGGCCGGGGCCCTCGGGGTCGGGCAGCAGGATGCAGCCTTCGCCGTCGACCACGGTGGTCAGGGCCTCGGGCGGCAGGCGACGGGCGACGCGGGCTAGCGCGTCCTCGGGGCAGGCGAGCGCCGCCAGGCCGGCCGGCACGCCCCATCCCGCGGCGCGCGCGGCGGCCACCAGGTCGGCGGCGTCGGCGGGCGGGTCGTCGAGCAGCAGGACGACCAGCTCGCGGCGGCGGCGGCGGCGCACGTCCTCGACCTCGGCGTGGGCCTGCGCGTAGCCCTCGACCGAGTCGGCGGCAAGCTCGTCGATGTAGGCGAAGACGGCCTCGGCGAGCAGGGAGAGCGGTTCAGCCCCGACGTCGGCCCGCCGGCAGGCGTCGGCGAAGCGGCGCCACGCCACCCGGGCGCCGATCCGGTAGGCGGCCTGCAGCGAGTCGAGGGTGCGGCCCGCGTGCTGCTCGCCGCGGCCGAGGGCGAGGTAGACCTCCCGCCCGGAGTCGCGCCCCGCGTCGGGATCGCGGATCAGCGCCACGAACTGGGCCAGCGCCTCCCCCACGCCGCGACGGATCCCGCGCCCGAAGCGGCCGTCCAGCGGCCGTGCGTACTCCGGCACCTCGCGGGCGATCGACTCGAGGATCTCGGCGCTGATCGGTTCGATCTCGCCTTCGATCAGGTCGGCTACCCCGGCAGGCAGGTCGCGCCACGGTTCATCATCGAGGGCAAGGCGTGTATTTGTCATCTGAATGACAAATACTAGAGCACTGAACTTGGCTCAGACGCTAATACATATCTCCCAGGTAGGCGTAACTTGAAACCCGATGGGCGAAATGACCAGATTCGAGAAGGCCGCCAACCTCGCGGGCGTGGTGGTGCCGTTCATCGCCACCATCGTCGCGATCGCCCTCCTCCCCAGCAGCCTGGTCAGCCCCGGCATCCTCGCGATCGCCGTCTTCATGTACCTGGTCACCGCGATCGGGATCACCGTCGGCTTCCACCGGCTGCTCACCCACCGCTCCTTCCAGACCTCGAAGGGCCTCGAATACACCTTCGCCGTGCTCGGGACGATGGCCGTCCAAGGACCGGTCCTCTCCTGGGTCGCCGACCACCGCAAGCACCACGCCCACACCGACAAGGAGGGCGACCCACACAGTCCGCACGTCGGTCACGGTGAGGGACTGCGCGGCTTCTGGCACGCCCACACCGGCTGGCTGATGGAGACACAGGGTCGCGCCGACTGGAAGAAATACGCCAAGGACCTCTACGAAGACGACGGCATGCGGTTCATCGGGCGTCACTTCGTCGCCCTGATCGTGATCAGCCTGCTGATCCCGGCGGCGCTCGGCTACGCGATCACCGGCACCTGGGTGGGCGCGCTCGCGGGCTTCCTCTGGGGTGGCCTGGTGCGGGTGTTCTTCGTCCACCACATCACGTGGAGCGTCAACTCGGTGTGTCACTTCCTCGGCAAGCGACGCTTCGACATCGACGATCGCTCCACCAACGTCTTCTGGCTCTCGATCCCCTCGCTGGGCGAGTCCTGGCACCACAACCACCACGCGTTCCCCCGCTCGGCCGTACACGGCCTGAAGAAATGGGAGCTCGACCCCTCGGCGCTGATCATCGCCGGGATGGAGAAGGTGGGACTGGCGCACAACGTCATCCGCATCTCACCCGAGCGCCAGGCCGAACTCACCCGTTAGGGATATCGGGCCGCCATCAAGTCAATTGGTCTATTGCATTGACTTAATCGGTCGAACAGTGTCACGGTATGTGTGACACACTCGCGGCACTGTTCCTGAACTGGATTTGATGGAAAGGATCTAGATGCCAAGCACGACGAACGTCCTTGACGAGGCTCGCGAGCTCGTCGAGCGACGCCTTGCCGATCTTGACGAGGAGCGCCGCCGGCTCGAGCGAGCCCTCGCGGAGCTCGGCGGCAAAGTGAAACGGTCCCCGGGCCGGCCGCGCGGCAGCGCTTCCCGCACCAGCACCAAAGCCCCGACCGGCGCGCCGAAAAAACGTCGCCGCCGCCGCGGTGGCACCCGTGCCGATCAGGCCGTGGAGCTGATCACCTCGCAGCCGGGGATCAGTGCTTCCGACGTCGCCAAGACGATGAAGATCAAACCGAACTACCTGTACCGGGTGCTCGGCGATCTGGAGAAAGAGGGCCGGGTCAAAAAGGACGGCCGCCAGTACTACCCGGCGGGCTGACCCCGCCTGGTGAGTTCGCACTTCCCCGCGGATAGCGCGGAGAAGTGCGAACTCACCGTTGTGCCTCGGCCTAGATCAGGCCGAGGTTCGAGACCGCGTCGCGCTCCTCCTGGAGCTCGAAGACGCTTTTCTCGATCCGCTCGCGCGAGAAGTCCGGGACGTCGAGGCCCTGGACGACCGACCACTCGCCGCCGCTGCACTGGCACGGCTGGCCGCAGATGATGCCCTCGCCGATCCCGTAGGAGCCGTCGGTCGGGACGCCCATCGACACCCAGTCACCGTCCGGCGTGCCGAGCACCCAGTCGTGGACGTGGTCGATCGCGGCGTTGGCCGCCGAGGCGGCGCTGGAGGCACCGCGCGCGTCGATGATCTCGGCGCCGCGTTTGGCGACCCGCGGGATGTAGGAGTCGGTGATCCAGGCTTCGTCGTCGACCTGGTCCCAGGCGCTCTTGCCGTCGACCTTGGCGTTCACCAGGTCCGGGTACTGGGTAGTCGAGTGGTTGCCCCAGGCGGTCATGTTCGTCACCGCGCTGACCGGCTTGCCGAGCTTGTTGGCGAGCTGGCTCTTCGCCCGGTTGTGGTCGAGGCGCATCATCGCGGTGAAGCGCTCGCGCGGCACGTCAGGCGCGTTCGACATCGCGATCAGGCAGTTGGTGTTGGCCGGGTTGCCGACCACCAGCACCTTGATGTCGTCGGCGGCGCCGGCGTTGATCGCCTCGCCCTGCGGCTTGAAGATGCCGCCGTTGGCCTCCAGCAGGTCGGAGCGCTCCATGCCCGGGCCGCGCGGCCGCGCGCCGACGAGCAGGGCGACGTTGGTGCCCTCGAACGCCTTCTTCGGGTCATCGTAGATGTCCACTCGACTCAGCAGCGGGAAGGCGCAGTCGTCGAGCTCCATCGCGGTGCCCTCGGCCGCCTTGACCGCGGCGGGGATCTCCAACAGGCTCAGCTCGACGGGGGTGTCGGGGCCGAGCATGTGACCGCTGGCGATGCGGAACAGAAGGGCGTAGCCGATCTGCCCGGCGGCGCCCGTAACGGTGACCTTCACGGGGGTGCTCACGTTTTTCTCCTCGGGATCGAAATTACGGCGACGGCTAGGAGCTCGTCCCGGCCATCGCCCGCTGCAGGTTGTCGTCGATCGACGCCAGGAACTCCTGCGTGGTCTGGTACGCCTGATCGCCGCCGACGAGCAGCGCCAGGTCTTTGGTCATCTTGCCTTCTTCGACCGTCTCGATGCAGACGCGCTCGAGGGTCTGGGCGAACTCGCTGACCTCCGGCGTGTCGTCCATCCGGCCGCGGGCCATGAGGCCGCGCGTCCAGGCGAAGATCGAGGCGATCGGGTTGGTGGAAGTCGGGTTGCCCTGCTGGTGCTGGCGGTAGTGACGGGTGACGGTGCCGTGCGCGGCCTCCGCCTCGACCGTCTTGCCGTCGGCGGTCATCAACACGCTGGTCATCAGGCCGAGCGACCCGTACCCCTGCGCGACGGTGTCGGACTGCACGTCGCCGTCGTAGTTTTTGCAGGCCCACACGTAACCGCCCTCCCACTTCAGCGCGGCGGCGACCATGTCGTCGATCAGCCGGTGTTCGTAGGTGATCCCGGCGGCCTCGAAGTCGGCCTTGAACTCGGTCTCGTAGACCTCGGCGAAGATGTCTTTGAAGCGGCCGTCGTAGCGCTTGAGGATGGTGTTCTTGGTCGACATGTAGACCGGGTAGCCGCGGTCGAGGCCGTAGCGCAGCGAGGCGCGGGCGAAGTCACGGATCGACTCGTCGAGGTTGTACATCGCCATCGCGATGCCGCCGTCGGGGAAGTCGTAGACGTCGAGCTCGATCGGCTCCGAGCCGTCCTTCGGGGTGAAGGTCATGGTCAGCGTCCCCTCGCCCGGCACCACCAGGTCGGTGGCGCGGTACTGGTCGCCGAAGGCGTGACGACCGATCACGATCGGCTTCGTCCAGCCCGGCACCAGGCGCGGCACGTTGGCGATCACGATCGGCTCGCGGAAGATGACGCCGCCGAGGATGTTGCGGATCGTCCCGTTCGGCGAGCGGTACATCTCCTTCAGGCCGAACTCCTCGACCCGCGCCTCGTCGGGCGTGATCGTCGCGCACTTGACGCCGACGCCGTGCTCCTTGATCGCGTTGGCGGCGTCGACCGTGATCTGGTCGTCGCTCGCGTCGCGGCTCTCGATCCCGAGGTCGTAGTACTTCAGGTCGACATCGAGGTAGGGAAGGATCAGCTGCTCTTTGATGAACGACCAGATGATCCGGGTCATCTCGTCCCCGTCGAGCTCGACGACAGGGGCATTCACCTTGATCTTCGTCATCGGCCGGCGACTCTATCTGGCCGGCGACCTCGCCGTCTCGGCGATGCCAGAGGTGACGTGCCGGCCGGCGAGCCGGCACAATCACGTACTCGATGGCAACCAGGGAGCGTCAGACCTTCGGCAACCACACCGTCGCCAACCAGCCGCCGCCGCTGGCCGACTACAACGTCTTCGAAGCCGACACGGTGCTGGTCGAGGCGGTCGACCGCGAGGGCGCCGACTGGGCAAAGGAGCGGATCGCCGCGGTCGGCGAGTTCGCCGGCTCGGCCGAGGCGCAGGAGCTCGGGCGGCTGGCCAACGAGAACGGGCCGAAGCTGAAGACCCACGACCGTTACGGCAATCGCGTCGACGAGGTCGAATTCCACCCCGCCTGGCACGACCTGCTGGGGACCGCCGTCGAACACGAGCTGCACAGCTCCCCCTGGAGCGACCCGCGGCCGGGTGCCCACGTCGCCCGCGGCGCCGCCTTCATGTGCATGTCGCAGGCCGAGGCGGGGATCGGCTGCCCGATCTCGATGACCTACTCGGTGGTCCCGGCCTTGCGCGCGCAGCCCGACCTCGCCGCCCGGTGGGAGCCGCACATCCTCAGCTCCTCATATGACCCGCGCAACGCGCCGGCGCCGGACAAGCGCGGCGCCCTCGCCGGGATGGGGATGACCGAGAAGCAGGGCGGCACCGACGTGCGCGCCAACACCACGCTTGCCCGCCCGGTGAACGGCGGCGGCCCCGGCGCCGAGTACGAGCTGACCGGCCACAAGTGGTTCATGTCGGCGCCGATGTGCGACGCCTTCCTCGTCCTCGCCCAGGCCGAGGGCGGCCTCTCCTGCTTCCTCTTCCCCCGCTGGACCCCGGACGGCGAGCGCAACCGCTTCCGTCTGCAACGGCTGAAGGACAAGCTCGGCAACAAGTCGAACGCCTCCAGCGAGGTCGAGTTCGACGCCGCCGCGGCCTGGCTGGTCGGCGAGGAGGGCGCGGGCGTGCCGACGATCATCGAGATGGTCAACCACACCCGGCTCGACTGCGTTCTCGGCAGCACGGTGGGCATGCGCCACGGCATCGCCCAGGCGATCCACCACGCCTCCAACCGCGCCGTCTTCGGCACCGACCTGGTCGAGCAGCCGCTGATGCAGAACGTCCTCGCCGACCTCGCGGTCGAGTCGGAGGCGGCGACGATCGCGGCGATGCGCCTGGCCCGCGCCTACGACGAGGCGATCGCCGGCGACGCCGAGGCGCAGAGTCTGAAGCGCGTCGCCAACGCGGTGCTCAAGTACTGGATCACCAAGCGCGCGCCGGTCCACGCGGGCGAGTGCCTGGAGTGCCTAGGCGGCAACGGCTACGTCGAGGACTCGGGCATGCCGCGCCTCTTCCGCGAGAGCCCGCTCAACTCGATCTGGGAGGGCAGTGGCAACGTCCAGTGCCTCGACGTCCTCCGCGCCATGGTGAAGTCCCCGGCCTCGGTCGAGTCCTTCTTCGCCGAGGTGGCCGAGGGCGCCGCCGCCGAGCCCCGCCTCACCGCCTTCGCCACGGCCCTCCGCGACGAACTCCCCGGCGACGTGACCACGATCGAGACCCGCGCGAGGCGCGTGGTCGAGCGCATGGCGTTGGCGCTCCAGGCGTCGCTGCTGGTCCGCTATGGCGACGAAGCGACCGCCGACGCCTTCTGCGCTTCACGACTCGACGGGGACTGGGGCCGGGCGTTCGGGACGCTGCCGGCGGGCCTCGATTACCGGCGCATCATCGACAGGCACCGCGCGGTCGTCTGAGCTCGGTTGCTCCGCGGGGGGCGGGCGGGGGTGCGGGGGGGCTGGCGGCCGTCCGAGGTGGGTGCGGGTGTCCTGGGCTCCTCATGGGGGTCCTGGCAGGCTGTGACCCCCATGAGGAGCCCAGGACGTGAGGCGTTCGTGAAAAAGCCGGCACAGGGACGTCGCGAAGTCGGACTTACGTGACGATCGGGT